>JBCDCU010000075.1:0-12671 GCA_039181265.1 Pseudomonadota bacterium | reverse complement strand
GTTCGGTATCATTCACCCACATGAAGCGCTCACATGGCGACAGGCACAAGCCGTTAGGCTGGGTGAACATATAGCGATCCGAGACAAGGATAGCCTCATCTCCTGGCCGGTGACCGGGGGGCAACATGTAAACGCCCTGGAAGCCAAGTTCGACCGGGCGCGGCACGCCGAATCCTTCCATTCTTCCGTAGGTCGGATCGGTGAAGTAAATCGCTCCGTTGCGCCTCACGATGATGTCGTTCGGCGAGTTGAGTTCCTTTCCTTCGAAATGGCTCGCCAAAACTTCCCGCGCTCCATACGGGCTGAACCGCACGACCGAAGAGGTGGAATGCTCGCAAACGAGGAGATTGAGATCGGCATCGTAGGTCATGCCGTTGCCCTTGTTTGAGGGCTTCATAATCTCGCTTACGCCGCTGTTTGGTTGATATCGTCGACGGACATCGCCGGGCATGTCTGAAAAGATCAGCGACTGGTTAACCGGGTGCCATAAAGGCCCCTCAGTGAATGTGAATCCGGTACCAAGCTGGCGTACGGGTTCGCGTTCCAGAATGATTGAGCGAAATCGCTCATCAAGGACCTTATGAGCCATGGCCTCCTCCCCTTGCGTTTCAGCCTAGGCCGGAAACCATTGCCGGGCGGGGAGCGTTTCCGTCATCGGGCCGGGAACCTGCATGCCGAGACGACCAACGACATGGCCTCCCTGGATCTTCGCCGGCCGATCGTGGACCGGCAGAAGAAACGTGTAATTCTGCATCAGCTTTTTGATCGCGCCCTTTTCTTCGCGCAGGTTTTGATAGTGATTGCCGGTGACGCGCGGCTCCATGTAGTTGTTGGTGTAGACATGGTTCACGATCTGGTCGTTGAAATCGTAAATCACATCTCCGCAAATGCAGGCTAAACCTTCGGCAGTCTCGACGATCACATTCATCGATCCGTCCGTATGGGCGTTCGCAGGTTCGCACCAGACCCCCGGCATAATCTCTTCCGCACCCGTTAGGTCGAGATCAAGAAAGCGGATTGCTTCGGGCTCATAGATGCGTTCAACGAGATGCATAACATCGGGTTTCGGATATTGCGGATACATGATGCCCGAGACGGAAAACTCCATCTCGCGTCGATTGAGGACCACAGTTGTGTTCATGGGAAAGAGGTCATCTTTCCCAGCATGGTCGATATGAAGATGTGTGTGGAGAATGTAGCGAATATCGCCGAGCTTTAGCCCATGTTTAGCGAGCTGGTTCTCGATCATATTATCGTGGAATTGTAGACCCCGCATTCCAAGCGATTCCATGATCGCATTATCCCGGTAACCGGTATCGACCAGAACCGGATATTCGCCTCCGGTGATCAGGAACCCGTAGACGGGTACGCGGCGCGTGCGCCCGCATTCATGACCAAGGACCAGGAAGGAGGCTTCGAGCTCAATGTCTCCGTAGTCGAGGATATGGATTTGGAGGGCCATGGCGATATTACTCCCTAGCTCTGGACCCGATAGATACGGGCTGCGGTTTCAGTGAAGACGGATTGGTGATGTTTCTTCGGGACTGCCGCCTTGACGGCCTCGAAGAGATCGTGAAACGGCGTCCAGATTTTCTCGATTGGAAAATTAGAGCCGAAGAGGCAGCGTTCTGGTCCAAACAGCTTGAGTGCCGTTGTGACCTGATCCTTGATATGCGTTGGGTCGAGCTCCCGTTTGAACGTGCCGAGCCCGGAGATCTTGCAGACAACATTCTCGCAAGCGGCAAGCGCCTTCATTCCATCGAGCCAGTTCTTGCGGCCTTCCTTTGAAGGGTCTTCATACATCCCTGCGTGTTGCAGAATGAACGTTACGCCGGGTGCGGATTTTGCGAGCGTTGCGGCACCCGGCATCTGATTTGCAAACACCTGTAGGTCAAAAGAGAAATCGTAGTCTGCGAGGCTCTTGATGTTTGCAATGACCGTTTCGTCTTCACAGAGATTGGGATGTGTTGCGAAGCGGTAGAGCGGGTTTTCGTGCCAATGGAATTGATGACGAATGCCCCGAACTCCGGGGACCGCTTTCAGTCTTTCCAGGGTCTTCCGAGTGTCCTTGCGTGTCATATCCGCAAAGGCGACAATGGCCATCGGAAAGCCCGCCCGCTCGGCTTCATCGGCAACCCATTGTGCTTCATCCACGGCCCAGTTTGGCGCCCAGTTCGCCTGGACATAGACCGAACCGTCGATCCCTGTTCCTTTGATGTCGTTGAGATATTCTTCGAGCGGATAATCCCGCTTGATGGCGCTGTAAGGTCCAAAAATCCGAGGGCGTTCCGGACCGAGCAACCACGGAAGATCCGCCTGTCGCCAAATGTGATGATGGGCGTCGATCATGCCGCCCTCGCAAGGTTCAACACGTGATGCGAGATCGCTGCGGCGTCAGATCCGTCAGACAGAGCATCGAGGACCGGAAGCACCGCCGACAACGCGGCCGTTTCCGGCCGATAGCCGGGATCAGCGCCAAGAGGTGTGAGCCAGTGAACCTGATAGGCAATACGAGAGAGCCGTCTTACGGCATCGATCATCAGCGACGGGTCACCGCGTTCGAGCCCATCGGAAAGCACGATTGCAAGCGCGCCTCGTGCGAAGCCCTGGTAGCGTGGAACTGACAGGAACGCCGTCAGCGCTTCGCCGATCCGCGTCCCTCCATCGATATCGGAGACTGATTGGGAAACGCGATCAAGGGCCGCGCGCCGATCTTTCGGTGAAAGCGCGTCCGTGATCCGCGTCAGTCGGGTTCCAAGCGTGAAGACTTCCGCTTTTTCAGCGTTTTGCGCGAGTGTGTGGGCGAAATGAAGAAGCGTGTCAGACCGCTCCTTCATGGATCCCGAGACATCGATCAGGAGAAGAATGCGCCGTTGGCGGCTCTTTCTCTTTGTCTCCGGTAGGACCATGAGATCGCCTCCGGTTCGGCTTGCCGAACGAAGCGCCTGTTTGAGATCGATCCGGTCTCCAGATTTCACGCGTTTTCTTCGATAAGACAGTCTGCGCGGCAACCTCCTCGGAGCCCGGCGGGCGAAATCCTTGTGGGCTGCGTCTTCGCGACCGATCAGGAGATCCCGTTGCGCTAGGCGTTCGATGGCACTTGCTTCTTCACCGGAAGGGTCGTCCGCATCCTCAACATCGACCTCGATGCTGCCTTCCTCCGGTTCGACGGCATCGACGCTTTCATCGTCGCTCTCAGCTTCCGCCGAAATGGTCTCGCCTTCGAAAAGTGCACCGAAAATTGCGTCGAACTCCGCCCTTCGCTCCGGCGGGATTGCAAAGAGCGCAAGAGCCGCTCGCCGAATATCTTCAAGCGAGCGAGGGCCGAGTGCGCCGATTGCCGCAATGAAGCCTGCGGTCTGATCGGGCGCGATCGCAAAGCCCGCCTGCCTCAGCGCGTTCGCCAGCGCGAAGAAGGGATCGAGCGCCCTAATCGGTCCGAAGTCCCGGCTCATGCTGCTTCTCCGGGAAGGACTTCCATCAGACGGTCGCCCATATAGGCGAGATCGTCGTGGTCCTTGAGCGCAACACCAATGGCGCGTCGGAAGGCATCCGGCCATGGTGCACCCTGACGATTAAGAAGGGTTGCTGCTTCCGCCCATTCGACGGTCTCCGCGACCCCTGGCGGTTTTGCGAGCGGTTCCGAACGTAGCAATCCGACCGATGCCACCACCGCCTCTGCCGTTTCCCTCGCAACAGCCGGTGCGCGAGTGATGACAATTTCCGCTTCAAGGACAGGATCCGGATAGTCAATCCAGTGATAGACGCAGCGCCGCCGGAGCGCTTCGTGGAGGTCGCGGGTGCGGTTTGACGTCAGGACGACAACCGGTGGACGGATCGCCCGGATCGTTCCGGTTTCCGGGATCGAGATCGCGAAATCGGAGAGGAATTCCAGAAGAAAGGCTTCAAATTCCTGATCTGCCCGGTCGATTTCATCGATGAGAACGAGCGTTCGATCCGGTTCGCGCAACGCTCTGAGAAGCGGGCGCACGAGCAAAAAGTCCTCGCCGTAAAGATTGACATTGGCGTCTTCGGCACGCCGAAGTGCCAGCATCTGGCGCGGATAATTCCACTCGTAGAGGGCCGCTGCAGCATCGATCCCCTCATAGCATTGGAGCCGGACCATGGACCTTGCCAGAATGCCCGAAAGCGCACGGGCGGCTTCCGTCTTGCCGACGCCCGGCATACCTTCGAGAAGAAGCGGTTTTCCAAGCGCAAGTGCGAGATAGGCAGCGGTCGCAAGTTCAGGCGACGCGATATATTGCGCATCCCGCATGACGCGTGCGAGCGTCTCTGGACTGTCGATCCCAGCGATGGTGGGTTTCATCGCCATTATCCGCGCGCTCCGGGGTGTCTGGTTTGGGGTCTTGCTCCGCCATTTGCCATGATCGCGCGGAGGATCTTTTCCGGCGTCAGTGGGAGCCGGTCAATGCGGACGCCGACGGCGTTATAAACAGCATTCGCGATCGCGGGCAGAACCGGGTTTGCGCACATCTCACCCGGTCCTTTGCCACCATAAGGCGCGTCTGCGGCGGGGCGTTCCAGGATCGCAATATGGTGATCAACGATCTCGCCCGGCCCTGGCATCAGGTAATGATTGAAATCGATGGGACCGTGATCGCGTGACGGATAATAAGGTTCTGTCGTCTCATAAAGCGCGTGGCTTACACCCATCCATGCGCCGCCGATCAATTGCTGCTCGACGAGCTTGGGATTGAGGGCGCGTCCGACCTCATAGGCTGAGTTGATCTCGACAACATCGACTTCACCGGTCTCATCATCCACTGTCACGTCGATGATGAGCGCAGCATGGGCATAGGTCGTAACCGGCGACATTTCGCCGGTATCCGGATCGACACCGGAGGGTTCGATCAGAAAGATCCCGCGCCCTGAGAGCGTCCGGCCCTGTTTGAATTGAGCGGCGATCGAGGTTTCGGCAATCGTGATTGAGCGCGATGGTGCGCCTTTGACATGGATGTTACCGTTACCGTCCGTATAGAGATCGGTCGGGTTGACTTCGAGTTCTTCTGCTGCCGCTTCCATCATCTGGGCCCGGGCTTCTGACGCTGCGCGGATCACCGCATTGCCAACACGGTGGGTGCCGCGGCTTGCGAAGCTCCCCATGTCATGCGGACCTGTGTCGCTGTCTGCGGTGTCGACATAGACATCTTCAATCGGAACGCCGAGGGCTTCAGCGGCGATCTGGCGTGTGACCGATTTCATCCCCTGCCCGAGATCGATCGCTGAAAGGGTCACCATGAACTTTCCGTCCGGTGTTGAATGAACGAGCGCCTGCGCTGGGTCGCCTCCAAGATTCATTCCGATTGGATAGTTGATGGCGGCAAAACCGCGCCCGTGGTGAACAGCCATTAGCGCCTCCTCGATCCTGACAGGAACCGGGAGACCCCGGGGCGCCGGACGCCTTTCTGGAACGGTTTCGGTGCAGGTTCGGTTTCCGAGGTTGGAGGCGCGGCAGGCGGATATGTCGGTACCGGAGTAGATTGGACCGGTGCCATAGGCGCGGGCTGTGTGTTCTGGGTTTGCAGTGGCGGTGCTGCGGGAGGTGGCGACGGTGGTGCGGCCCTCGGCGGTGCTGGCGGCCTCGGTGCTGAAACCTGCGCGGCGCTTTGTTCGGGCATAGGTTGCGGTTCGCTGTCCATGCGATGTCCTACGCGCTCTGCAAGGATTTGCATGTCCGGCCGCTGCGGAGCAACGGCAGCATGGCTCCGCCCGTGCGTTCCGGCGGGAAGGCGCCGCGTTCCAAGCGAAGGTTCTGTGGTCGCCACCCGTCCGGCCTTCCTCTCTCCCACACGCCCATCTTCATCGAGGGCTGTTTCCGGAATTTCCTGCCGGTTCGCATTCGTGCCTGTCAGTGATGTTGCAGCCTGATCCTCCGCGCTCAGTGTCCAGTTCGCCTTGCCAGCGGCGACCTGGCAGCACTCCACAAGCGCGCAGTTCTTTGCCGATCTGCGATGAGCTTTCATGTCGCCATCGCGGTAACTGTTCAGAATCCTGAGACTGATCGGATCCATGCCGACTTTCTCGGCAACGCGGTCCATGTGGCATTCAATTGCAAAATCGACACCGGTGATCCCGAAGCCCCGCATCGCGGTAGCCGGTGTCCGGTTGGTGTAGACGCAGAACACGTTCGAAGCGACATTCGGGATTGTGTAAGGCCCCGGCAGGTGACCGGTGCATTTCGTTCCCGCATAAGAGGAGAGCCTCGTATAGGCTCCGGCGTCAAAATAGCCGGTCAGCGAGCGCGCGATGATACGCCCATCCGCCATGACACCGTCCTTGATGACCCAACGTTCTGCGCCACGCGGTGCGCCGACCTGCATTTCCTCCTCACGGTCCCACATGAATTTGACCGGCTTTCCGCTGAGCATGGCTCCGAGGACTGCGAGCGGTTCGGTAAGACTGTCGACCTTTCCACCGAATCCGCCGCCGACCGTGCCGCCGATGAAGTGCAGGCGGGACGATGGCATATCGAGAAATTTGGCAGTGGTTCCAAGCGAGAAAAACAACGCCTGCGTTGCGGTGTGACACACATAGCGCCCGTTTGTTTCGGGGGCCGCTATCGCACCACATGTCTCAACCGGCGCGTGCTCGATCGGCGACATTTCATAGGTCGCCTCGACGACATGATCCGCCTGCTGGAAGGCCGCGTGGACGTCGCCGAACCGCAGCTTCACATGATCATACGGCTCATAATCGAAGCAGTTGTTCGGGTATTCTTCGTTGACGACAGGTGCACCCGGTTTGAGTGCGTCTTCGACATCAAGGACATGCGGGAGCTCGTCCCATTCGACCCTGACCGCATCGACAGCTGCGCGCGCCTGAGCTTCCGTTTCGGCGATGATCGCCAGTACCGCTTCGCCGCGATACGCGACTTTCTGGTGGCTCAGCAGGGGTTCATCATCGCGTCCGAAATTGATCAGCGATAAAAGCGTATTCAGATTGTTCGGCACATCCCGGGGGTAAATCACGCGTACGACGCCCGGCATACGCTCTGCTTCCGCCGCGTTGAGGGATCGGATCCGGGCATGATGGTGCGGTGAGCGCACACACCGCATATGGAGGAGCCCTTCGAACAGATGGTCGTCGAAGTAAGCCGTGCGCCCGGTAACGTGTCCCTCGATATCCTGCCGGATTTTCGGCTTCCCGATCTCGTTCAGATCATCCTGGCGTTCATTCGCGAAGAGGTCTTTGCGGAACTCGACTGTCGTCATCAGGCAACCCTCCCCTGCAGTCTCGCTGCGGCCTGGAGGATCGCATCGACAATCGGCTCATAGCCTGTGCAGCGGCAGAGATTTCCGCTGATCGCATCGATGACTTCGTTACGGCTTGGACGCGGGTTTTTGTCAAGGAGCGCCTTGGCTGCAACCAGCATGCCCGGCGAACAATACCCGCATTGGGCTGCGAAGCCTTCCATGAACGTTTCCTGGAGCGGATGAAGCTCTGCCCCATTGGAGATCCCGCGTGCTGTTTCAACACGCCGTCCTTCCACGGTTTCAGCAAGGGTGAGACAGCTCAAATGGGGTTCGCCGTCGATCAGCACGGTGCAGGCACCGCAACCGCCCTGCCCGCAGCCATATTTCGGAGAAAGATCGCCTGCGCCCCGCCGTAGCGCTTCAAGAAGGTTGCCGCCCTCTTCAACGAAGATGCCTGTTTCGGTGCCGTTAAGAATGAAGGATACCGGTTTCTTCGCCATTATCGTCTCTCCAGAAGAAGCCGTTTCAGATGGATTGGTGCGACAGTGCGGCGATACCAGGCCGATGCCAGCGGATCGTCCGCTGGCTCAAGGTCGGTCAGGACCGCGTTGAGAGCTGGCGTGATACCGCCTTCGTCAAGGCTTGCGCCGCGCAGAGCAGTTTCGGTCGCTTTTGCACGCAAGGGTGTTGGGCCCATGGCCCCGAACGCAATACGTGCTGTCGTTACACGCCCGCCCGGTGCCTCAAGGTGCGCTGCGATCGAAAGGACGGAGACGCCCTTTGGTTTGGTGCGGGTGACTTTCTTGAACCGAAAATCTGCGCCGCTGATCCGTTGGATCGAAACCGCTGTAACGAGTTCCCTGTTCTGATCGCGGCCCCGCAGGAAGGTTTCAAGATCGCTCTCCCTGCCATTTGCGAAATGAACCTTCGCATCGAGTGCGAGCAACGCGACGGTGAAGTCTCCATATGGATGGGGTGCAAAGAGATTGCCGCCAATCGTTGCCATGTTGCGCACCGCCGGACCGCCGATTGCCAGCGCTGCCGATTTCAGAGCTTCCAGATCGCGATGCGCGACAACCGAGGCCATGGTCATGCCGGCTCCGATCCACAGACGATCGCCCTCCGTGCGAACCTCGCGCATCATTGGATCGGTGATCCTGATCAACGTCGGAATCGTGTGGGCGGCATAATTCACGTCCCGCATCAAAAGTGTTCCGCCGCCAAGAAAAGCGCCGGTGACGTTCGCCGCATCCGTCAGGTGCGCAATTGTCTGGACTTGCGTCATGCGGCGGTCTCCAATTCTGCCCGGATAGCATCGAAACCCGCCTGGTAGATGCCTTCCGAGACGAGTGTGACGAGTTCGTCTTCAAGGCCCTTCGGCGTATCGAAGCGGCTTTCCCACTCCCAGAAGGTTCCATCGGTATCGGTCACCGGCAAAAGGCGTACGTGGGCCACATAGTTCAGAAGCGGGACCGGCGTATCGAACAGGCAGTAGGAATAACTCGTCTCAAGATCGGAGAGCGTCAGGAGCTGTTCGCGCAGTTCGCTCCCGTCGTTGAGTTTGAAACGTCGCACACATCCGACTTTATCGAAGGGTTCGCCTCGCTCAACGACGCTTTCCGCAACCGCCGGATGCCAGCGGTCATGGCCGTTAAAGTCGCGCAGGATATCCCAAACGGCTTCCACCGGAGCATCTATGATCGTGCTGCAATAAACCCGCGGCATCATCATCCTCCAAAGTGCCGCTTAAGCGCGTCGAAACCGGCCTGAAACACGTCCGTTCCAATGCCGACAACGAGCCCGTCTTCTTCCTCGGGTGCACAGGAGAATTCAGCCGACCATTCAGCGAACGTCCGCTCGCCATCCGTGACCGGTGTAACCCGCAAAGTCGCGATGTAATCCTCAAGCGGCATCGGGCTTTCGAGGATCGCATAGGTGCAGAACATGTCGTAATCGGAAAGCCCTAGCAGCTTTTCGCGAATGTTCTCGCCATTCTGCAGATTGAAGTTGCGGATGCATCCGATCTTGTCGCTTGGATGCGCTTCCTCGATGCGGCTGTCGCGGATCAGAGGATGCCAGTTCGGCAAACCGTTGAAGTCACGAACGCGGTCCCAGACCTGGGCGACCGGTGCGTTGATGACGGAAGAGACGAAAACACGGGCCATGGCCTACCCCTGTCCTTTCTCGCCGCTGCCTTTTTTCTCCTGTGCGGCTTTCATGCGGTTAATCTCGCCGGTTGCACGGGTTAGATCGCTAGCGGAGCGGAAGACATCTGACTTTGCGACATTGGCGCCATCGATCCCGATCTCTTTCATCAGGCTATCGACGAACGGGGCTTGGACCCGGTAGCGCAGGGCCGAGTTCATAACCTCGTCCGTCGGGCTGCCGCCGCTGCCACCGCCACCATTGCCGATGCCGTTGCCGTCCCCATTCGCCCAATCAAGGCCCTGGGTTCCAGAACCACCGAGTTGCATGATCTTGATATCGGAGACCTTCTCGAGCGGTTTGGCGCTTGCGGCAACAATGCCTTCCACATGCTCGAGCATTTTACGTTTGAAGAGTGAGGCGCGCGCGCCGTCTGTGAGAACGTTCTCGGCTTCGTTGATGAGTTTCTGAGCCTCTGCTTCGACCGCCTTGCGAACCTTGTCGGCATCCGCAATGAGAAGCATCCGCTCGGCTTCTTTTTCGGCGCGCAATTTGTCGAGTGTTTTCTCGCGGCTCACCGTCTCCGTCTCGCTGGCGGTTTTCACGCGCTCTGCCGCTTCGGCTGCCCGAGCCCGCGCATTTTCGGCTTCAACGGCGGCTGCACTTTCTTCAAGCGACTTCTGATAAAGCGTGATTGCTTTTTCCATCGATGCTTCTTCGACGGTTTTCTCGCGATTGATCTCAAGCCTGCGGCGTTCTGTTTGGTGTTCGATCCGCACATCGTCGAGACCACGCTCGGAAGCGATTTTCGCGCGCTCGACTTCATCCTGACTAGCAATCTCGGCTTCGCGCAGGGCTTTTACGCGTTCGACTTCAAGATGCTCCAGCGCTTTGCGGCGTTCGAGCTTGCGGGCATCGATGATCTGTTCGGCGGCGATCTTCTCTGCTTCAACGGTTCTTTCTTTCGCAACGCGGGCGGCTTCAATCGCCTCTTCAGCAGCGATCTGAGCAGCGTCCATAGCCTTGTTGCGGGCGATCTCAAGTTCACGCACCCGCTGATCGCGGGCGATCTTGTCCGCACTTGTTTCAGCTTCTTTTTCAATGCGCTGCTGATCGATCAGGCGGCGGCTCGAAATTTCAGACGCTTCAATCGCTTCCTGTTTTTCGATTTCCCGGGAACGGATCTCTGCTTCTTTGGCAATTTCAGCTGCACGGGTGCGTTTTTCTTCATCGATCCGAGCCTGAGTGACCTCTTCCGAAGCCGTGACGTTCGCCACGTCAATCGTGCGGTTCTTCAGGATCTCGCGCTCGCGGACATCCTGCTCATAGGCGATGCGGTCCGCGGCGACTTTCTTGTCTCTCGCAATCTTCTTGGCGTCGATTGCTTCCTGCATTGCAATCTCTGCCGCCTCAATTGCCTGTGCTCGGGCAACGTCACGTTCTTTGGTGGTCTCCTCGCTCTCGATGCGTTTCACGGAGATTTTTGCGTCGCGGGCTATACGCTGGGCCTCAACGGCCTCACGGGCTGCGATCTCCGCTTCTTCGACGGCTTTGTCTTTCGCGATCTCGAGGCCGCGGACACGTTCCTCCTGACCGATCCGCTCGCGCGACGTCGCTTCGCGAGCTTCGATCTCTGCCGCGTCAACCGCACGCTGACGTTCGATCTCCCTTGACCGGGTTGCCTGTTCAGCAGCAATCCGCTCTGCGGCAAGTGTCTTCTCACGGGCGATCCGGGCTGCCTCCGTTGCCTGTCCACTCGCGATCTCGGCTTCTTCGAGGGCTTTTTGACGTGAGATCTCAAGTTCCCGGGTCGCCTGATCGGCGCTAATCCGTTCAGCGCTTACGGTGCGCTCCTGAGCGATACGGAGTTTCTCAGCCGCTTCCCGTGCTGCGATATCCGCTTCATCAATCGCGAGATTGCGCGCGATTTCTTTTTCCCGCGTCGATCGTTCAAAGGCGATACGGGCTTCGGTGACTTCGCGCTCCTGGGCGATGCGGGCTTTTTCGACAGACTCGCGGGCCGAGATTTCAGCGGCATCGATTTCGCGCTGGCGCTCGATCTCTTTTGCCTGCGTATCGCGATCTTTTTCGATGCGGGCTTCGGTAACCGATTTCTCCTGCGCAATCCGCGCCTTCTCGATGGCTTCACGGGCAGCGATATCGGCTGCTTGTGTGCCCTTTTCAGATTCAATCCGGGTTTCGGACAGAACCTTTTCCTGACCGATCCGAGCCTTCTCGACCGCTTCGCGGGTCGCGATTTCGGCTTCGTCGACAACGCGCTGGCGCTCAATTTCCTGCTGGCGGATCTTCCGCTCCGATGTGATACGGGCTTCGGCGATCAGCTCTTCGTTCGAGATCCGCGCCTTTTCAATCGCCTCACGGGCAATGAAGGTTGCTTCCTCCCCTTCTCGCTCCCGTTCCGAGCGTTCGCGGGCAAGTTCCGCGCGCTGTTCGGCTCGGCGGAATTCAATATCGCGTTCTTGCTCCAGACGAGCCACTTCCGACGCGCGCTCGATCGCAAGCGTTTCTTTCTCAGCTTCGAGATTGCGGCTGCGGATTTTGATCATCGTGTCTTGTTCGATGTCATTGCGCAGCTTGCGCCGTGCCTCGACGGCTTCGATCACAGTCGTGAGACCGATTGCATCGAACTGATTGGACGGATTGAAATACTGAATATCGGTCTGGTCGATATCGGTGATTGCAACGGATTCGAGTTCGAGACCGTTCTTGTCGAGGCCCTGCTGTGCAAGTTCGGTCACTCTGGTGACGTAATCCTTCCGGTTCTGATGAAGTTCGACGAGGCTCATTTCGGCGGCAACTGTCCGGAGCGCCGAGATGAACTTACCCGATAGCAGCCTGTGTAACCGCTCCGGCTCCAATGTCCTGCGCCCCATTGTTGACGCAGCAAGGCTGACGGCTTCTTTCGATTGTTTGACGCGCACATAGAATTCCGCGTCGACGTCAATCCTGAGATTATCGGCAGTAATCAGCGCCTCGTCTTTTTCGCGCGTGATCGCGAGATCGAGCGAGTTCATATTGACCGGCGTGATGTCGTGGATGATTGGCCAGACGAATGCGCCGCCGTCGATCACAACGCGTTCGCCGAGGAAACCCGTTCGCACAAAGGCGATTTCCTTGGTCGAGCGGCGGTAGAGCCAGCTCATGACCCAATAAAGGACAAAGATGACGATAACGGCGACGATGAGCCATAAGATCAGTTGTCCGATCAGTTGTCCGGTCATGATTTCCTCCTATCGGCCGATCTTCTTGAACGCTGCGGTCTGGTCACGCAGCGCAATTTCAGTCGGCAGC
>JBCDCU010000074.1:0-12737 GCA_039181265.1 Pseudomonadota bacterium | reverse complement strand
CATTGTTGCCAAAGATGGAGAGTTTTCCGTTCTTGATCATGGCGCCGGACCCGGCGGCTTCACTCTGGTGGAGCAGCCAACGGAGTAACGAACAAGGGGCCGCCAGTGGCGGCCCCATGCCAGCGATTTGTGCCTGCCCAACCTCTGAGCCTGACTGAAATTCTCACACACTATGGTAGATGAATGCGGCGTCTGTTCCGCCGCCTTGCCCAACTGCGATGGCGATATTGAGATGGGCCATCGCTTCCAGATATCGGCTGTTTTTTAGAGGGCCTGTTTGTATGGGATGAAGGCCAATGCTCCTTGCAAGTTCGCTGACGCGTCCTATCGCATGATCATCGTCGCCCGCGATAAAAGCCGTGGCGCTTTGCCCGTTCCTGCTGAGACCATCCGCGGTCATGATATCCGCAAAGATCGTATTGAGGGCTTTGACAATTTTGGCGTCGGGCAAAAGCGCCTGAATGGTTTCGCCAGCGGAGTTTTCATCGCCCATCAAATAGGGGCTCCAATCATCATTGAGGGGATTGGTGGCATCCACAACCACCGTTGAACCGATAACGTCCGCCAGTTCGGCGAGTAGCGCCTCGACAGCCGTGAATGGAATTGCAAGCACGATGACGTCTTTGTCCGTGCACGCTTTTTCGTAGCTAACCTGCGCTACCTCGGGCGTCCGGCTGCCAAGAACCACATCATGTCCAGCATTTGAAAAGAGAAGCTGGAGTCGCGTGGCTACTGTTCCTGTTCCGATGATTCCGATTTTCATGTCTAAGCCTCGTTTGTTTGCGTTGGCGTTTGCGTCGAGAAGAAAACCGAATTAGTTTCTTTTGTAAATTAGGTACCTCAAGGATACTATTCGATGACTCCCGTGAGTGACGTTGCGCCCGATGCTTTTCTGCAAGCCTGTCCATCGCGCCAACTCTTTGTTCGGCTTGCAGAAAAGTGGACGATGCTAGCAATCGTCGCTCTGGCGGGCGGACCCATGCGGTTTGGAGCCGTGCGGCGCTGTTTGGAAGGTGTCACGCAGAAAATGCTGACACAGACTCTCCGCAAGCTTGAAGAGGATCGTCTTGTGAACCGGCGCGTCTATGATGAGATGCCACTCCGTGTGGAATACAGTTTGACCAAACGCGGGCATGATTTGTTGCCGCTTATTGAGGCATTGAAAACATGGTCCGAAGAAAACTTTGAGCGCTAGGTTTTGCGGCGCGAACGAACCCGTCGGCCCGGCTTGAAAACCGGTTTCGAGCGGCCCTGGTGCGCAATCGGGCGCGACACCTTCAGAAGAAGCGGCCTTCCTTGTTCAAGTCTGCCGAAAGGCCCGGTGCGAACGGCCCCTCAGCGATTGGGTTTAACGATCATGAGGCCGGCTCCCAAAAGTGCCGCTGCCAGCCAAACGGCAGGGGTAAGATGCTCGTCATAGAAAACCATGCCCGTCACAACACCGGTGGCCGTGACGAGGTAACCCACTTGCGAACTAAAGGCGGGCCCAGCCCGCCCGATTAACCAGACAAAACCGAAATAACCGCAAAGGTGAAGAAAGGCGCCTCCTGCAATGGCCGCCTCAACGAGCCCCGGCTCGCGCAGGACGGACCAGGCCCCGTGCAGTAGCGCTAACGGCAACAAGAGAATGAGCGCACTCCACGTTGTACCGAAAACAGCTGTCAACGTGCTCATAGTCGGAGGTTTGTGCGTTTTGATGAAGGTTCCTTCTGCCGCGTAGGAGAGCGCGATCAGAACGGGAAGCATGAGGATGATCGGTGAATTGATGCTGTTCACGCCGCTTGATCCGACAATGACGAGCACGATCGCTGCGAACCCAAGGAAAAGGCCGATAACTTTGCCTCCCGCCAATGTCTCGGCTCGCATGAACGCGGAAATAAAGAGTGTCATCAATGGCGTGGTCGCAAGCAATAACACGACCAGACCCACCGGAAGCCGCGCGAAGGCTTCGTAAGCGAGCGTGATTGGAAGGGCACGCCCTAGAAAACCACAGACAAAGAAAAATCGGAGCGTGGGCCAGGATAAACGGAGACCGGATGGAAAAACGCAACGCGCCAACGTGACGAGGATCGCTGCTGTTGCAATGTTCCAGAAGGCCGCGGCAATTGGGTGGTGGCCGCTTGAAACAGCGAACTTTGCAAGGGGTGCCGCAGCGCCCCAGGCGATACCGATGCCGAACAGGACAAGCCAAGGCACCGCACGCCGAACAACGCGGTTTTTCGAGGAGGATGATGAAGGGAAGAGAGACTGGGACAAAGCTTGCTCCGGTTCGATGCAAGCCCTGAATGCCTGTGCTTAGAGGAAGGGTCAGACTACCGATGCGATTGCAGAGGTCAACGTTCCGGAAGCAGGTTTTGAAGAAATGACACCCCGAAATCGATGCCGGTTCGAATATGGGGAATGCGCCGAAGCGCTAGCGAGTTTGGGGTTTTCGCTATCGAGAGCTTCGGTTTAGAGTCTTCTTCTAAGCGGCTGCGGAGGACAGCCAGTTGAATTCAGGAGAAGACATGGCAGAAGGCGGGTGTCTATGCGGTGCGATCCGCTTCACTGTGACGGGCCCTGATAAAGGGGTTGGATATTGCCATTGCGAGAGCTGCAGGCGGCAGACCGGTGCGCCTGTCGCAGCCTTCGTTGTCTTTTCAGAAGATCAGGTTGTGTGGCTTCAAGGAGAGCGCAAGCGATATGAATCCTCGCCCCGAAGGTTCCGGTCATTCTGCGAGATCTGCGGCGCGTCGCTTACCTTCGAGGATCACCGCCAGAGCCCGGCACTCGTTGAGTTCCATGTGAGCGCATTGGATCATCCCGATGCTTTTCCACCAAACGAGCACACCCACTACGCTGAGCGTATTTCGTGGCTGGGCCTTTCCGATGATCTCACGAAATATCCTGGCAGTATGGAGATCGAGTAAGGGAGATCGATGAAATGGAACCAAAGACCGGACTCGGATCAATTCGCAGCCTGGATTACGTGATCCTTCTTTGCGATGATTTTGAAGCAATGAAGCGTTTTTATCTCGATGTGTTCGGCTTCCAGATAGAAGACGAAGCCGCGGGTGTCTGGATTGGCTTTCGCGTTGGAACGTTCTTCCTCGCCTTGCGGCCAAGAGGGCGGCAATATGACGGTCCGGCTATTCCGGAACAATCTGCGTATATTCAGTTGAGTTTTCGCGTCCCGCCAGCCGACGTCGATATCGCCTATCGGGAGCTAATTGATAAAGGCGTTGACGTGATCGAGAAGCCGACAAACCAGGACTGGCCTCACCGCACGCTCTTTGTCCGCGATCCGGAAAACAACATCATCGAAATCTTTGCCGATATTCATCCGCGCGACATGGCAGCATCACCGACCTGGGTGCATGATATGGTACGAGGTTGATGGCAACGGCGATCAGATCTTGAAAATCAGACTTGTGATGCGATGGCCCGGATCTGGGACGTCATCGGGATAGCCGAGCGAAACATTACGCAACTCCGTTTTTCCGAGCGAAACGTCTTTCGCTCCATGGCTATGACCGAAGAACCAACGATCGGGTTTATGGGTTTGAATGAAGGCGCCGAGATCGCTCGCATAGGCAGCATCTAGCCCTTCGGAATAGTCCTGGAGAACACTTTGGTGGGGTGCGTGATGCGTTACGACAAAGGTCCTTCCATCGAAGGGTCTGCTGAGTTCGTCATCAAACCAGCTTAGGTGGTCCCGGTGCCGCGCGATGAGGTCAGACGGTGAAAGTCTTCTGTAACCGTCCGACGCGACACGGATCTTTCTGTAGTCGTTCATGCGTGCAACAATCCGCCCTTTATTGATCGCACTTCCCGGGCCGAGTTCGAAATCCGTCCAGAGTGTTGCGCATAGAAGGCGGATACCCGGGAGTGCAATCTGCTTTTTCTGGACATAAGAGACACCTAAGGAGCTGGCGATTTCTTGGAGGCGCTCCTCTCCATCGATCTCGAAGTCATAGAAATCGTGATTGCCCGGAAAGACTGCGACCCGCTCCAGCGGCATCAGGCGCGATAAACGCTCAAAGGCATATCGCCAGCGAACCTTTGGTTTGTTTGAAATGTCGCCAGCAAGGAGAAGAAGATCGAGATCGGCGATCTCGTCTTCGATCCCTTTAAACGGATCTCTCCGATAGTCTGCCCAGAAGTCATCATGCAGATCTGACAAAATGAGTATGCGCACCTGAAACTCCGGTCTAAAGAAACGTTTATGAGTGGTTCGGAAACAAATTCAAATGACCTCGGCTTCGCAGATTGCATGGGGCCGGACCTGCGGAGATTTGTTGAGAAAAAGCTTCTCGAGGATTTAAACCAATATGTGCGCTCGAAGCGGAAGTTTCGAGATGGAGAGGTCCATTTTGACTGGTCAGAAAGCTGCGTTGAAGGTCACAGAACCGATTGGCTAGACGGAGAAATCGAGAATTTTTCGGGAATTAGCGTATACGATCTCAATCACAATCTGATCGCCGAAGGGTGGATGGAATTTATCGAAACGGAAGACGGGTTGGAAGTGTTCTGGTGGTTTCTCCGTGGTGGAGAAAGACACGACATTCAGGAAAAGACCTTGAATCGCATACCGGAGCACATTTGGGAAAGGCTCTCTTCCGAAGTGCGTCTGGACTGGGAATCCTACGCACCCGGCAAATAAACACTCCCTTGAATTCCGGTTGTGACCTCGTATCTCAAGCCGCTGATCACCCCGGCTTCACCGCGAGCGGCAGATCATCGAAGAGCGACGGCGGCCCTGCAACCTCAGCCCCTTCGATTTCGAGCATTTTAAGCTTCGTTGAAACGCCTCCATTGGCTGAAAAGCCGGTCAGCTTCCCGCCCGCACCCATGACACGATGACAGGGCACGATGATCGGGAACGGATTGCGGCCAAGCGCTTGTCCGACGGAACGGGAAAGCTGCTTGTCGCCGAGCTCTGATGCAATATCGCCATAGGTGAGCGTTTCGCCTGGCGGGATTGTGAGCGCGAGTTCATAGACTTTCTCCGCGAAATCATCCAATCCGCTGAAATCGCAGTCGATGAAGGTGAGATCCGTGTTCTCGCCCTCGAGAAGTGTTGTGATCGCTTCTATAGCGCGTTGAATCGCGGGTGACGGGTCGGCTTCCGTGCCGCACGTCTGGGCAGCGAGACGCCGGGCGGTCTCCTGAGGGCTTTTTTCCGGAAGGCTTGTAGCGATGACCGTCTCACCGCGCCAGGCAATGCCGCATTCGCCGAGCGAAGTCGGGAAGAGTGAGAAGTGAATGGAGTCGGTGGTTTCGGCCATCGTCAGATACCTTGGATAAATCCTTGCATCGTCATTCTTTCAGAAGGAGGGCAGGGCGGCCACCCGATACTTGCAGGGCATTGTTGCTTCGCTCACGGGATCCACAAGAAACCGGAATTCTGGTTCACTTCACGAGAAAAACCCGGTGGATCGGCCCTCCGTCGCCGGTTCGGGATTTCGTGACGGCAACGATGTTGTTGAGCCATTGATAGCGGAGATCGCCGGTCTCAAAAATCGGAGCCGCGCGGAAATAATAACGCCATGCTCCGGCCGGTTCGTCCGGTTTTTCCAGATCAGTCGCATAGGGAAAATCCTCGGGCGCCGACCAGAACCGGCCCTGCCAGGAGACGTAGAGAAGCGCCTTATCATGCGTTTCGAGGGAAAAGCGCACATCAAGAACACCTGTCCCGTCAGACCGGATCCGCACCCAGTCCGCACCGGCATCCGGTACGACACGCCCGCGAAGGTGAGGGCCCTCAAATGTGCCGCCCTTGATAAAGTAGATAAGGCGATGGCCTTCCGCAGTCGGCCCGACATTCATGGGCGGAAGATGAAGTTTGACGCGCGCTTCGAACAGGAATTCCAGCTCCGGCGGACTTTCCGCATCCCAGCCCTCAGCGCTGAGGGAAAGCCCCTCGGGACCGGCTTTGAGGCTATGAGCGTGGCTCTCACCGACCAACGCGCCGGCTACGCAAAGGCCAGCGCCGACAATAAAACGTCTTCTCATCCTGTCCGGCATTGTGTCCTCCGCTGGTGCTCTCATTAATCATGTGCGGAATGCACATATTGTCAAGTTGAAATTCGTGCATTCCGCACATATTCTCAGCGGAATGATCGATCGAACTACAAATCTGCTTGGTGTTGTCGGGCTTTACGTTGCCGACCGCATTGAAGATGCAGCACAGGATATCCTGCGCCATGGCGGGGAGACCCCGGCGGCGCTCGTCGTCATTGGATATGATTTCGGCCCGTCAAACGATCAGTTGAAACGCATTCTCGGTCTTTCCCATTCAGCGACCGTGCGTCTGGTCGACCGGCTTATTGCCGACGGCCTTGTGGAACGCCGGTCGGGCAAGGACAAACGGACAATAGCCCTCTATCTGACCGGAAAGGGCGGGGAGGTTCGCGAAGATCTTTTGAAAGAACGTCTTGCGGCGATAAGGCCACTCCTCATCGCGCTTGATGATACGGAGCAGGAGACGCTGGCAGCGCTTCTTTCCAAGATGCTTGCGTCGATGGAAACGACGGCAAGCGATCGCCACACGCTCTGCCGTCTTTGCGATAAACGCGTTTGCACTGACTGCCCGATCCCGGCAGAAGAGGCGCCGCAAACCTGATCACCTCAGAGTTTCGGTGCGCTTTCCTTGCGGGCGCTGTTCTCGATCTCGAGAATGTCTGGTGCAGGCAGCATTGAGATCTTCACATGGCTTTCCACTGGGATCAGACCGCGCAATTGAAGGTCGAGATAGCGCATACAGCAGACCCGCAGGAACGATGTGAAATTGCCCACGTCGTGGCCCGCATCGAGGCTTTCATTGTAGAGGCGGTGGAGAAGCTGCGGGACTGTCAGGTCGTCGCGTTCTCCAATCGTCTCAAGGGTGCGCCAGAAGAGATCTTCCAGGCGCACGCTCGTGACCATGCCATCCATGCGGAACGAGCGCGTCTGCGGTGTCCAAAGCGCCTGATCGGCATCTATGAAAAGTTGGCACATGATGTTTTGCTCAGCGTCCGAGGCGTTCCTTGACGTCGGCGGCAAAGTCTTCGTAGCGGCGGAGCGACTTCACCTCGACATTCACATGGTGCCCCATTTTCTGCATGATCGGAAGATCGAAGAGGATGCGGTCAAGCGTGTCCGGATCTTCCACATCAACGACGGCAACAACCTTGCGTTCGCCGACAACCTTCCAGAGATCTTTGACGACGCCGGCGGATTTCGCGCCGAGTGCTGCTTCAGCCTCTTCAGCCCAGACGCCGAGAAGACCCTGCTGGGCCATGGTGGCATCGTATTCAACGGTGAAGTTCAAAAGATAAAGCATCTCATCCTCCTCTTAGAGATTGGTGCGGGCCTATTGGAAGCGCCCACCTTTTTCGATGATTTCGATCTGATAGCCATCAGGATCTGCGACGAAGAAGAAGCGCGCGACACGCTCTCCTGCGGGTTTAAAATCGACGATGTCTCTCGGTGCGGCACCGGCTGAAATTGTCTTTTCGCGGGCGGCCTCAAGATCATCCACGACGACAGCGATATGGCCATAGCCGTCGCCGAGATTGTATGGAGCCTCGCGGCCTTTATTGACGGTGAGTTCAAGCTCGAAGGCGGATCCTTCCGACACGAGATAGATGAGCGCGAATGCCTCGAAATCGAGCCGGTCTTTCACCTCAAGATTGAAGGCCGCCTTGTAGAAAGCGAGCGAGCGCTCTTCATCGAGAACGCGGATCATGGAGTGGGCGAGTTTGGTCATGGTGTCTCCTTGCGACAGCTCATAGCATTGAAGGAGTAGGCGCGGGTATTACCCCGCTAATACAGGCGAAAAAAGGGGTGATGTTCGCCACCGGGTTCGCGCGCGGCCTAAACGGGCTTTGCGGTTGTATCAGACTTCAATGGAAGAAGACCGCCTAGAAATGGCAGGCCTTATATTACATGTGATTAAAGTCCGTGAATACCTATCCGGGTTTGTCGGAGGAGGGAAGCCGTGCTGCACTAACCTCTGAAAAAGACGTGATTCTTTCGTTGTTTATAAGGGCGGATATGGCTGGCGGTCAGCGGGTTGGAAACAGGTTAGGGCCGTTCAACGCTTCGTTCGTGCGGTGCAACAAGGACGTCAGAATCCTTGTTCGTTACAGTATTGCGGTTGCAATCGGGCTCCTCCTCGGGTGTTTGGTACGAACTGGTCCGGCTCATGCGGGGCCGGATGCATGTACCGTTGAAGGCGCGACCGCCACTTGCACCGGTGACCAGTCCGACGGCATTGCCGTCGGGTTTGACTTTTTTTCTCCACCCGTCACGACGCTGAACGTCAACACGCTTGATCCGACAGGCATCACACCGCCGACCGGCATATCCGGCGTGGACTTTATCGCGGCAAACCCGGATGTGTTGGCGGTTTCGATCGACAGCATCACATCCGCAGGCATCAACGTATTCGGACCGGCAGCCCGAGGAATTCTCGTCGAAAACACCGGTACTGGTGGCGTGAGCGTTGAAAACAGCGCTGTAATTAGTAGCGAGGGCAACAGCATCGAGGCGCGAACGAATGGGCCGGACGCTGATGTCAGGGTTACGAACAGCGGTTCCCTGTTTTCGCTCGGTGCAGACGGGATTGTAGGCGTCGCCGCCGGGGACGGAAATATTGTTATAGAAAACTCCGGAGACATTGAGGCTATTTTCGGCGGGATTCTCGCGGACGGGTTCGGGACGAACAGCGACATCTTCATCGACAACAGCGGTACCATAACCAGGGCCGGCCGCGCCGCGATCGAAGCCGCGACGCTCGGCAATATCACAATAAGAAATACGGCAACGCTCGACGGTACCCGACCGGGCGGCACAGTGGGTGATGAAGGTATTCTTGTACGGGGGGTTGGGCCCGTAAGCCGCATCACAATCACCAATAGCGGCGACATTACAGCCTTCAACAATGGCATCGATGCGGACGGTCCGAGCGACACTAGGATTTTTAACAGCGGTGATATTCAGGTGAGTCTCGGAGCGGCGATCCAAGGAGTGGGTGCTGACAGAATTACAATCGAGAATTCGGGTGTCCTCACTGGCTTTGGCGAGGAAACCGTGTCCGGCGGTATCACGCTGGTAGCGGCTGCCGAAGGTGTCATCGCTGAAACACGCAATGACGGTGGCGAAATCATCATCAACAACAGCGGTACCATTCTCTCGGAGCTTCAATCCGGCATCGTCGCCAGTCACCAGGATGTCGGGACCACCTCAATCGTCAACACAGGCCGGATTTCCGGCGACACTGGGATATTCCTCTTCGGCGGAGCCAATCCCGGCGCCACGTCATCCGTGATCAATTCGGGTCTGATTGAAGGAACCGGTGGCGTCGCGATCGACTTCCGGGGACAGTCCTCCGATACGCTCACTCTGCTTCCAGGTTCAAGGATCAGCGGTTCCATTGATTTTGGTGCAGGCAATGACGGCGCCGGCGGAACGGATCCCGACGATATCGACACCTTTAACGTTGGCTTTGGTGTTAACGCAGACCTCGCTTTCGCTGATCGGAGCGGAACCGACAGCGCCCTTCAAAGCGCGCCGGAATTCATCAACTTCACTGGTGCGGGCGCGGTCATCAACAACGGAACCGGACTGATTGCTGTGGACGCGACGGGTTTCGCCGCGCAGGGCGGTGCGATCTCCACCTTGACAGAGCTGGTATTGAATTCCCTTGCGGAACCGTTGACCGCCAAAAGCCCTTTTGACGGCGGCACGCAAGGAGTCTCAAGCACCCATGATTTCCGTGGGCAGGGCTTATCCTCACAACCTCTGCGACTACGCGCGGCGGTTTTTGGAGGCGGCTCGGAAGTCTCTGCGGAGCGCAATCTCGTGACTTACCGAAACAACTTTGCCGGTTTCACAACAGCCGCCGAAACCGGGTTACGCGATCGGCATGGCGTCTTTGGTGCTCTTGCGGGGTATGGCAAAAGCGATATCTCGATCGCTAGCGATATAGGTAGGGGAGACGTTGAGGCTTTTTTCGGCGGTTTGTACTGGCAACGCAGCTTTGCCCGCTTTGATATTCAATCGGCCCTGATAGGCGGATTGACCGATCATGAGACGACCCGAAACCTTGGTGGAGCAACGGCAAGAGGTGACTTCGACGGTTGGTTTTATGCGCCCTCCGTTACTCTTTCCGCACCGTTGAAGCTGATCGGAAAGCCTCTGGTTTTGAGCGGACGGGCAACATATGTTGGTGGTCGATTTGACGATTACTCCGAGTCTGGCGCGGCCAATCCCCTTACCGTGGCGTCCCGCAACATTTCTTTCGTCAATCTACGCCCTGAAATCAGCCTTCCTCTGGAAATGACCGGATTCCACGATAGCACACTCCGTTTGGAGGGCAGAATCGGGCTCGATGTATCGCTGGACGCCGGATCGGAAGACGTCAGCGTCATCGCTGCCGGTGTCCCGTTCAGCTTTTCAGCCGACACACCGGATATCGTATCCGGCCTCGTCGGTTTCAGCGTCCGGCAGACCAGCAGGGATGAGAGGTTTTCGGTCAGCTTCAAAGCGGAGCTTCTAACCGATTTTGACGGCGGCTACCGGGCAAGCGGACAATTGGCCGCGAGCATTCGCTTTTAAGGAACTCATGGTGGCACCATATTTAATCCTGACGCCCGGAAGAAAGAGGTGGCGTGGTTTGGGCACTTGGCTGCGCGCATTTCCAGAATAGCTCACTCCGCCTGGTCGTGGACGACGAGCGTGAAGCCCTCTACCGGCGAGGGTGGGACATAGTAGCGAGAGACATTGTGAAACTCGTCTTCGGTCGCCGAGAAATGATGATCGCCCTTTGCGTTCCGCTCGTGCAGACGCTTCAAACAGAGCGCGTCCGGGACATTGAGCACGTGGAGCTGATGGGCTGCGTTGGTCTGATCGAGGATAGCGCGCATCCATGCGCGCTGTTCAAGTGTGTTTGCCGGGAAATCAAGAACAACTGAGACGCCCGCATTTAACAGTGAGGCAACATGCGGCCCCATGATGGCGCGGAGTTTCGCTGAGCAGCGGACGTAATCTTTGAGTGCCGCCATTTGATCCGCGAACAACGCGGCAAGCCAGTCATCTTCAGCAACCAAAACCGTCCCACTGTCCTCCGCGAGCTTCAGAGCAAGCGTCGATTTTCCCGCAGCGATCGTGCCACTCACCATGTGCAGAGTTGGTTTGTTGGAAGACATAAGGACGGGTCCGGGAGGGGGCTTTTCGGGGGGGGGTTCCGTGAGACCGCTTCCATCAGCTCATGACGGCTCCGCCCACATCTTGCCGGGCCGTGGCGTATCGATTTTGTAATCCGTTGCGTGCGCCTCGAAGAAAGTTTCACCGAAAGTGCGCGCTTGGCCCATGGGCTCATTAGGATCGCGTGTCACATCACCGCGTGAATTACCATAGCCGTGGACGGTGCCGACGAATGTAGAATGCGTGTAGCGGCTGAATTCCTGGATCTGATGAACAATGCCGCCCGACACCATCGGATAGGTTTCTTCCGAACTCAAGACGAGCCCTATGCGCTTTCCCTTCATGGCCGATACGATGTTATCCGCCCCCGGATAGGAGGCGGCGATATAACAAAACATGCGGTCGAAAAAGGCTTTGAGCTGCGCCGACATGCCGTACCAGTAAATCGGGGTGGCGACGATCAGGCCATCAGCGGGAAGGTACGAATTCAAAAACAGATCCCGATAGCCATCTTCGATGGAACAATCGCCGTTGGGTAGACGGCAGCGTCTGCAATCGCGTAGGAAAGCGCCGATCGCCTGATCCGCCTGGACAAATGCTGCGTCGTGACCGGCTTCTTGCAGCCCTTGCTGAACCTCTTTTGCGAGAAGAGCCGAATTGCCGTCTTGCCGCGGGCTGGAACTGATGATCAGGGCTTTCACGAGCATACCTCTCATTTGATCATGATATTGCGCCCAGAGATAAAGGATCGAAACGCAACTGCAAGTACGCACCTTTTGGTGCCTATCGAGACCTCGATGACCGTAACCACCAGTACCCCGAGCGCTTTTGATGCAAGCTGCTCAGCACGCCATGCGCTTGAGCTGATCGCGAGCAAGTGGACCATGCTGATCCTGGTAGCTTTGGCGTGGCAAGCTTTTGGGGAAAGAGAGGAAGATTATCCGGTTCGTGCCTAAGTATGCCGCCTCGCGTTGCAAGCGAATACGTCTTGGGTCTGGTCGTCGAATACGCTCCCAGGTAGGCGCCATGCCTTCGCCAATGCTTGGCTCAAAAAACGCGGCTATTGCAGAGAGGCGCTCAGTTCGGGAAAGATTTCCACGGCGATTTCCGGCGGCTTCACATCGTCCACGTCAAGGTGTTGAAAATCCGACTGATAAAGCTTCTGATAGATCTGATGGATGCCGATCGGGTTGGAAAACGTTTGCGTTTTACCGTCGGGCAATCGGACAGCAAAGGAGGTTGACAGAAAATCCTTTAAATACCGGCTTTGAGTATAGCCGGACGCTCTGACCTCCTCCGTGATATCCTGCGGCCAGAAACCGATGCGCGGTCCGTGATCGCCATGGATAATGATCGTTGTGTCATGGAGTTTCGGGTTTGCATCTATCGCCGAGATCAGCGCGTCGGTGCAGGCCTGCCACAAAGCTCGGATACGCCAAATTCATCTTTTGGCGTTCTTCATAAGAGGAACACCTCTTACGAGAGAGAGAGAGAAAGAGATAAACCAGATGAAGGCGATGCGAGTAAACTCGGGGACGAGGATAGTGAACAAGAATCGTCATCTACTG
>JBCDCU010000073.1:0-12937 GCA_039181265.1 Pseudomonadota bacterium | reverse complement strand
TTTGCTTTCATTTTGTTTTCCGTATCAAATGACCGAACTCAGTGGACGACCCGTTATTGGCGCATTGATGGCGAAAGCATTCGACAGGAAACCGGTTCCCCAACCAATTTCCACGCACCTTCTTCGCACATGTTGCCCAAGCCCCTTCGGAACAACAGAAAAAGGTTGCGTGGACCGCGAATCGCAAAATCCCCAGCGCGTAATGAACTGATACGATGTTCAATGATCATTCTCAATTAGAGCCCCGGAGGCGGGGCCGATCCTTTTTGTGTTGTTGCCGATTTGCCGCAAAACGAGACAGGAATTAGGGTTTTGTTAAGTCTTCAGGGCCGCTTTGACCGCTGCTGCACCGAAGGATTAACCGTTCGTAAATTCGATGCCTCGCGTTCGAACCGAACGCCAGTTGCTTGGAGGTAGATGAGAGGCTCTTCCGTTCAAAGATGAGGCATCGTTCGGTATCCAACGGCGGTTCCTGCGGCGCGAGTTCGCGCGCTGGAACAGTGCCGGAAACAGTGCCGGAAACAGTGCCAGAAACAGTGCCAGAAACAGTGCCAGAAACAGTGATTGAAACGTTCCCGGAAGTTTTGTAAGGAGGAATGCTGTTCGCGTTCCCCATGGGGATACGACACCCGCAAGCTTTTGTGGGCCGCTGTAGCTCAGTTGGTAGAGCACGTCATTCGTAATGATGGGGTCGTAGGTTCGAGTCCTATCAGCGGCACCATAATCAAACTCATCGCAAATTCGACCGAATAAGCGCGCTGGTTAGACTGCCAGCTTCAAGTGAACTATGCCGTCCAGCCGGGCGGGCGCACTGATTGCCGTTTGCCGCAATTTTTTCATCGCATTTTTGCGGTATTCGTCCCGACCGAGCGTATTTCGAACCCTTTTGCGCTTTGATTCCTTGAATTCTCACCATAAATACAAAAAGGCTGTATAGAGGAACAGTCAGTTGCAACAGGTCATGGGAGGAGACTGCTGCAACTCTCACGCGTTATGGTTTAGAGATAATGCGTGGTGCTTGATACCTCCCGAAAACACGTTTCCAAAATGTTCCCAAGAGGGGACATGCGAACATCCGGACGTAGGGAGCCGGATGACAATGAAGGCAACAGTGGAGGTAAGGCATGACAATTAAAAATACATCGAGACTGATGCGCAGCGTTCTGGCGCCCCTGACGGCCGCGCTTGCGATCGGCCTCGCAGTTCCGGCGGCGATGGCCGAAGATCGTAGCAAATGGCCAACGAGCTTCTCTGTCGGTACAGCGAGCCAGGGCGGCACCTATTTCGTTTACGGCTCGGGTTGGACCAATATGGTTGCAGAAGCACTCGGGATTCCGGGTGGTGCAGAGGTTACTGCAGGCCCGGTACAAAACGCTGCTCTTGTGCAGACTGGCGATCTTGACTTTGCAATGGTCACAATGGGACCTGCGTTCGACGCCATCAACGGCAAGAGCGCCCTTGCTCCAGGCCTGAAGCACGACAACATCCGCGCCATCTTCCCGATGTACAAAACGGCGTTCCATGTCATGACGCTGAAAAGCTCCGGTATTGACAGCATTGAAGACATTCCGGATGGCGCAACGGTCGGTTTCGGTCCGGTCGGCGGTACGCCCGGCACCTACTGGCCTCGCTTCTTTGAAACACTTGGAAAGACGGCTACTGCACGGCACGGCGGTGCTGCTGATCTCGCAGGTCAGCTTCAGGATGGTTTGATCGACGTTTACACTTGGGCTGCCGGTTTGCCGTTCCCGTCTTTTTCACAGGTCGAAGCACAAGCGGAAGTCAATTTCTTTGGTCTTTCCGACGAACAGGCGAAAAAGATTGCCGCTGAACACCCGGTATCGCTCTTTACAATCCCTGCCGGCACTTACCCGTCGCAGAACGAAGATCATGCGAGCGTTTCCATGTGGAACTTTGCCATTGCACGCGCGGACCTACCGGAAGACTTCGTCTATGCGGTCGTCGATACTGTGAGGAAGAATAACCCGAAAATGCTTGAGATCCATAAGGCCGCCGTTGAAACGCTGCCTGAGAATTTCGACAAGAACCAGTTTATCCCGTGGCATCCAGGCGCGGTCCGCTGGTTTAAAGAAAACGGGTTTGAAATCGATGCTGCCCTTGGCGGATAGTCACAAAACATGATTTGATTGCCAAACAAAACCGGGCTGCGGCGCGTTCGCAGCCCATCTTTGTCCGCGGGTTTCAAAGGATGCGCAAGTTATGGCCAACGAAGTCGAACTCGAGCCGGAGATCCCCGCGAATGACAAAAACGCCCTGACAGGCTGGCAGGCCCGAGCATTTGCAATTCTGTGCGTGCTTTACGCCGCCTGGCATCTTTACAGTCTGAATATCGCGCCGCTCGAGACCTGGCTTTTTCGTATTCTCCATATTGGTGGTGCGCTCGTCCTTGGTTTCGGGCTTACCGGTGTCCTGCTCACCAGTACCGATAAGCGTATTCAGAACATCCAGCTTGAGCGCATCGTCGCGATTATAGCCGCCATACCCGTCCTTTATGCGCTCTGTCTTACCGCTTACGGCATTCATCTTTATTGGCTGAACGGGATTGTCGAAAACCCGGAAACCATCTTCGCTTATTTTGGAATGGCGCTTGGCGCCGGGACAGTCCTTGCCATTCTTGGTGGCTGGTTCCTCCGTGGTAAAGATGGCTCTGTTGGAGCAATCGACTGGGTCCTCATTGCCGCCAGCCTTGCCGCGATCGGCTTTATCGCCCTTAGCCTTGATGCGCTCGGTCTGAGATTGCGCGCAGGAACACCTTTCGCCGATCCACAGAATGCATGGGCGGCCTTTGTCGTCGTGATCCTGATGCTTGAGTTGACCCGCCGTGTTGCCGGGCTCGCACTTGTCGTGATCGCATCCGTATTTGTGGGCTATACATTTCTCGGACCCTGGCTTCCAGGCTTTCTGGAGCATCGCGGCTATGACGCAAAGCGGTTCTTTTCCTACGTCTTTACCGACAACGGAATTCTTGGGCCGACAACCGCGGTTTCATCCACTTACATTATTCTTTTCATTATCTTCGCGGCCTTCCTGCAAAGTTCGAAAGTCGGCGATTACTTCGTCAACCTCGCCTTTGCAACGGCTGGGCGAGCTCGTGGCGGTCCTGCAAAGGTGGCCGTTTTTGCATCCGGTCTTATGGGCATGATCAACGGCACGTCGGCGGGCAATGTGGTCTCGACGGGGTCGCTCACCATCCCACTCATGAAGCGGGTTGGGTACCGTCCGCAATCGGCAGGCGCTATTGAAGCAGCCGCGTCGACAGGCGGACAGATCATGCCGCCGATTATGGGCGCGGGCGCGTTCATCATGGCGGAAATCACAGGGATTCCGTATACGGAGCTCGTTGTCGCAGCGCTCATTCCTGCCGTTCTCTATTTCGTTTCCATCTATTTTATGGTCGATTTTGAAGCGCGCCGCCTTGGTATGCGGGGCATGACGTCCGATGAATTGCCAAAAGTGAAGCAACTCCTGAGGCAAGCGTTTCTGTTTATCCCGATCATCATATTGGTCGGGTCGCTTTTCCTCGGTTATTCGGTAATCCGTGCCGGAACGCTCGCGATTGCATCGGCTGCGGTGGTGAGCTGGTTCACGCCGTTTCGAATGGGACCACGCCAGATCATTGAGGCGCTTCGCAACGCGTCGCAGATGTCGGTCCAGATCATCACAGTTTGCGCGACAGCCGGTATCATTGTCGGCGTGATCTCGTTGACAGGCGTCGGTGCACGCTTCTCGTCGCTTCTTTTCGAACTTGCCGAAACCAGCAAACTTCTCGCGTTGATTTTCGCGATGGTGATTTCGATTATCCTTGGAATGGGCATGCCGACAACGGCAGCTTACGCCGTGGCTGCGTCGGTGGTTGCGCCTGGCCTGATCTCACTTGGCATAGAACCGCTGATTGCGCATTTCTTCGTGTTCTATTTTGCGGTCGTCTCCGCGATCACACCGCCAGTCGCCCTAGCATCTTATGCCGGTGCCGCGATCGCCGGCGCAGAACCTATGCGGACCTCGGTCACGAGTTTCCGGGTCGGTCTTGCAGCCTTCATCGTGCCTTACATGTTCTTCTACAGTCCGGGCCTTCTGATGGAGGCAAGTTGGTTCGAAGTGATCAGAAATGCGATCACGGCAATCATCGGAGTCTATTTCCTCTCCGGTGCCGTTCAGGGTTATCTCGCCAGTCCACTTTCGCCGATATGGCGGATTCTGCTTCTTGGCGCGGCCCTCTGTATGATTTCCGGAGATTGGCGAACAGATATTATCGGCGTGCTCCTGGGTGCAGGCCTTTGGTTCAAATCTCGACGTGATGCGGGAACGGCGCCGCCGGAACCAGAGGCTGCATCACCCTCGAAACCGGCTGCGGATGCGGGTGAATAAATCAGGCCTAACGGCACAAGTCTGAAGGAGGCTCATAGTGGCTGGGAAGGTGATTGCGAAAGCCTTCTCAGGACGCGCTTCTGTCCGCCATTAATCTCGAATTTCAGAGATGACATTGAGGCGGGCTTGACGACAAAAAAAGTGGCCTTGAAGGCCGCCTTCTTTCAAATTTGAATGGTCCCGCTGAGTTTTAAGCAGCTTTCTTGCGACGGCCCAAAAACACACCAGCGCCCAATGCGGTCAACAGCAGAAGTGCCGGTGTGGGGAGTGGAACGGTTGCCACGTCAATGTTGATGTCGCCCTTGCCCTTGTAATTGAAGGTGAAACCATCACGCGCAAGATCGGCGGAAGCACCATCGAGCGTCCAGGTGATCCACATGGAAAAGCCGAGGTCTTCTTCTTCAAGCGCATTCGCTCCAAGGCCCGCTTGCGGCTTATGGGCATCGACCGACGCGAGCGTCCAGGACAGACCTTCCGTTACCGTGCTGTCGATGCCGGTGAAGCTGCCCTCGTCAAGGACGAAGAACTCCCACATGGTCGGATCGACTGCTTCAGATCCGTCGCAAGCACCCGTCGCCCCATCAAACTGGCAGAAGCCGATCTCCGTACCGGTTCCGGTCGACGTGAAGTCCAACGAGAAATCAAAAGCGAGCGCGCTGTTGCCGGTGTTCGTTGCCGTCCCGGTCAATGTTGCATTCGTTCCATCAAAGTTGAAACGCGAGTCGCTGCTGAAAGACCAAAGCGCGCTGGCACCGTTACCCTGAACGAAAGCTTTGCCGCTTGGATTGTTACCGCCATTCGGTGTCCAGATCGATCGCACACCATTGTAGTCGATCGCTTGGTAATTGCCTGGCGCAAAGCTTGCTGCCTGAGCAGAGCAGGAGATTGCGACGAACGCACCTGCAGCCACGAATGATTTGACAAATGACATGAATCGGAGCCCCCCGAACACAAAAACGTGAATACACTCTCATCACGGTCGCATTTCATCAAGATCACGCGATCGTGAAATGTGTAACAATGTGTAAGATGACACCTGCATTTTGGTGAGGCCGACCCGTTCTCGGGTCAGCCGTTTTGACGTAAACTTCGATTAACGACGGGCCGTTTCCGCAAGTTTCAGGATCGTCAGGAACTCAGCGCGGTAACCGTTCCGGTCAGGCCCACGTGCTGCTTCCGCGAGGGCTTCGATCTCGGTCAGGCCGAAATCTTCGATGTAAGCGCTTCCCTTCAGATATTGGCCGAACGCCGCAACGGCTGCCGCAAAGCGGGTTTCGTTTGCATCGATGTCTGCAGTGCCCTGGGTCACAGGCGTCTCAAGCAGGATGCTCTCTGTCGCGTCCGGTTTCTTGTAACGCAGTTTGACGAAGGCATATTCGTTGCTCTGGTCGGAGGCGTTGTTTTCCACTTCCTGCGCGGTCGAATAGCGGAGCTCAGACGTCTTGATAGCCGGCGAGCCGACAGGCGTGATTTCGTAGAGTGCGGTCACGTTATGTCCGCCACCAATATCGCCCGCATCGACTTTGTCATTGTTGAAGTCCTCGCGCTTCAGCGCCCGGGTTTCATACCCAATGAGGCGATACTCCGCGACCGTTGCCGGGTTGAACTCAACCTGGATTTTGACGTCTTTGGCAATCGTCACAAGGTTTCCGACGATCTGATCGACAAGGACTTTGCGCGCCTCAGCCAGAGTGTCGATATAGGCGGCAACACCGTTGCCGTTCTGGGCGAGGCTCTGCATGAGAGCGTCGTTGTAGTTGCCGGTCCCGAAGCCAAGCACCGAGAGGCTCGCACCGGTTTTCCGTTTGTCCTCGATAAACCGCTCCATTTCCCGCGTATCGGACAGGCCAACATTAAAGTCACCGTCGGTTGCAAGAATGACGCGAGCGCTTTCACCATCCGTCGCCATTTGTTCAGCCAGCCGGTAAGCTTCCCGCAATCCGGCCTGACCTGCGGTCGAGCCACCAGCCGTCAGGGCCTGCAATTTTTGCAGGATTTCGCCTTTGTCGGCGACTTTCGTTGGGGGTAGAAGGACGCCAGCGGATCCGGCGTAAGTGACAATGGCAACTTCGTCCTCAGGGCGAAGTGATGACAACAGAAGGCGGAAGGATTGCTGCAAAAGCGGCAGTTTGTTTTCAGCATGCATCGATCCTGATGTGTCGATCAGGAAAACAAGGTTCTGCGGCGGCAGGGATTGAAAGTCCGTCTTTTCTCCCTGAATGCCGATATGGAGAAGTTTGGTATCCTTGTTCCACGGGGTTTCCACAAGAGAAACATGCGTGGCAAAAGGCGTCTCCCCATCACTCGGCGGTGCGTAGTCGTAATCGAAATAGTTGATCAATTCCTCGATACGGACGGCATCCGACGGTGGGATAACGCCGCGCAATATGGAACTCCGCAGGAACGTGTAGGACGCGGTGTCGACATCAACGGAGAAAGTTGACACGGGATCTTCGTTGACCCGCTTCAACGGGTTTTCTTCCGCTTGAGGGAATTGATCGCGCGATGCGCCCTCTGTCACGATTGGGCGAGGGAGTGCATCAGCGGGAGCCCTACGGGCGCCTTGAGTTGCGGTGAGGGATTCGGTTGCAAAGCTTTGGCCGACTGCCCCACCACTCGTGCCGCCTAGCGTTCCCGAGCCTAGTCTCAATCGGTTTTGGGTCGGGCCTTGCCGAATTGCAGTCCCGACCCGTTTTTGTGTTTGAAAGGCCGGATCCGATTGGGGTGGTGTGGGCTCAGCCAGTTCAGCGGGAGCCTCCGCTAAACTGAGGTCTTCCGCTTCGGTTGTCAGTGTAGGAGCGGCGGGCTCAGTTGACGAATGGTCGAGACCCAGTCGAACCTCAGAAAGGTCCCGTTCGTCTAACGGTTGCAGAACGTCTTTTAAGACTGGCGGAGCAACCACCATCGCGATTGCGATAACAGCGAGAGAAGCGCTTCCGGCAAGAAACGTTTTTGATGAGAGAACATGCGTCATGGCATTAATCCTTTTCCAGAGTGGAGCCGTGTTTTTCGGCTTGTCCTCTGTTGGACGCGTCTCATCCGCCGTTTCTTGGTGAAGGATGTCGAAATTTTTCATCGCTGCATCGATGGCAGCCATTTTTTTCGCCGGATCCGGTTTCGGATCCGCGCTCTTAAGAAGCGTTTGAAGGCGTTCGATTTCGTCGCTCATTCAATCAAATCCTCAGCTTTGGCCCGATTGCGCAGTGTCTTTTTGACCTCGCTCATCCGCCAGCTCACCGTTCCCTCCGAGATACCGAGCACCGTTGCGGCGTCGCGGTGTGTCATCTCCTCGCCAAGAATGAGGGCAACCGTTTCCCGCAGGTCGGGCGGTAACGCATTCAGGCTCTCTTCAAGCCAGACCATGTCGTCATTTTCCGATCCTGAGTGATCACCGATACAATTTTGGTAAGCGCCGAAACTCGCCTTTGCGCGGTTCTCGCTTTCCATTTGCCTGAGGCGATCACGACACCTGTTCACGACGACCCGGTGAAGCCAGGTTGAAAATTTTGCCTTTGCCTCGAACGATGAGAGTTTCCCGGCAAGGCCAATACAGATCTCTTGAACAAGATCATCGGCTTCATCGCCCAAAATACGATAAGCAATCCGATACATTGCATCGTAGTGGCGCGTCAGAATTTGCGCAAAGGCAGCCCTGTCGCCTGAGGCAGCACGGTTCACAAGCGTCTCATCGCTCTCGTCCAAGGCACGGTCCAGCACAAAGGTTTTCCGTATCGTTTATGGCTTAGACGAAGCGCGCTGCGCAATCCTTGGCGTGCGTGCGATTTTTTTTGGAATTTTGCGAAGACGAACGGTTAGGAACGCTGCCACGATGCCGCTTAGGGCTTTGGCGAATGAAAAGCATAGGCCCGAAAACTATCGATCTCCGATTGTCGCGGCTCTTTGCCTGTGAAGGTAAGAAGGTAATTTGGGAGATAGACGAGCCGCTCTTCCATGGATTCCTGGAGTTCAGCGTCGTTATAGCCAATCTGCATATAATAGAGGACCCGGGCGCGGGTTTTCGCTTCAAGCTGTTCATACCCGAAACGGGTAAACATATCCGTGAGTGCGCCGAGCCGGATCTCGTCCGAGTGATCGAGCGCGCGGCGGACACGGCCCGATCTGCGAGCCCAGTCGCGAATGGCAAAATCAAGTGCGGTATTAAAGAGTTCTTCGTTGACCACGCAATGAAAGACATTGCAGACGGCCTCGGTGATTGTCTCCGCGGGAGCCTTCGTCTGTGTGACCAGTGCGTTGGTGTTGGTTTGCTTCCAATGATCCAGCAGCGCAGTCAACAATTCCTGGCGGCTTGAGAAGTACCAATAAAAACTCGACCGCGAGACGCCGAGCTTTTCACCCAGCGTCATGACCTTCACCTGTTCGACGCCGTCTGAAATCAGCGTGTCAATGGCAAGGTTCAGCCAGTCCTCCCGCGTGACGCGCACATTCCCGACGGGAAGGATTTTTTCTTGCCCGGTTTCCTTCCCTCGGCTTGGTGCGGTTTTTTGGGGCTTCATTTTAGAAATTCCAATCAGCTTACCGGGTAAGCGCCGCCAGCGGCTGTGCGCTTCTCGATGTAATCTTCAAGCGCGGCCTTTCGGTCAGGATCAGGCTGGAAAGCGGCCGGACCTTCCAGGATCTCCTGCCACATTGCCATAGCACGATGGCTGGTGTCATGGGCTCCACGCTCCGACCAGGTGCCAAAATTGGACCAATCGTAAATAATTGGTTCATAAAATGCCGAGCGATACCGCTCCATAGTGTGGCTTGCCCCGAAGAAATGGCCGCCGGGTTTCACTTCTGCGAGCGCATCGAGGGCAATATCGGCATCCGTTGCTTCTGTCTTCACGCAGAGCTCTGCAAAGATCTGGAGCATTTCGATGTCCGTGATGAACTTTTCATAAGAGACGGTAAGCCCGCCTTCGAGCCAGCCGGCGCCATGGAGAACGATGGTCGCGCCAGCGAGGACGGCGCTCCAGGCACTCATCTGTGTTTCGTGAGCAGCCTGGGCATCGTTGATGTTCGCCGCGCAACCTGCGGCTGAACGCCAGGGAAGGCCGAGTTTACGGGCAAGCTGCCCTGCGCCGAAATTCGCCTTCACTTGCTCTGGTGTTCCGAAAGCAGGAGCGCCGGATTTCATATCGACATTGGAGATGAAAGCGCCGTAGCAGACCGGCGCACCGGGTTTTACGAGCTGGGTGAGGGTGATTGCTGCCATCGCTTCGGCATGGCTCAATGTCAGTGCACCTGCGATCGTGACTGGCGCCATTGCTCCCATCAGGCAAAACGGCGTCACAATGGACATCTGGCCATGTCGTGCAAAGTCGATGAGACCTTGCGCCATTGGAATATCGAGCTGGCGCGGCGAATTGGTGTTTATGATCGTGTAGGAGTAGGGCGTCTCTTGGAAGCTTGTGTCCGAGAGACCCCGGAAATCGCGCATGATTTCGAAGGATTCTTCAACCTGAGGTGTGCCGCGCGAAAAAATGAACGGCACTTTATCAGAGAGGCACAATTCGGCTTTCATGGTCGTATAATGGCGCACATTGATCGGGACATCCTGCGGTTCAACGATCGGTGGAACCATATGAAGGACGTCGAAGTGCTGCGTCAGCCGGACAAGCTCACTGAAATCGGAAATCGTGCCGGGACGCCGCCCGCGCTTCATATCCGACGCATGGGGCGCGCCCGCACCCGATTGGATCGCCATGCGGCCAAGTTCCAGCGTGATGTTGCGATCCGGGTTGCCGGCCATCATCGTGAAGGAGGGCGGTGCGGTTTTAAGGGCCGCTTTTACGATGTCACGGCCAAGGAAAACCATTTCCTCGTCGTCATCGACCCTTGCTCCGGCGGCTTTGTAAAACGCCCGCGCTTCGGGCAACAGCACCTTTATGCCAAGGCGTTCCAGAACATCGAGCGCTGCTTCATGGATCGCCTCGACCTTGTCTTCTGAAAAGACCGGAACCGGTGTGAACGGATTGATAAGCGTGCGGTAATTGGTTTGACGCGCCGAGCCGCCGTCAAATCCCTGCGGCTTTCGGCCTTTACGGCTGCGCCGTCTTGCCGCTCCGCCGCTCTCGTCTTCGTTTCTGAGGCCGCCCGGTTCCATCAAAGCCTCATTGCAGTTCCCTGTGGATCGTATGGCGACGGTTCGATCACGGTCGCTTTGCGTTCCACACCGACGACATGAACATCAAGTTTTGTTCCAACCGCGGCATGCTCGCGATTAACGAGCGCCATCGCCATCGACTTATTCAATGTGTGTCCAAATCCGCCGGAGGTTACGAACCCAACGCGCTCGCCATTCGACCAGATCGGCTCGAAACCGGAAGCGTCGGCATCGTCCGCTTCGATATCGAGGGTAACAAGGATTTGCGCAGGACCGCCTGAATCCCGTTCCGCGATTGCAGCGTCGCGGCCAATGAAATCAGGTTTCTGCCAGTCGATAAACCGATCCATGCCCGTCATGCCCGGCGTGTAACCTTGCGTGAATTCCGCCGACCAGATCCCGAAGGACTTTTCAAGTCGCAGGCTCAAGAGCGTATTGTAGCCGTATTCCTTAATCCCGAATTCGGCGCCTGCTTCGAGGAGAAGCCTGCGCAATCCGATATGCTCCATGGCATGGCAGTGAATCTCGTAACCGAGTTCGCCACTGACGGACAGGCGGCCGACTTTGGCACAGATGAGACCGATATCCATCTCGGCGCAGCCCATGAAGGGAAGTCCGGTCTTGCTCACATCAGCGTGGGTGATTTTTTCAAGGACATCGCGCGACTTTGGCCCCGACAGGCTGAAGCCGACAATCGTGTCTGAGATGTCGGTCACCGTGACGCCGTCTTCAAGGTACTGGTTGAACCACCGCATATGCCATGCGCGCAGATAATAGCTGCCCATGATCCAGTAGGTGCCGCCGCCCCAATTGAAGACGGTGAGATCACCTTTGAGCTTTCCTTCCGGTGAGAGCATCGGCGCGAGGCGTGCGCGGCCTTCTTTCGGGAGTCTTGAGGCCATGATGCGGTCGAGCCAGGCTTCCGCCTTCGGCCCTGTCACCTCAAAGCGGGAGAAGCCTGATATGTCGAGAAGGCCGACGCCGTCGCGGACAGACCGGCATTCCTCGCCAACGATCTCGAACGCGTTGGAGCGCTTAAGTGACGGAGTTTCTTCAAAGCCCTGAGGACCGAAATAAAGCGGCACTTCGAGACCCCAGGACTGGCCCCAGACTGCTCCGGCCGCGTCCATCGCGTCATGGGCAGGTGCCATCTTCAGGGGGCGGCCCGCCGGTAATTGCTCGTTCGGATAGGTCATCACGAAGCGGCGGGTATAGAACTGGCCCGTCGTTTCCTTGATGTAGCGTTTGTTCGCCGCAAAATCACCGTAGCGCGCGACATCCATTCCGTAGACGTCGGCCTCCGGTTCGCCGTGGATCATCCATTCGGCGAGTGATTTTCCGACACCGCCGCCCTGGAGGAAGCCTGCCATAACGGCACATGCACACCAGTATCCGGGTTTTCCTGGTACCGGGCCGACAAGCGGGTTGCCGTCCGGCGAGAACGTGAAGGCGCCATTGACCCAGTTCTTGACGCCCGCGTTCTCTAAGACCGGGAAGCGTTGGAAACCAAGGGTCAGTTCGTTCTCGATACGGTCAATGTCTTCCTGGAGGAGTTCAATGCCGTAATCCCACGGCGCGCCATCCATCATCCAGTGTTTGTGTTTGATCTCGTAAATGCCGAGGAGCATGCCCTTGAGGTCCTGGCGCATATAGGTGAAGCCCTCAAGATCGACGACAAGCGGCAACTCCTTATCGAGGGCCGCGATCTCCGGAATTGTTTCCGTCAGGAGATAGTGGTGTTCGAGCGGCGAGACGGGGAGTTCGATACCCGCCATACGGCCAACCTGTTTTGCCCAAAGGCCACCGGCGTTGACCACATGTTCGGCGGTGATCGTTCCCTTCTCGGTGACGACCTGCCAGCCCTCATTGGTCTGGTGGAGTTCAAGGACGCGATTGTGCTCGATTACGCTTGCGCCATGTTTCCTAGCTGCACCCGCATAGGCATGAACCGTTCCGGTCGTGTCGATATAGCCTTCGCGGTCTGCCCACATGCCGCCGATAATGCCGTCGGTTGACAATACCGGGCAGAGGTCACCTGCTTCCTGCGGTGTGACGAGCCGGACATCTTCAATGCCGATTGATTGGAACACGCGATAGGCTGATTGCAACCACTCCCAGCGGTCGGGTGTTCCGGCGAGCGTCAGGCCGCCAGTCATGTGCATGCCGACTGAGTGACCGCTGACTTCCTCAATCTCGGTCAACAGATCGATTGTGTAAGCCTGGAGTGCCGCGATATTCGGGTCTGCATTAAGTGCATGAAAGCCACCTGCAGCATGCCAGCTTGACCCTGCCGTCAAAACGGATCTTTCGATCAGGCAAACGTCGCTCCAGCCGAACTTTGCGAGGTGATAAAGGACTGATGCGCCGACAACACCGCCCCCGATGACCACAACTCGATAATGCGAATTCATGACGCTCCCCTCCATCACGCGACCTTACGTA
>JBCDCU010000072.1:0-12948 GCA_039181265.1 Pseudomonadota bacterium | reverse complement strand
ATCCGGCCTCACAGCACGCTTGATTGCCTCCTCGTAGGCGGTGTTGCGGTGCGTGTCATTGAGCATGGAGAAATGCCATCGCGCAACATCCCTGCGGTTCAATTCGCCGAGACCAAGCCGGGCTTTCGTCAGGGCGGGATCATCACTCAGCGCCGCGTAGTAAAGCTGCCTCGCTTCCGCACTCCGCCCAGCCGCTTTGAAACAATCACCGATTTGCGCCTTGACAGTACCGGATGCGACGAGCGCCAATCCGACTTGTTCCGCCTCGTGAAATTTGCCATCCCCGATCAGGATTTCGGTCAATTTCAACGTTACCGGGCCATCTTGCGCCGATGTTTTAAGGATAAGCCGACACATTTCGGCAGCGTCCCGCATGCGGCCCATCGCGAAAAGAACCTCGACGAATTCCCGCAAGATTGCCGGGTCATCCCCGGCCTGCTTGCGGCAGCGCTTCAATTCGCGCTCGGCTTCGCGCAACGCACCCGTTTTTCGGCTCGCCATGGCAAGATTAAGCCTGGCGTTCAGGAAGTCCGACTTGAATTGAACAGCCTTCTTGAAATGCGGCAGCGCGTCCGCGGGGCGGCCCAGTTGCATTAACACCGCGCCCAGATTGTTTTCGATCTGCGGTTCGTTCGGAGACAGGAGAGAGGCTTTCTCAAAAAAGCCGCAAGCCTCGTCATAAAGCCCCGCTTCGAAGGCGGCAGCACCTGCCGCAAAAACGGCTCGAGGATGGTCGGGATGACGCTCCGCAAGTTTTGCGGCCTTATCATAAGCGTCCTGAAAGGCACCTTCTTGCAAGAGCCGGCCGATCTCGGCAAATTCCGCGTCCAAAATCTCCGCCTTTCAAGAAGTTCACACCGACGCACCGCATCGGATGTGTGGCTTAACGAGATTGGTACGCATGATCAAGCGGGCACCAGTTCGAACCCTGCCGGAGCTTGATGAAATGACGATCAGTTTTGACCGGGAGAGCGAGTGGCGGCGTCAAAATGAACGGGTTCGTCGTTCGTGACGTCTGCGCGTTCACGTTCCAGAACGATGCCTTCGAAGACGTGATCCAGTCCGCCATAACCGCCAGACGCCGCCGCATGCAGGATGTCGGTATAAACGTCCTTGGCTTCATCTCTCATAGCTCGAGCTCCAGTTCTTCACTGTCCTTTGCCGGAACGGCGCAACAAATCAGTGCTTCGTCCGCTTCGCGGGGCCCGGTCGGCTCTGACAAGTAGGCGACAGCGCCTTTTCTTATCTTGACCGCACAGGATCCGCACGAGCCGCTCCGGCATCCGTAGGCTGGAGATAGGCCGTGGCTTTCCGCAAAGGAAAGCAAATTGCCATCACGTTTTGTCCATCCCTGCTCGACCGCGCTTTCAGAAAAATGGATGACCGCCGTGTCTGCGCTCTCTTCAGGCTGGAAGCTTTGCGCTTTGGTTGCGACCCGCTTGAGGGATGCCGGACCGAACGCTTCGGCAAAGATCCGCGCATCGCTTACCCCGACGGCGAGAAGCGCATCATAGGCCGCCTGCATGAAGCCGGCTGGGCCGCAAAGAAAGAAATCATAGTCGTCAAGCGCAAGCGTCGCACGGAAGAGTTCGGCGTTGATGCGTCCCAGATGGACGTAATCAAGTCCTGCTTTTTCACCGTCTTCAGCAGCACTCAGGACCGGCAGATAAGCGATCTTTCCACCACTAGTGTCGGATAAGGCACGAAAGTCTTCGAAAAACCCACGCTCATTCGACGTTTTCGCTGCGTGAAAGATCGTGAGCGGTCGCGTATGGCGCGTTCGCGCGCCTTCATAAATGACCTGACGGACCATCGAGATCATGGGCGTAACACCAACACCACCTGCGATGAGGACAGCAGGACGCCGCTCGTCGGTATTGATAAAGAAGTCACCCCGGGGTGCCCGCGCCTCAATGAGATCACCAACCTTGAAAGCATCATGCAAGTGGCGAGAGACCTCTCCATCAGCTTCCCGTTTCACAGAAATGCGGTAAAGCGGATCGGAAGGCGCAGACGATAAAGTGTAAGTCCGGATCGCTGGCTTAGCCACGCACGCAGGCGCAACGCGTATCGTCAGATATTGTCCGGCCTGAAACCCGGCAAGTCCTTCACCATCCTCCGGCTCCAGATAGAAGGAACGAATAACGGTACTTTCATCCACCATTCGCACAATGCGAAACGGCCGCCATTCATTGCGTTTTTCTTCCGCCGCAAGGGTCTTCTCGGCGCTCTCCCAATCACCGGTCAAAAGCGTGTTTGCGGAATAATCGTTGAACGTAAAACGGAGGGCCGTGGCATCGTCTAACATGAGCCCGCGCGTCAGATGGAAAACAATCGCCCGCTCCGCACCCTTGAACGCTTTCACAAGCGGATCGTCATCCCAGAGAATCTCCGTGGTACCCGTTAGCATCAGGATACGACCCGTCTCGAAATCCACAAAGGTGAGACCGGCTCTCGGATTGAGCAGAAGGTTTCCGAGCGTGTTATAATGATTGTTGCCTGCGTAATCCGGAATGATTAGGCGGTCGCCATCAATCTTCACGAAACCGGGTTTCCCGCCACGATGAGAGGCATCAACGCCCTTGGCGACATCACCGGTCTCATCGAGAAGAGCGCTTGCAATGAAGAATGTGTCAGCCTCCGCAATCAGGGATATCGCTTCATCATCGAAATGCTCGAAGGAAACGGGCTCGCCCGCTCCAGAGAAGTCCTCCGGCGCACGTTTGAAGTCGAACGCACGGGTCTGGATGTATTGCGGGCAGTTTCCGAATGACTGTCCGACTGAAAGGTGAACACCGTCAGCATCGGATCCCGAGATCGTCACATTCACTCGGTTCCTGCGGCGAGTTGCAAATTCAAGACCGAGAAGGCCAAGAGGACGCCCTTCCCTCAAACCGTTCGCGAGGGGATCGCCCGGCGCGGTCGCCCCGTCCATCACCAGACTGACCGGATCGGGTGATGTCAGAAAACCCGGCCTGCCAGTCACGATCGAAGCGAAGGGAGCACCGTCCTCTTCGATGTGCCCGACCACCACGAATGGCAGGTTTTCGTAAAATGTCCGGTGCTGATCGGGCATAAAACTACGGATCGTCTTCCGCCCGAACGTTTCCATACGTTCGCGCACACCAAGACGTTCCTGAATCTGCAACTCCCCCTCATGGAAAGGCGAGGTATCAAGCGTCCAACCAGCCGATACGTTCATCGTCTTCATCCTTCTTTGCGATCGTAGGATTGAGATCCGAAGCGGCGGGGACGACAACAGCATCCCACACCCAGGTCATGTCGGCTCAGGCAACCAGACCTGCTCTTGTTTCCGGCATCGGAACGAAGCCATCAAGCGCCTCAATGCGCTTCAACAGTGCGCGGATGTTCGGATAGGGTTCGAGGGAAACATTCCCCTCGGGCGCATGAGCCGTGTAGCTGTAGACTGCGACATCGGCGATTGTCGGAGCATTCCCCACCAGAAAATCGCGACCTTCAAGATGGGCTTCCAGTTTGGCGAAAACTTTATCAGCGACCTGCTGCGTGCGAGCGGGATCGAGCGGAGCGCCAAACACGGTGATCAAGCGAGCCGCGGCGGGACCGAATGCAATCTCGCCGGCCGCAAGCGTCAGAAACTTCTGGACCTCTGCAGCCGATTTTGGATCGTCCGGTAGAAAGGCCGGCGCATAGGCCTTGGCGAGATAAACAAGGATCGCGTTGGAATCATTGATCGCTACATCGCCGTCTTCAATGACCGGCACTTGACCGAAGGGGTTGAGACTCAGAAACGGCTCGCGTTTGTGCTCACCCGAACCAAGATCCACTGCGAAGAACTCGTAGTCGATCTTCGCAAGGTTCAGGAAGAGTTCTACCCGGTGCGAATGGCCGGATTTCTTGAAACCGTGAAGGCGAATTTTCTGCGACATTGTGAGATCCTTTTCTGCTCGCTAGGCCGGCTCGATCAGCTGGCGATGGGCAGAATATAAACGCCTTTCCACATGGCGATAATCAGGTAATATGTGGAATATTTGTCGCCAGAATGGGGATAATAAAATCCGATGGATATGATCGACGGGATGCGGGCCTTCGCCCACGTGGCGGACGAGGGTTCCTTTACGAAGGCCGCTGACAGACTGAAGCTGACAACCAAGCTTGTGAGCAAATATGTCCGTCAACTTGAAGAGCGGGTCGGGGCACAACTACTCAATCGGACAACGCGGTCTGTTGGGTTGACGGAAGCAGGCCGCGCCTATCTGGAACGCGCGCGACCGCTCCTTGAAGGGCTTGATGAACTTCATCAGATTGTAGCTGAAAATCAGGACGAACTCATTGGTTCGATTCGCCTTTCCGCTTCCACCAATTTCGGAAGTTCAAAACTGATTCAACCGCTGAGTGAATTTATGAAAGCCAATCCGAAAGTATCGGTCGAACTGGATTTGACCGATCGATTGGTCGATGTGGTCGAGGAAGGCTTCGACCTCGTAATCAGGATTGCGACTTTACGCGATTCTGCCCTGAAGGCGCGAAAATTGCGCGATATGCGTATCGTACTTGCAGCGTCACCCGATTATCTTGAACGGAATGGCATGCCCGCGAAACCCCTTGATCTGAAACATCATGCATGTCTGGCGGAAGGATCATCGCCAGCACGGAATGCTTGGGACTTTCGCGTCTCAGGGAAGCTAACTCGCGTCGGAGTAACAGGACCGTTTAAGACATCCGCGCCAAGAGCGCTCGCCGAAATGGCGGCCTGCGGCCTCGGAATTGCACGCCTGCCGCATTACTCTGCAGAACCCTATCTCGCCGACGAACGTTTGGTCCTTCTGCTCGAGGAATTCGAACCTGTTCCAATGGGGGTTTACGCGCTCTATGCGCCGAACCGGTTCTTGACATCGCGTGTGCGCAGATTGATTGACCATCTCGCAAACCACTTTCGGCATTCATGAAGTCTCAGATCACGGTCCTCTTCGCAATGAAAAAACCGTAGCTGAAGAAATCCGAATAGCGTTCGTAGATCTCGATTTCTTTTTCTTCCGCTTCAATTAACGCGCGGGCTGGTTGCGTATGATTGTTGCGCTCTAAAAAGTCAGGAAACGCCTGTTGCAGGGGCCGGTAGTAGTTCTCAAGCCAACAAGCATTAGGAAGCGGGAAATACCCCAGGGGCACATACCCGTTTTCCTCCAATTGCCCGATTTTTACGGACGCAGTCGCAATCTCAGGATATTCATTGTGCCAGTATTGCTCGAGCTCGGTTGGCCTCTCACCCGTAAGCCAAATCAGTTCTGACACTGCGAGATTGCCTCCCGGCTTCAGAAAACGACGCCAGGCCCGAATCCCAGCCTCAAAGCCCATATTGTAGATAGCCCCCTCGGACCAGATCGCGTCAAATGCACGATCTTGAAACGGCAGGGATTCCATCGAAGCAGCCAATGTTGTGACGCGCTCCGAAACGTCAGCGCGAGACGCGTTGATGCGAAGGTCTTCGAGGAAGTCAGGAAGGAAATCGACCGCAGTAATCTCGGCATCAAGCTCTTCGGCAAGAATCAGCGTCGATGCGCCCGTCCCACAGCCGATATCAGCAATCTTGAGATCGCGCTTGTCCCTCAAACCCGCCAAGTCAATGGCGAGACGCGTCTCGTTAATGCCGCCGGGCCCCTGACGCTGCTCTTTGCGGTGAAGATCGATGAGAAGATCGAGATTACTCATAGCTTCGCCTCTCGGCACCAATGGGAGCGCTTGTCTTGCCCATCTGGCCTTGCAATAACCGCTTGCCATTGTATCGAGCGCCGAGGGGACCGGAATTCCCTCAGTGCTCGCAGATCGCTAATCCTGAGCGACGACGTGGTTCGCGCCGTGGGTGATCGCAGCACCGGCTCTGAGCGCCGCAGCTATGAATGTGACCTCTGCAAGTTCCTCTTCCGTCGCGCCCGCCTTCTTGGCGAACTCGGTGTGGATCGTCAGGCAATACTGGCATTGCGTTGTCAGTGCGACGGCGACCGCCATCAATTCTTTCGTCTTTTTATCCAATGCGCCATCGGCCATCACCGCCTGATCGAAGGCCACGAAGGCTTTCATAGTATCACCTTTCAAGTCGCCGAGCGGAGCAAGTTTCTGCAATTCGTTTGAAGCACCCATAATACCAATCCTCTTTACTGATGACAGTCGTGCCCGGATTGTTAAAACAGTTGGGTGCGTGAACAAGAGCGGAATGGTCCTAGGTCCTCTCTTGCGCCATTTCGGTAGCGCCTGCCCAACAAACGACCGGAGATCTCTTGCCAGACCTCGTAGCCCGCCTCGCCGATCGGCTCTTCGCCGACCTCGCAAGACAATTTCGTCTGACATTCCTGCCACCGCTGATGGTTTACTTCGCCGCCGGTGTCGCTGGTCTCACGAGTATTGTCGGGACCTTCTTCGTCAAGGACTACCTTGATCTGTCGGCAGAATTCCTGGCCGGCCTCGCTTTCTGGGCAAGCCTTCCGTGGGCTTTGAAAATGCCGCTCGGCCACCTCGTCGATATAATCTGGCGCTATAAGGAAGGGCTCGTCTTTCTCGGTGCCGGGCTCATCGGACTGAGCCTCGCCATCATGTATGCGCTCCTCACGATGCCGGATCAGATGGCGGCGATCGCGCCTTTGTCGAATTGGTTCGTCGCATCAACGCTTCTCGCTCCTGCCGGATATGTGATTCAGGACGCGGTCGCGGACGCAATGTCGGTGGAAGCCGTCCCGAAAACGGACAAGGACGGAAACCCCTTCAATGAGACTCAAGAAAAGGCAATGCACACCACCATGCAGACGCTCGGTCGCATGTCGCTCTTCGTCGGCCTGATCGCGGTTGCTCTTCTCAACATCTCAATGTTCGAGGGAATCGAGCAAAAGGAAGAAGCGGAAAAAACCGCAATCTACTCTCAGATCTATCTGATTGCGCTCGGAATTCCCCTCGTATCAGTCAGCGGCGTGATTTTCGCGCTTGTCCTGAAAGCGCGCGAACGCTCAAGACTCCTCAGACAGGGTTTCGATCGCACTGAAATCACTAAGCGTCTCTTCGATCCGGAAGAAAAGACCGAACCCAATATGTGGATTTTCGGCGGTGGTGCCCTGTTCGTCGTTCTGACGCTGAGCGTGGGCTTAAGCGACTTCACCTATTCGAAGGAGATTATCTTTCTGGTCTCCATGGTGATTGTGACGGCCCTAGTCATAAACCTCTCGGGCAAGCTGTCGCCAATGCAAAGGAATGCGTTGTTCGGGACGGCCATCATTCTCTTCATCTTCCGGGCGACACCCTCCCCTGGCCCAGGCATTGTCTGGTTCGAGATCGACGAACTCGGATTCGATCAGCAATTCCTGTCCGTGCTCGCGTTGATCACCTCAGTGCTCGCTCTCACCGGTATGATCGTGCTGCGTCCATTGATGGCGGAAAGAACGATCGCCACCCTGGTCGTTATCCTGAGTGTGCTCGGAGCGCTTCTCGCACTTCCCAACATCGCGCTCTACTACGGCCTGCACGAAGTCACATCTGAACTCACCGGCGGTGTTGTCGACCAGCGCTTTATCGCGATCCTCGATACGGCAGCCCAGTCGCCGCTCGCGCAGATAGCCGTTATTCCGATGCTGGCATGGATTGCGCGCTATGCACCAACAAACCTCAAAGCGACCTTCTTCGCGGTGCTCGCCTCCTTCTCCAATCTGGCTCTTTCAGCAGCCGATCTCTTCACGAGCTACATAAACAGGATCTTCATCGTCACGCGCGAAGTGGTGGACCGCGAGACCGGAGAAATCACGGTGATGGCGGATTATTCGGAGCTTGGGATACTGTTGTGGACGGTACTTTTTATCGGTCTCGTCGCACCTATTGCGGTCGTCGCGTTCATTCAGATGTCACCCTTCAGGACGCGGGACTAGGGTCAGATAAATGGCAGGCCTATTTGATCGAGTAAGTCCCGATCACATAGGCGTCGACACCCGCAACGGACAGTTTCACATCGGTATTCAACGGGAAGACGACAGCGCGGCAGCTCGTACCGCCATCACGGCGCGATGTGAGCGAAACCGTGGAGACCGCATCTCCAACTGCAATTTCAAGCTCTGATCTGTCCGGCACAGACGCGCAGATCGAAATCAATCTCTGACCAATGACATTGCGCAGTCCGGTGACAAGTTCGAGCGGCTCGCCGGGTCCGACGAGAAATGTGCCGTCAGCTTCAAGGACCGATTGCGGCGCGGAGACTTTGGTCGCTTCACCTTCAGACTGAGCCTGGAAAGTGGCCATGACAAGCACGGCTGACGCCGCACCCAATATGCTTAGAAGTTTCATCGCAACATTCGCGAACGGATACCCAGTCCGTTTGCGACCCCAATTTATGTCCCAATCCGGGCCACTTTGCCTTCAGGAAGGCCCCAATACCCGGTTGCAAAGGCTACTCTGCAGCCTCCGCTTTTTCTGTTATGGCACGAATCCGCGCTGCTGAGAACTTAAATTCCGGAATCTTCCCGAAAGGATCGAGTTGCGGGTTGGTCAAAAAGTTCGCTGGTGCCTCGACAAAACAGAACGGAATGAAGAGCATTCCCTGCGTCACATCACGGTCCGCCCGCAATGTGAGCGTGATAGCGCCCCGCCGCGTTTCGACGACAACTTTATCGCCCCGTTTAAGCCCGGCCCTTCCGATATCCTTCGGGTGCATCGAGACCACGGGTTCGGGTTCCTGGGCTTCCAATGCTGTCGCACGACGTGTCATCGCCCCGGTGTGCCAGTGTTCCAGCATCCGTCCGGTTGTGAGAACCATCGGGAAATCGCTATCCGGTAATTCATCCGGCGGAACAAGAGATGCCGGAACCAGACGAGCCCGGCCGTCATGGGTCGGGAACCCGGAATAGAAGATCACTTCGTCTCCCGGTCCGTCGACACTTTGCGCCGGATAACAAACTGCGCGTTCGCGCTGCAATCGGTCCCACGAAATGTTGTCGAGCGATCGCATATGGGACGCCATCTCTGCATAGACATCCGCAATTCCGTCATACGCCCAGTTGAGGCCAGTGCGGTTTGCAAGGTCGACAATGAGCTCCCAATCCTGGCGCGCATCGCCCGGCATTCCCACCACCGGTTCGGTGATTTGAACCTGACGGTTTGAGTTTGTATAGGTGCCGGGTTTTTCAGCCTGCGCTGATGCCGGGAGAATGACATCCGCATGCCATGCAGTCTCGGTCAGGAAAATGTCCTGAACCACGAGATGTTCAAGCTTCGCGAGCGCCTCGCGAACATGAGCCTGATCGGGATCGGACATCGCCGGGTTCTCACCCATCACGTACATGCCGTTGATCTTGCCTTCATTGACCGCATGCATGATCTCCACAACAGTCAATCCGCGCACCGGATCAAGTGTCCGTCCCCAGGCATCTTCATAGCGTTCACGCACATTCGCGTCTTCGACCGATTTATAATCCGGATAGACCATCGGGATCAGACCGGAATCGGACGCGCCCTGGACGTTGTTTTGCCCGCGCAGTGGATGAAGCCCGGTTCCAGGACGCCCAACGTGGCCGGTCACCAGCGAGAGCGCGATGAGGCAGCGGGCATTGTCGGTGCCGTGAACATGCTGGCTGATCCCCATACCCCAGAAGATGATCGCCCGTTCAGCTTTTGCATAGGTCCGCGCAATGTCCCGGATATGATCCGCAGAGACGCCGCAGACCGGTTCCATGGCTTCCGGTGTGAAGTCCTGAACCTTTTCTTTCAGAGCTTCAAAGCCATCCACATTAGCCTGGATATATTGTTCGTCGTGGAGGTTCTCCGAAATAATCACATTGAGCATGGCGTTGAGAAGCGCCACATCCGTTCCAGGTTTGAAAACGGTCGGATGGCTCGCAAGCCGCATAATACCCTGGCGCCTCGGATCCATAACGATGAGCTTCACGCCCCGCTTTGCCGCCTGTTTGAAATAAGTGGCTGCCACCGGGTGGTTCTGTTCCGGCCGTGCCCCAATGATGATCACGCAGTCAGCGTCGTCAGCCGCCGTAAAGGGAGCAGACACCGCCCCCGATCCAACACCCTCCATGAGGGCCGCGACAGAGGAAGCGTGGCAGAGGCGGGTGCAATGGTCTACATTGTTGGTCCCGAAACCCTGACGGATATATTTCTGGAAGAGATAAGCTTCTTCGTTGGTGCCTTTAGCGGACCCGAAACCAGCAATCGCATCACCGCCATCCCGCGTGCTGATTGCCTTGAGGCCGGACGCGGCCTTTTCCATCGCCTCTTCCCAGGTCGCTTCTCGGAAGACGGATGAGATATCGGCGAAGGTCATGTGCGCGTTCTTGTCTTTTGGCACATCCTCGCGGCGAATAAGCGGTTTCGTCAGCCTTTCGGGGCTCATGACATAATCGAAACCGAAGCGCCCTTTGACGCAAAGCTTGCCGCGGTTGGCAGGTCCCTGGACGCCATCGACCTTGATGATCTTGTTGTCCTTCACCGAGACTTCGGTCTGGCAACCGACACCGCAGAACGGGCAAACGGACTTGACGGTCTTTTCCGCATAGACAACGCGCTTGGTCGCCTCCTCATTCATCAGTGATTTTTCAAGAAGAGCGCCGGTCGGACACGCCTGAACACATTCACCGCAGGCAACACAGGTCGAGAGACCCATCGGATCGTGAATGTCGAAGATCGGCGTCGCCTCGGTGCCGCGAGATCCCATACCGATGACGTCATTCACCTGCACCTCACGGCAGGCCCGTGCACAGAGATTGCAGGAAATACAGGCGTCGAGATTGACCGCAATCGAAGGGTGCGACGCATCATGAAAAATACTGTCGACAGGGATTTCCTTCTTTGCGCCAGGACGACCTGACGGGAAACGCCGATCATCGCCAAGCTGCGCGATTTCAGCCTGTTTCCAGAAATCGGCCTCAGGATCGGGGCTTGTATCCCGAGCCGGCATATCCGAGGCGAGAAGTTCGAAAACCAGTTTGCGGTTCTTTTCCGCACGTTCTCCGGCGGTGTTCACCACCATCCCCTTGGACGGTTTGCGCACACAGGATGCGGCAAGCACCCGCTCCCCTTCCACTTCCACCATACACGCCCGACAATTGCCGTCGGCGCGGTATCCGGGCGCGTCTTTCCAGCAGAGATGCGGGATGGTTGTCCCTTCGCGCTTCGCGACCTGCCAGATTGTTTCGCCTGGTGCGGCGCTCACCTCTTTCCCATTGAGCGTAAATGTAATCGCCGCGCCGTTGCCATTCGCGCTCATGACAATTCCTCCGGGAAATATTTGATCAGGTGTTTGACCGAATTGCCTGCCGCCTGTCCAAGGCCGCAAATCGAGCTGTCGCCCATCACGAACATAAGATCTTCCATGAGCGATGTATCGTGACGTTCAGCCGCAAGAAGCTTCACCAGTTTCTCTGTGCCTGCACGGCAAGGGGTGCATTGACCGCAGCTCTCGTGCTTGAAGAATTTCATCAGATTGAGCGCCGCTTCCCGCACGCTGTCCTGATCGGACAAAATGACGACGGCATGACTTCCGATGAAGCCGCCATGCGGTTCGAAAGATCCGAAGTCCATCGCCATATGCGCCATGGACGCCGGGAAGATGCCCCCGGATGCGCCGCCCGGAAGAAACGCCTTGAAGGTATGGCCGTCCGCAATACCACCACAATAATCGTCGATGAGTTCCTGTAGCGGGATACCAGCCGGCGCAATCTTGACGCCGGGATTTTTCACCCGGCCCGAGACCGAATAAGAACGCACACCCGTATGCCCATCACCATAACCTTGATCGGCGAACCACTTTGCACCGTTCTTCAGGATATCCGGCACCCAGGAAAGCGTCTCGACATTGTGATTAAGCGTCGGACGCCCGAAAAGTCCGACTTCGGCAATATAGGGCGGGCGGTGCCGTGGAAGGCCGCGCTTTCCTTCGATCGATTCGATCATCGCGCTTTCTTCGCCGCAAATATAGGCCCCTGCCCCACGTCTCAGTTCAAGCGGAGCATGGTCTGACAGTCCGGCTTTTGCGACAGCATCAAACTCGCGGGCAAGGATTTCAAGAACGGCCGGATATTCATCGCGCATATACATGTAGATCCGCTCGCAGCCGACGACATGCGCTGCGATCAAGGCGCCTTCGATCATTCTATGCGGCTCGCGTTCAAGCCACCAGCGATCCTTGAATGTTCCAGGCTCGCCTTCATCACCGTTAATTGTCATGAGGCGCGGGCCTTCATAACCGCGGACAAAGCCCCATTTCCGACCGGCCGGAAACCCTGCACCGCCAAGACCGCGCAATCCGGCATCCGACATGACGGCGACCGCATCGTCCGCTTTGATCTCACCGCTGAGGACCTTTTCGAGGGTCTCGTAACCGCCTTTTGCGCGATAAGCGTCGAGCCCGTCATAGTCCGGGATTTCCGGTTCGACCGGTCCTGTCGCGGCGGTGATAAGATCATCGAGGGACGCGGTTTCCACCGCGCGCTTGCCGACATTAGCTGCGGGTGCAGCCGCACATCGCCCGATACAGGGAACAGCCTGAATGCGGACACGTTCAGGATCGATCTTTGTCTTCAGATCAGCAATCAGGTTTTCTGCGCCCGCCATCGCGCAGGACAGGCTATCGCATACTCTGATTGTTACGGGTGCGGGCGCATCATCGTCTTCCCGAACAACATCGAAATGATGATAAAAGCTTGCAACTTCATAGACTTCCGCCTGCGCCATGCGGAATGTTTCTGCAAGTGCCGCCAAATGGCGAGCCCGCAGGGCACCGGTACCATCCTGGATGAGATGCAGGGCTTCAATGAGCATATCCGGGCGAACCGGAAGGGTTCCCAAAAGGGTTCGGACTTCCCCCAGCGCCGCCTCATCGACCTGTCGCCCCTTGGGCTGACTGACATCGCGTTTCGCGTGAGCGTTCGGTGCGATCTGGTCCATCGTTCCTCCCCAAGATCTGTGGTATACCACATACCACAGCGAGCGGTT
>JBCDCU010000071.1:0-12969 GCA_039181265.1 Pseudomonadota bacterium | reverse complement strand
TGCGGCGGATGATCTGGGCTTTCCCAAAGGTCCTGCTGCCGGAACTCAACCCGATAAAGGTAGATAGCCGGTCCACCGGTTTTGCCGATAGCAAGATCCTCAGGGTTCAGATAAGTACCGCAATAATGGACGACATGTCCGGTCTTGTGCCGAATGTAGAACGGGATCCTGACGTGGCCGGGTTTTCCGAGATCTAGCACGCGGACGCGGTCGCCCGGCATAAAACGCTGGGCCATGGCCTCACGCCCCTTCGTCGGATTTCGCAGCCGCTTCCCAAACAAGGCGTTTTTCTTCGATCGCTTTTTCAAGCTCTTCCTTGTCGATCACGTCCTTTTCAATGAGGACATCGATCATCGCCTCCAGGCGCCTGCGATAAAAGGAGTACTTCTTGTACTTTTCTTCGCCGAAACTCTCGAAACCACGCCGCATCTCATCAAGCGAAATGATCCGGCGCGTGCCGTCACCTAGGAGATTGCGGATCGCTTCGGTCTGTTTTTCCCAATAAAGCCAAGGGAGTTCTTCTTTCGGAACTTCACCAGCCGGATCGCCACCGATATCGTGATAACCGCGCATTTCGCCTCCTTTAGAACCAATCAGCGAGGCGCAGCATTGGCTTCGCGCTGAAAAATTTCAAGACACTTACTGCGCAATTGCACGAAATCGGGATCAACCAAAGTTGCGGCATCGCGAGGCCGTTTGAGCTTGTTATCGACGATTTCCGCAATCCGGGCGGGGCGGCGAGTAAGGAGAAGCACCTTGTCCGCCATCTGCACAGCTTCTTCCAGATCGTGCGATACGAGCACCATCGTTGTACCGGTTTTGGCGAAGATTGCCTGCAGCTTTTCACGCATCAGCATCGTCATCTCATAATCGAGCGCCGAAAACGGTTCATCAAGGAAAAGCACCTCAGGATCGCGGACGAGCGCCCGCAGGATCGAGACCGCCTGTTGCTGTCCGCCGGACAGCGTATACGGATAGGCGTTGAGATCGATAGCAATTCCGAAATCCTCAATAAGCTGCTCGACTTTCTCTTTGCGGGCACTCTTCGACATCCCCATGAGCTTCAGGGGATAGTGAATGTTGTCGATGGCTCTCAACCACGGAAAGAGCGCTTCGCGATAATTCTGAAAGACATATGAGATCCGCGTTTGCTTGATCGTTTGACCGTCGTAGAGCACGTCGCCCGCATCCATCGGCATCAGGCCGGAGATCATATTAATCAGCGTGCTCTTCCCGCAGCCATTCGGCCCGAAAACGCTGATAAACGATCCAAGCGGAAGTTCCAGATCGAACTGGTCATAGACGACAGTTCCATTGAACGCTTTCGACAATCCCTTGATCGAGAGATAACCGACGCGCTTGGTCTTTGAATCGCTGAGGCCGCTTGACGCGACCTCAGTGTCTTTGGTGTTTCCATCAACCAGGGCAATCGCCTGGGTTGCTGCAGTCGACATGATTTTCTGTCCTGCTTCTCGTTGGAACGGGGATTAGCTCGCGTCAAAATCCGACAGTGAGAGGATTTTGGTGCGAACATCCATAGGTTCTTTCAACACGCCTTCAGAGACAAAGACGTCAACGAAAGCCTGATAGGAGTTGAGGTCCGTTTCGTTGAGATCTGTAAAGCCGCGCAAATAAGGTTTGGCGAGAAGGTCAAGCTGGGTCTCGCGGATGGCGGTGTATTTCGGAATGATCGCCTTGTATTTGTCGAAGTCGGCATTGGCGAGTTTGGTCGCTTCATCGATGATTTCGACAATTTTCTTGGCAGTCTCCGGGCGCTCCTTGATGAACTTGGTCGTCAGAACTGCCGCGCCTGAATAGAAGGGATCCGATATGACGGCAGCAACCGGGTTGATCACCGCCCGCGTCACTCCGTCCGTGGCTGCAGCTATTGAGCCGACCGGTTCAAGAGACAACGTCGCATCAACGCTTCCACCCAAAACGGCAGGGACCTGTTGAGGAACGGCAAGGTCGACCAGCGTCACGTCTTTATCCGGGTCGAGGCCTGCCGAGCGCACAAGGTGTTTTGAGATCGTCCGCCATTGGATGCCGGGAACATGTCCGAGCGTCTTGCCGGTCAAATCCTTAAAGGACTTAATCTCGCTTCCTTCCTTGACGATCAGGCCGTCATTGATGAGGTCGACCCCGATACCGCCGCCCTGCAAACCGAAAACTTTAAAGGTGCCGGGAAACTTGGATTCGGCAATCATCGCGATGCCGGCAGCTGCTCCCGGAGGGCCGAAATCCGCGCGCCCACCGACAAGGGCATCAATGATGTGGTTCGGCGATTGCATCTTGTTCGAATTGATCTTGATACACGCCTTCTCAAAGAGGCCTTCCTCATGTGCCACGTAATATGCGGTTGTCTGCATAATCGGCAGCCATGCTGACGTGACTTCTTCGAAGCTTTCGCACGCAGCATGTGCGGTGCCTGTTGAGAGCAGGGCTGCAAAGCCTGCCGTGAGAAGAGATCTCTTGATCATCTTGGGACCTTTCGGTTGCGGTTGCAGATAGGATTCATTTTCCCGACCAGTGAACGAGGCGATTTTCGATCACCAGGAAGAAGACGTTGAGGCCATAACCCATGGCACCGGTGACGAGGATCGAGCCGTACATATCGGTGAGGTTGTAGGAGATTTGCGCGTCGATAATCCGGTGGCCGAGCCCGTCGGTCGCGCCGATAAACATCTCGGCGACGATGATGACGACGAGGGCCAATGAGACAGCGGTGCGTAAACCGATGAAGGTCTGCGGCAGCGTTTCGAAGAAGATGACGTCAAAGAAGATGCGACCGCGCGACGCGCCCATCGACCGCGCTGCCAGAATACGGGTCTGCCGCGCGTTCATCACGCCATAGGCGACGTTAAAGAGGATCACAAGAAGTGCGGCGAATGCAGCGACCGCGATCTTGGAAAAGTCTCCAAGGCCGAAAAGGAGCAGGAACAGCGGAAACATTGCCGTTGCTGGCGTTGAGCGGAAGAAATCGACGATGAATTCCAGGCTTCGGTAAATCCGGTCATCCGCGCCAAGAACGATACCGAGGGGAACTCCGATTAACGTCGCAATCGCGAAAGCCTGAAGAACCCGCCAGAGGGTGAACCAGAAATCGGCCATGACGTCGCCGGTCACGATATTGACCGCCGTATCGGAGATCGTTGCAAACGGTGATGGGAGAAGGTTCTTGTCGACCAATTCAAACTGAAAGGCGATCCACCAGATGAAGATCAGGAGTGCCGGACCGACGATATGGACGATCCATTCGGGAAACTTTGAAAAGCCTGACTTTGAAGTTTTGGAAGCCGTATGTGTTTCTGTACTCAAAAACCGACCCTTCGTGCGTCCGAGCCAGAAGCACGTCCCTGCGGCCCGCGGTGCGTCCCGCGCGCTCGGCTGAAAAGTATTGCGATGCAAAAAGTAGAGATTTCACCGGCGCTAATGTCCAGTGTTATTTCCGATACGTTGCGCTGCAAAAAATGCACCGCGAACGCCAATTGTCAGGATTCGATCGCTACGACCCGGGTATCTCGGATTTCAGCGTCGCGTTCCGCGAGATCAGACTTTTAACGATCTGATCAGCAAATTTGGCTGCGGCAACTGGCAACGTCCGCCCGCGCAATTGGCCGAAATAGATGTTCCCGCCCTTCACATCGCGCGGATCCACAGGACGGGTCACAAGCTCAGGAGCAGGCCCATCTCCAAGAACGGGATCCGGCAAACCGATTGGCAATTGAAACGACACGATGTTTTCCGCCAGCGCATAATTTCGCAAAAATTCGAAATTATCGGATTCAATCACCGGCTCGTAGTGGAAGCCTGAATCGAGCAGGGCCATTTCAATAAGGTGACGCACGCCATAGACCCGCGTCGGCATAGCGACCGGATAAAGCAGACATTCCTTCAGCCGGAGGATCTCCTTTTCTGCGAGCGGGTGGTCTTTTGAAAGAACCGCATGGATTGGCTGCGGCATTGTCAGAATTGTCTGGAACTCCGACATACGGATTGGCTCGAAGACAAGGGCGATATCGGCCGTTCGCTCGGTAAGGGCGACCTCGGCAGCATCGCGATCGCGTACATGGACGCCGAAGGTGACGCCTGTATGCTCGCGCCGGTAAGCGGTTATCTGCTTCGGCAGAAAATACGGGATGAGCGCCTGGCTACAGGCAATCGACACGTGACCCCGCCGGACGCCTGACAGATCAGCAATTTGCGATTGGACCCGGTCCATTTCGGACAATTGCGTTCGAATGTGATGAATGAGGATCTCACCTGCACTCGAAAGCCTCACCCCGCGGGGCAGCCGCTCGAAAATCTGAACCCCGAGTTCTTCCTCCATTCCCAGAATACGACGATTAAGCGCGGTCGATGTGATCGACAGAACCTCGGCAGCGCCGCGGATCGAACCGGCGCGGGCAACGGCATCAATGTATTTCAGCGTCGTTAGATGTCTCATTCCAACCGATCCAGTCCTCGCTCCAAGCGCTGCAATTTTTGCAGCGAATTGGTGAAAAGATAGCAGAAGACATGTGCACTCACACTGGGGCATCGTGCCTCTGCCACATGAGCAAAAGCTGGACGAAGGGGTGCTTCAAGCGCCTATCCGCGCTCTTTCGTCCGGCATCATCTTTTCTAAAGGACCGCTCATAAAGGCGCGCAACAGAGGGAAAAAACCATGGGTTTCAATCCGAGAACATCACGCCGCACATTCATGAAGGGTTCGGCCGCACTTGCCGGTACAGGCCTCCTGACGGGTCTTGGTATGAACAGTGCTGCGGCTGCGAGCCTGACAGTCGGCTTCATCTATGTCGGGCCGCGTGATGATTTCGGCTACAACCAGGCCCATGCTGAAGGTGCAGCCGCTCTGAAATCTATGGATGGGGTTACCGTTGTCGAAGAAGAGAACGTGCCGGAGACGGTCGACGTCCAAAAGTCTATGGAGAGCATGATCGCGTTCGACGGCGCCACACTCCTTTTCCCGACGTCTTTCGGGTATTTCAATCCTCACATCCTCGAACTTGCTCCAAAATATGAGAACGTGCGTTTCCAGCATGCCGGTGGTCTCTGGAACGAAAAGGATCATCCAAAGAATGTCGGGTCCTATTTCGGTTATATCGGCATGGGCCAATATCTGAACGGCATTGTCGCAGGGCACACGACCAAGTCGAAGAAGATCGGTTTCGTTGCGGCAAAACCAATCCCGCAGGTTCTGCTCAACATCAATTCGTTCCTGATCGGCGCACGGTCAGTCGATCCTGAGATCACATGTCAGGTCATTTTTACGGGCGAGTGGTCCCTTGCGGTGAAAGAAGCCGAAGCAACCAACGCGCTTGCCGATCAGGGGATCGACGTCATCACCTGCCACGTTGACGGACCGAAAGTGGTTATGGAAACCGCTGCAGGGCGTGGTGCCTTCGTGTGCGGTTATCACGCCGATCAAAGCCCACTTGCGCCTGAAAAGTATCTCACCGGAGCCGAATGGAACTGGGCGAATGTCTACACGTCCATGGCGAAAACCGTTCTCGAAGGTGGAACGATCGACAATTTCGTCCGTGGCGGTCTCGCTGAGGACTTTATCAAGATGAGCGCGCTCGGACCGGCTGTCTCTGACGCGGCAAGAAACCAGTTCGAAGCAACGAAAGCAGAAATCATCAAAGGCGGCTACGCGGTTATCAACGGGCCGATGAACGACAATGCGGGAAATGTGATTGCAACGGCAGGGCAATCCTTCGTTGAGACCGACATCGCTCTGGAAAGCATGGATTACCTTGTCGAAGGTGTGATTGGCTCAACGTCCTGAAGCCGAAGGTGACCGCACGTCCGGAGCGCCCAGATGGAAGCTGAGACCACGCTGGAGAGCTCGCCCGTTCCCAAATCCCGTACAGCGTCGCGGTCTCTTGCGACGCTTGCGCGAAAAGCTGAAGTTGTCCTCATTCCCCTCGGCGCGCTCGTCGCAGGTCTGGCGGCTTTCTCCCTCTTCCTGATTTGCCTCGGCAAAGACCCAATCACGTTCTTCTCGCTCGTCTATAAGGCGGGTTTCGGTACCGCTTTTTCCTGGGAGAACACGCTGTCGCGGACAGCGCCGCTCCTGTTCGCAGCCCTCTGCGTTGCTATTCCGGCAAAACTCGGCCTCGTGGTAATCGGCGGAGAAGGAGCAATCGTTCTCGGCGGTGTCGCGGCTGGCGCCTTCGCGATGTTCGCGCCCGGCCTGCCAGGACCCGTTGCAATTGTCATGATGGCGCTTTGCGGCATGGCGATTGGCGGAGCATGGATCGGCGCCATCGCAGCGATGCGGGTGAGGCGCGGTGTCAACGAGACGATTTCAAGCCTGCTCATGGCCTACATCGCCATCGCCCTGATGAACCATCTGGTCGAAGGGCCGTTGCGCGATCCGGCCAGCCTCAACAAGCCTTCAAGCGCACCCCTTGAACCGCACTATCGCATAGCCGATATGCCGGGCTTCGATGTTCACTGGGGTCTTGCGATTGGTGTGATCGCATGCCTCCTCGCCTGGATCCTTATCGAGCGCACGACCTGGGGTTTTGCTGCACGGATCGTTGGCGGAAACATCAAGGCAGCGCGCGTGCAGGGACTGCCCGTCGGGCTCCTCATGATCGGGTTTTGTGCACTTGCCGGCGGCCTTGCGGGTCTCGCTGGCATGATCGAGGTTGCCGCGGTTCACGGCACCGCAAACGCATCACTGGCTGCCGGTTATGGATTTACCGGGATCCTGATTGCGTTTCTTGCCCGCCACAACATGCTGGCGATCATTCCAGTCGCCATCCTTCTTGCGGGATTCGAAGCATCAAGTGGCCTTGTCCAGCGGCGCATGGACCTTCCGGACGCAACAATCCTTGTCCTGCAGGGCTTCGTCTTCGTCGCGATCCTCCTGAGCGAAACCCTGATGGGCAGCTTCGCGATCTTCAAACCTGATCAATGGGGTGCGAAATGAGCGAAGCGGATCTTGGATGGTGGGCCGTTCCGATCGCCATGCTTGGCGGTGCGATACGCGTTTCGACCCCTTTTATTTTTGTAAGTCTCGGCGAATGCCTGACGGAACGCTCAGGGCGGATCAACCTCGGGCTTGAAGGAACGCTCGTTTTTGGCGCGATGAGCGGCTATGCCGTCGCCTTTGAAAGCGGGTCAGCATGGGTGGGTGTTCTGGCGGCAGCCATCACCGGGTCTCTCTTCGGGCTCTTTCACGGCTATGTCTGCCGCCTTCCGCGGGTCAACGATATCGCAATCGGCATTGCCCTTATGCTTCTCGGAATCGGGCTCGCCTACTTTTTTGGAAAGCCTTATATCCAACCGGTCGCGCCCGATCTTCCCGCGATCCCGCTCGGCTTCTGGAGCGAAATTCCCCAATTGGAAGCCGCCCTTCAGGTCAATGTCCTGTTCCTGATCGGCATTGCCCTCGCGCTCTTAATGGCATGGATGTTCAAGGCGACGAAGATTGGCCTCACGATCCGGCTCGTTGGTGACAGCACGGATGCCGCGCGCGCCGCAGGTATCAATCCAAACCGGGTTCGGCTTCTTTCAACGGCAGCCGGTGGCGCACTTGCCGGGATCGGCGGCGCCTATCTGTCTCTCTATTATCCGGGAAGCTGGAACGAAGGCATTTCCTCCGGTCAGGGCCTGATGGCAGTTGCGCTTGTCATCTTCGCCCGTTGGAGCCCGGTCAACTGCTTCTGGGCAGCCCTTCTCTTCGGCGCAGCCGGAGCGCTCGGACCTGCCCTTCAGTCAGTCGGTGTCAGCGAAGGCTACTACCTCTTCTACGCTGCCCCTTACGTTCTGACCCTCATCCTTCTCTACGCAACCAGTTCAACGACGCGCGCTCTGACTGGGGCGCCCGCGGAACTCAGCATCACAAAGTAACGGATTACGCCATGCCAACGATCGAAGCCGACCCTTATCCCTGGCCCTACAATGGTGATCTCACACCGCAAAATACCGCGCTGATTGTGATCGACATGCAGACTGATTTCTGCGGCAAGGGCGGCTATGTGGACGCCATGGGATACGATCTGTCGCTGACCCGCGCGCCAATCGAACCGATCAAGCTGGTCCTCGCAGCGATGCGCGCGAAAGGCTACCACATTATTCACACGCGCGAAGGTCACCGACCGGACCTTGCCGATCTTCCAGCCAATAAGCGCTGGCGTTCGCAACAGATCGGCGCGGGAATTGGCGATCCCGGCCCATGCGGAAAGATCCTTGTTCGCGGCGAACCCGGCTGGGACATCATCGAAGAACTCGCACCGGAAGATGGCGAACCCATCATCGACAAACCGGGAAAGGGAAGTTTCTGCGCAACCGATCTTGAACTTCTTCTGCGCACCCGAGGCATCGAAAACATTGTGCTGACCGGGATCACCACCGACGTCTGCGTCCACACAACGATGCGCGAAGCCAATGACCGCGGCTTCGAATGCTTGATCCTGGAAGATTGCTGCGGTGCGACCGACAAAGGAAACCACGACGCAGCGATCAAGATGGTGAAGATGCAGGGCGGTGTCTTCGGGACGGTCTCCGACAGCGAAAGTCTCGTGAAGGCTCTGCCGTGACCCTTGACCCGACCTCCATGCGAGAAACGCCGCTTTCCGTCGAAACCGTCAAGATGACGATGCGTTTCGGAGGCTTCACGGCACTTGATGACGTATCAATCAAGATCGCGCCTGGAACGTTCCACGCCCTTCTTGGTGAAAACGGTGCCGGAAAGTCTACGCTCGTCAAATGCATGATGGGGTTTTACACGCCGACATCAGGCCAAATGCTCGTCAACGATCGTGAAGCCGACATCAAGAACCCGCGCGATGCCCATGCCTGCGGACTTGGCATGGTCTATCAGCATTTCACACTCGTTCCCTCCCTCACGGCAGCGGAAAACATCGTTATCGCGCGTGACGACGTTCCGGCAGTGATCGACTGGAAACGGGAACTCGACGCGTTACACGCGTTTCAGGAAACGATGCCGTTTAAGGTTCCGCTCTCAGAGCCCGTTGGGCGGCTTTCCGCCGGTGAAAAGCAGAAACTTGAGCTCTTGAAGCAATTGTTCCTCGGACGCCGTTTTCTGATCCTTGATGAACCAACCTCAGTTCTCACGCCTTCTGAAGCTGACGAGCTGCTCGGCATGGTCCGCGATCTAATCAAAGATGGGGCACTGACCTGCCTGATGATCACCCATAAATTCCGGGAAGTCATGGCGTTTGCCGATACTGTTTCCGTCCTGCGGCGCGGACGCTATGCGGGTGGAGGAAAGGTGAGCGACCTCACGCCCGACGATCTTGGCGCAATGATGATCGGCGACAAGACGCTCGCCCAAAAAGCAAAACGAACGGAGAGCAATGGCGAAAACATCCTGCGGATCAAGAACGCAGTCGCCAATGACCGATCCGGTCTCAAGACGATTTCAATCGACGATCTGACCGTTTCAAGCGGCGAGATTGTCGGTATCGCGGGGATTTCCGGAAACGGCCAAATGGAACTCGTCGAAATCCTGACCGGGCAGCGGCCATTGCGATCCGGGACAATCTCCGTGAAGGACAACGCCTACCGCGCGGATCGGCGGCAGGCACGCGACATGAAGATCCGGTTCATCCCGGAAGAACCCCTGAAAAACGCCAGCGCCCCGAAAATGTCTGTTGCGGAAAACCTAGCCTTCCGCAGTTTCGACCATGACGATGGCGCGCCGCGTTTTTGGCTGAATACAAAGCGCCTGCAGGAACGCGCGCGCGACCTGATCGATATCTTCAACGTTAAGACCGCCTCTGAAGATAGCCCGATTGCCTCGCTTTCAGGCGGTAATGTGCAGCGCGCCACACTTGCCCGAGAATTGAGTGAAGACGTCAATCTTCTGATTGTCGCCAACCCATGTTTCGGTCTTGATTTTTCATCGGTCGCGGACATTCGCGCGCGCTTGATCGACCAGCGCAATCAGGGCGCGGCGGTTCTCCTGATCAGCGAGGATCTCGACGAAATCCTGGAATTGTCTGACAGGATTCTCGTCATGTCCGAAGGCCGTATTGCCTTCGAAAGCCCAGTTGAGAGTGCCGATATCAAGGAAATCGGCCAGCACATGGCGGGGCATGCCTAATGCCGAACGTTTCCGCTCAACCGTTTCCTTTTGATCTCAAGCCCGATGCGGTCGCCCTGATGGTGATTGATATGCAGCGGGATTTTGTTGAGCCCGGTGGCTTTGGTGAGACGCTGGGCAACGACGTTGCTCCATGCGCCGCGATCATCCCGACGGTCAAACACCTGATCGAGGGTTTTCGAAAAGCCGGACGTCCCGTCATCCATACCCGTGAATGTCACAAGCCGGATCTCTCCGACTGCCCGCCCGCCAAACGCGAGCGGGGTTTTCCAAGCCTTCGTATTGGAGACGACGGCCCCATGGGACGCATCCTAATTGCAGGTGAAGAGGGCGCTGACATCGTTGCCGATCTCGCACCGGCAGAGAACGAACGCGTCATCGACAAACCCGGGAAGGGTGCCTTTTACGCAACCAACCTCGACCAGCACCTGAAAGCCTCCGGCATCGCACAGATCGTCTTTGCAGGGGTCACCACCGAAGTCTGCGTTCAAACCACCATGCGGGAAGCAAACGACCGCGGATATGAATGCCTCCTCGCAGAAGATGCGACGGCAAGCTACTTCCCGGAATTCAAAAAAGCGGCGATTGCCATGATCACCGCCCAGGGCGCGATTGTTGGTTGGTCGACATCGACGGCATCGATCGTGGAGGCTCTCTCATGATGCCGCGCCCTAGAATTGAGAACCTTGTCAATGAAGGCTGGGAGGCTCTACCCTTCGAACCGTTCCGCGAGGGGATCGAAATCTGCACGCTTGTTGAGGGCGAACCCTCCGTCGCGGTCCTGCGCTACGAGCCCGGCGCCCGCGTTCCCCGCCATCGCCACACCGGTCTTGAAACCATCCTCGTCCTCGCAGGCATGCAGAGCGATGAGGCGGGTAACTATGCGGCGGGAACTTTCGTCGCCAATCCCGTTGGAAGCGAGCATTCGGTCTGGTCTGAAGACGGATGCGTCGTCCTCATCCAATGGGAAAAACCCGTTGAATTTATTCTGGAATCCGAAGGGGGAGAAAAAGGTTGATGGATAATCTCGCCTTCACAATTACAGCGCTTCGTGAGGCCTATGCATCCGGCACCCGTCCAGCCGATGTCATCCGTGAATGTTATTGGCGTATCCGGGAAGCCGACGATCCAGGCATCTTTCTTCACCTTATCGGTGAAAATGAAATGATCGGAATGGCGCAGGCACTTGGGCGTTTCGATCCCAAAAAACCGCTTTGGGGGATCCCGTTCGCCGTCAAGGACAACATTGACGCCAAGGGCATACCGACAAGTGCGGGGTGTCCTGCCTATACTTACCAGGCAACCGAAGACGCATTCGCGGTCGCGCAACTCAAGGCAGCAGGCGCGCTCCTGATCGGGAAAACGAACCTCGATCAGTTTGCAACAGGTCTTGTGGGCGTCCGCACGCCCTATCCCGTCCCGAAGAACGCGATTGACCCGGAAGTTGTTCCGGGTGGATCGAGCTCCGGGTCTGCCGTTGCGGTTGCCCATGGCATCGTACCCTTTGCGCTCGGCACGGATACCGCAGGATCGGGCCGCGTACCGGCAGCACTGAATAACATCGTCGGCCTCAAGCCAACACTCGGCACAATCTCGGCGACAGGTGTTGTCCCCGCTTGCCGATCACTCGATACAATCTCGATTTTCGCCCTGACCGTGTCTGACGCTCACACAGTGTTTCGCACCTGCTCGATTTTCGATGAGACGGATGCGTATGCGCGGCCCTTTGATGCTCGGCCAACCGGCAATCTACCACCTACATTCAAAGTTGGCATTCCATCAAAAAAGACCCGCAGATTCTTTGGCGACGATCTCCAGGAAGCGTCTTTCGACCACGATCTCTCAGAGCTGGAAGCGCTTGGTGCAACGCTCGTCGAATTCGACTTTACGACGTTCTTTGAGATCGCAGAGATGCTCTATGAAGGCACCTGGGTGGCTGAACGCTATGCGGTGATCGAAACGCTCTTGAAGGACAATCCGGAAGCGGTTCATCCGACGACCGCCGCTGTCATCAAAAAGGCCGAGGCTTTTTCGGCAGCAGACGCCTTCCGCGACCAATATCACTTCGCGGGACTGCGCCGGGCAGTGGAGCCGTTGATCGGTCAGGTCGATTTCCTCTGCGTTCCGTCGATACCGACATTTTACAGCACTGCGGATCTGGAAGCCGACCCTGTCGGACCGAACAGCAATCTCGGCCTTTACACAAATTTCGTGAACCTACTCGATTTGTGCGCGCTCGCAGTTCCGACGAAAGAGCGCTCAGACGGTCGCCCGGGTTCACTGACCCTTCTCGCCAAAGCGGGTTGTGACCATCTTCTGGCGAGTGCTGCAATCAGGCTCCACCCCTCTGGTGCGGCCTTTATGGGCGCGACCGACTGGGCGGTTCCCGCGGCCCAAAGCGCGGAAGTAGGCCCAGCCGAAGGTGAAATGGCGATTGCGGTTGGCGGTGCGCATATGTCGGGACTACCGCTCAATGAGGAACTGACCCGTCTCGGTGGGCGCTGTCTTAAGGCAACCAAGACAGCAGACAATTATCGCCTCTACGCCCTTGCGGGCGGACCGCCCGCACGCCCGGCACTCGTGAAAAGCGAAGACGGCACGGCCCTTGAGATAGAAATCTGGGCGCTTCCCATATCCGAGATCGGCACGTTTCTCTCAGGAATTCCGGCTCCGTTGGGGCTCGGCACCGTCGCTCTTCAAGACGGCTCGACGGTCAAGGGGTTCATTTCGGAACCTTCCGGGCTCCAGGGTGCCCGCGACATCACCGAATTCGGCGGCTGGCGCGCCTTTGTCGCTACGGCTCAGCCATCAAACAAAAAAGATCACCAGACAACCACGTAACGGGAGCAATACAATGAAAAGACGCGACTTTTTGAAAGGAACGG
>JBCDCU010000070.1:0-12997 GCA_039181265.1 Pseudomonadota bacterium | reverse complement strand
CTTATGGGTCGCGGGCGTCATCGTCGCTGGCACCTTCGTGCTCTCCATTATCCTTCATCTTCTTTACGCAATTGCCTTTTCAACGCCGATAATGGTCAGCCTCTATGGCCGCGCCCGGCGGATAATTCAGGGCGCGCTTGGGACGGCCTTCGGCCTCGCGGGCCTCAAACTTCTGACAGACCGGAGCTGATCCAGTGCGTGCCTTTGAACAGGCACTTCTTTCTTACCGCGAGAGACAATCGAACAGATTTTTAAGATCAGAACGCAGGTCGTCCGGGTCTTCCAGGCCAACATTAATGCGCAGAAAAGTGCGGTGGTGGTCTGGTGTCTGATAATGTCGGGTCTTGACGGAGATCGGTGCAATCAGACTGCGTGTCCCGCCCCAGCTTGCCCCGATTGCAAAGATCCTGAGCGCGTTGAGGCCAGCCTCAAGATTAGCTTCCTGCTTTTCGGTGAGGACCACGCTGAAAACACCGCTTGCGCCGGAAAAATCGCGTTTCCACAGCGCGTGTTGCGGAAAATCCGGGCGCGCCGGGTGAAGCACCAAATCGACATCGTCGCGCAACGCCAGATCGTCCGCGAGGCTCAAAGCAACCTTTCCGACATGCGCAAGGCGGACGGCCATCGTTCCGATCCCCCGCAACGCAAGTGCGGCCTCATCGGGACCGATCCCGATACCGAGCATGCGCATCGTATCCCGCAGTTTTTTGCGCAGTTCCAGATCATTCACGCAAACCGATCCGAGCAGGAGATCGGAATGCCCGCCGACATATTTGGATAAGGCCTGCATCGAAAAGTCGATGCCGAGATCGAGAGGTTTCAAATTGAGCGGGGTCGCCCAGGTATTGTCGGCCCCGGTTAAAATTCCATGCTTTTTGCCAAGGGCTGCAAGGGCTCGCAAATCCTGCATTTCCATGGTCGTAGACCCCGGCGTCTCTGCCCAGATCAATTTCACCGATGGGTCGATCAACGCCTCAATCCCGGCCCCGTCGGGCCGGTAGACCTTGTGATATATGCCGCGCGCTTCGAGATAATCGGCGCAGAACTCCCGGACCGGCGGATAGACGTTATCCGGGATCAGAACCGTGTCGCCGGGACGCAAGACACTCAAAAAGACGATGGTGACGCCCGCCTGCCCCGACGGCACAAGGACCGTGCGTTGGCCGTTCTCAAGCGTTGAAAGCTGCGCTTCAAGGGTTCTCGTCGTGGGTGTCCCGTGCAGTCCATAGGAATAGCTGTCGAGGTCACGCTCCATGCGTTTTGCATAGGCTTGCGCATTGTCGAACACGATCGTCGATGCCCGATAGGTCGGCACCGCCAGACTGGAAAATTCGGTGAGGTCGACGGTGGGATGGATCGTGCAATGGGTCGCGTCACGCATTGGCTTTCCTTCTGAGAGTTTTCGCGACTAGAGCAAACTTCAGACTGGCAAACAATTTATATTCAGGCATAAGTCTATACGTATTGGTTATATACTGAGGTGTCGCGATGAAGTTCAGGCAGCTTGAAGCCTTTCACACCCTGATGATCTCGGGCTCTGCGGTCCGCGCAGCCGAACTCATGCAGATTACGCAGCCAGCGGTGAGCAGGAGCATTGCGGATCTGGAGGCATCACTGGGGTTCACCCTTTTCGACCGGGTGCGCGGGCGCATGGTGCCGACCACGGAAGGGCAATTGTTCTTTCGTGAGGTGTCCGAGAGTTTCAAGGGCATGGACCGGCTAAGATCAGCGGCAGCGGCTATCCGCGACTACGGATCGGGGCATATCAGAATTGCATCGCTGTCCGCTTTGGGGGCGGAGATCGTGCCGCGGGCAATTCAGAATTTCAGACTCAAGAACCCGCGCGTAAGGATAACGCTTCAGGTCCTGCCCTCAGCGCAAGTGCGCAACCAGATCGTCGACGGTAATTTCGATATCGGCCTCGCTGCCGACGAGATCGACCGGTCCGGGCTGGACACAACCCATTTCGGCGGCTTTTCCGGCGTCATTGCCATGCCCCCCGACCATCCCTTGACGGATAAGGAAACGCTCGGGCCGAAAGACCTTGCCGGTCAGCCGATGATCGGCCTATCGCCGGAAGACCGGGCCCGTCACCGGTTCGATGCGATATTGGATGAGGCCGGTGTGTCTCCGGATTACGTTGTCGAGACACCGTCATCGACGACGACCTGTGCCTTGGCGCTCTCCGGCGATGCGGTCGGGCTCGTCAATCCTCTGGTGGTCGACGGCTTTGTTGCACGCGGGCTGGAAATCCGGCCCTTCCTGCCCTCCGTCAATTTCCGCTCGTTTCTTTTGTTCCGTCCGGACACGCAGAAATCCAAATTGGTGAGGGATTTCACAAAGAGCCTGTTCGACTTGCGCAATGCGATTGGTTGATCGAAAGCCCGCGTTCTTGTTGCTGGTGGAAGGATATCCCCTTCGCCCGCTCAAGCGAAGACGACATCATACATGACGCGTTCTGGAAGAAGCGTGAAGGCACCGGCGAGGATCAGGCTCTGCCAGTAAAGCGCCACCATATAACCGCGATGTGCCTTGATGTTCTGCTCTCTTGCATGCACCCAGCCGCGCCAGAGCGACCACAACACAACCAGCGATAAAAGGTGAATCGGCCCAAACGGGCCAACCCATCTGAACTCGTTGATGAAGAAGCTTGAGACCGCCACGACGAACATTGTTGAAACCCAGAGATAGCCAACGCTGCGATGGACCAGGGTTCCTTTCGGAAGTGCAAGCTGCAGACCGCCCATGACGATTGCGATCAACGCAAGCACTGCGTGAAGCGGTATCGGGTTCGGTGCGGATGTCAGGGCGTCAATGTTCATGAAAACAAAGATTATCGGTAATCCGGTACGGTCAAGGGCATCATGTTACCGGATTGGTGACAGCTCTTTAACACAGGCCTCCCGGTCCGGAGGGCCAATGGAAGGGGCCGGTTGCATTGATCTCAGTTGATGGCCGCACGTTTGCCAGACTTAGCAGGCCACCAAGAGAAGACGGAGAGAAGAGTCAGTAATCGACTCTTTGCGCAAAGCACCGGGTGAACAGAATTGTGCTCCGGCACTGCGCCATACCTCACCCCTCGCGGCGGCATTTCCTTTCAGGCGATGCGGCCACTATGTTAGGGTGTCTGACAAATAACGGGAGAAGCTCATGTCTCAAATCAAGTCGGACGTCGAACTTGCCAACAATACTTACGCTGAAACTTTCGATAAGGGCGATCTCGCCCTTCCGCCCGCGCGCGGTTTTCTGATCCTGACCTGCATGGATGCCCGCCTCGATCCCGCAAAATTCGCCGGTCTCGCCGAGGGTGACGCCCATGTCGTGCGCAATGCCGGAGGCCGGGCGAGCGACGATGCGATCCGTTCGCTTGTAATCAGCCACAAACTCCTCGGCACAAAGGAATGGTTTGTCATTCACCATTCCGATTGCGGCATGCTCTTCTTCGACGACAGTGCGATGGCGGATCTTCTGGAAGGCTCGCTTGAAACCGCGCAACTCACCGATAGCGGCTTTGAGAACGCTAGCGAACCCGGTGGCTCGCCCGAAGGCCGCTATGTGAAGTGGCACACGATCCGCGATCAGGAAGAAGCGGTTGTCGAGGATGTCATGCGCATCCGCGCCCATCCTTTGGTTAACCCGGCGATCCCGATCTATGGCTATGTCTATGACGTCAAAACCGGACGCCTCATCGAGGTAGAACGGGCGACCGAAGCCGGACGCCCTGCGGCCTGAGTGTTTGAGGGTGTTCTTTAAGGCGGCGGGTTCGATTTGACGCAAACACAGCCAAAACTCCTGATCACCGGGTTTTCGAGATTTCCCGGCGCTCCGGTGAATCCGACGGAGCGTCTAATCGAGTGGCTCATGGCTGACGATTGGGGGAATTTCGCGGCTGATCGCACCCCCGAAGTGAAGCCCGATCTTCATTTCCGCCTTCTTGCAACGGATTATCGAAAGGTCGATCAAGAGCTCGCGGCGATCAAGACGACGATCCAACCCGATATTGCGATCTTCTTCGGCCTCTCCGCCGAAGCGACCGGGTTCCAATTGGAAACGACGGCCCGCAATCACGTCGCGATCAATCGGCCGGATGTGGCCGGTTACCGGCCCGCTTTAGGTGAGATCGTGGCGGGCGGACCCTTAAGAGAAACCACGCTCCCCCTCGACGATATTCATCGGCGCCTTTCCGGTCAGAACCTTCCCGTCTACCGGTCCGACAATGCCGGGGACTATGTCTGCAATTACCTCTTTTACAACGCCCATCACCGTGGCCTTGGTGCGAACGCCGACCTGCGCGCAGGCTTCATCCATGTGCCATATCTTGACGAGCAGCTCCCGCTGCTCACAGAACGCGAGCGAAAGAGAGCCCTCACTACTTTGAGCAAGGAAGAGCTTCTAACAGGCGCACAGCACATCATCATGACGTGTGTCGAGCATTGGGTTTTGGATAGGAAGGCAAGCGACATCGTTGAAACAGCTCGACAAGCCTGACTGGAAAGTAATTTATGCAGTTCTTTGCACGATTGATCAGTTCTCAGCGAAAGATTTTGTGCTCAACCGGAACCTCCCCCTTCTAGGCCTGCGAAAACAGGTGTGGGGCGATTTTTTCCAACCCTTCGGTTTTGTCGGTGTCGATTTTGGCATTAAAGAGCGTCCGCGCCTTAAGCAACTGATCTTGCCCGACCTTGGCTCCGTTCAAGACAGCTTGGTAAAACGAGGCTTCACCTAATTCAGCCCCACGCAAATCGGCCTCGCACAAATTCGCGGAGAGCAAACACGCGCCACGTAAATCGGTCCCACGCAAATCAGCCCCCCGTAAATCAGCTCCGATCAATCTCGCCCCGGCCAACCGAGCTTCTCTCAAACCTGCTCCGGCCAAATCAACCCGAACCAAATTGGCTTCACTCAAGTTAACCCGGGATAAATCCGCCTGTTTCAGAACAGCTTCAAGCAAAAGGGCGTTGCCTAAGTCGGCTCCGCTCATGTTGGCTCTGCGCAAATCTGCCTTCAACAAATCGGCGCCGCGCAGATCGGCCTCGCTTAAATTTACTTCGACCAAAATGGAGTCCCGCAAATAGGCGCCGCGGAGATTTGCGCCACGCAAATTGGCTGCGCTTAAATCAGCCCCACCCATAGTGGCGTGACTCAAGTTGGCCCTCGCCAAATTCGAATGCCGCAAATAGGCCTCGGTCAAGTCGGCGTCCCTCAAGTCAGCGCCGCTTAAATTGGCATTGCACAGCTTGGCGCCTGGTAAATGTGCGAAGCTTAAAACGGCCTTGCGCAGATCTGCCGTACGTAAATCGGCATAAGGCAGATAGGCCTTAAACAGCGTGGCATCGGTCAAATCGCAACAGTCTTTCTGATCACTGCCCTTTCGAAATTGGTTCCATTCGGCAACGTCAGACAGTAATAAACTAACAAGCTTCTCGTCGGCCATTAGAGTTCCAAATCTACACAATATCAGATCATTAAGAATAAGGACCACAGCACCACTTAGGCCCTAATTCTTGATCCCGTCGACCTGAGCCATAACAAACCTATAGTAATCAGGAGCCATCTTGAGCCTGTTGCTATGAGACCGCCCCCATTGCCGTCAAGGGACGCAAATCACATCCACACTCTTAGCAGACAACAACTTCTCCTCGGCGCACAGCACATCATCATGACGTGTGTCGAGCATTGGGTTTTGGAGACGCGAGCCGACAAAACGCCAGCTCTCTAGGGCATCGCTACGCTGACCGCAGAAAAGCCCTGCGCCTTACGCGCGAGAATATTCCGCGACCTTGGCGTTGTTCCATTCAAGCCCCAAGCCCGGGCGCGCGGGCGGCGTCACCGTGCCTTTGACGACTTCATACGGCTCTTTCAGGATCGGGCTCGCCCAATCGACCCATTCGAGCCAATGGGCGCTTGGATCCGCACAGAGAAGATGGGCGCTCGGCTCGGGGAAGAGATGGGATGACACCGGCCAACCGGCAGCGCGCGCAATACTGGAGGCTTCGATCCAGCCGGTCACCCCGCCGATTTTCATGACGTCGATCATCACTAGATCCAGCGCACGGACCCTGGTGGCTTTTGCCATATCGCCCGGCCCCCAATGGTTTTCGCCGCCCTGGATCGGGATCGGCGACATGGCTCGCACTTCCGCCAGCCCCTCGTAATTATCAAACGCAACCGGTTCTTCGATCCAGCCGAGTTTATCGGAAGAAAGCGCCGCAATCCGCTGCTTTGCCTCTGCAACGGAGAGACCCTGATTATAGTCCGTCACCAGGGTTGCGTCCTGACCGACAGCCTCCCGCACCCTGTCGAGGACCGCGAGATCGGTGGCAACATCGGGATAGCCAAGGCGCACTTTCAAGGCGGAAAAGCCGCCATCGGACAAAAGCGCCCTCGCCTCATCCCAGGCCTTGTCCGGACCGATCAGACCCATGCCGTTCGAGTTATAGGCAGGCAATGCTTTGGACGTGCCGCCAAGCACCTCATAAAGCGGGCGTCCCATTCGGTGACCAACGGCGTCCCAGGCGGCCATATCAATCCCTGCAAGGGCCATAAGGGTGACCCCTTCCGCGCCAAGAAGCTTGAACTGGCTGAGGAGACGCGCCCGCAAACCCCGAGGGTCCGCCCCGGTTCCTTCGACCACCGGCGCAAGGTCGTACAAAAGGGCCGTCGTCGCCTTCAGGGCAAGCGGCGTATAGGTGAAGAGATAAGCGCGCCCGACGGACCCGTCACTGCATTCAAGATCAATCAGCACCAATGGGGCGAGCGTAATCTCGCCCGTCATGACCACGACCGGACGACGCATCGGCACCAGAACCGGACGTGCGGAGAGTTTCGTGACGGTGATTTCAGACATGGTTGGCCAAGCTTTTCTTGTTCAGGTTTCGTTTCAATCGCTCACAAAACAGAGCAGAAGGCAAACGCGTTCCAGTCACGGACGTCCACGTTTCGGTGAACACGTCGAAAAACGCTAGGTGTCGGAAAACTTCTTCAGTTCGCGTTGATAATCAAACGTACAAAACAAAAACTCTGAATACGCAAAGCCATCAGGTGGACCCCACGGCATAGAAGCAGCGCTCATGCTTATTCCCTCTATAAATTCAAAATGTTCAAAGCCAATCTGACCTTTGGCAACGCCTGCAACCAGTTTACCGGTTTCCGTTGTCCCAAGGTCTAGAAACCGCATTGCCTTTGAATCAGAAGCCTCAGTTTCTTCGAGCGCCATCCTGCCATCATGGCCCAGAAAGGTTCTGAACCACGGTGCATCGATATCGCGGAGTCTGTCCAAGCGCGATTTTGTGTCAGCGAATGGCTTCGCGATATTCAACCCGGAGAAATCGGCCTCACTGAAATAAAGGTCTCGGTTTTTGACGTGTCGAACGATCGCCACACCAGCAGTTCTAAAATCCCACACTGTCCTGTGTGACAACCATCTCTCTAGTGCTTCCCGATCCACGGTGATTGGAAATTGATACCGGCCAATTGGATACTCAGAGTAGAGCAACCTCATCGCGGCTTCATTGTCATTCCGCCAAAACCATCCGCCCTTATAATTGGTCAGTCCCCGGCCATGCCATTCAGCATCAAATTTGCTCAATTTCAAATCTGGAAAGACCGTTGAAAATTCATCGAACAAACTGCCGTGAAACCTGTTTTCCAGCGTTTCTTTATCTTGAAATTTTTTGAGCATGACCATTTAAAAAATTGCTGTGATCGTAGTCTGAGAATTGCGTTATGGGACCGCAGTGTCTTGCTGAAACATAGACCCTGATTGTTTCGTACGTCTGTTTAGATCCGGGCTTGCCTCGCGTTGTTCAGTCAGGTCTTAAATTGGCGCTCCTCCTTTCCCCCTCCCCCAAAGAACCAACCCAAGAACACGGGTTTGTGAGTTGGTGTTATCCGTATCATCCCCTAGTTAGATTTTGTGTCGGGTTTAATCGGATTCGCGTTTGCACAATGGAATTTGTTTTTGCCTACATAGCCGGGATTCTGACGCTCATTAACCCATGCGTCCTTCCCGTCCTTCCCATCGTTTTGATCAGCGCGCTCAATGCGAGCAAGTTTGGCCCGATTGCGCTTGCCGCAGGCATGAGCGTTTCCTTCGTGATCCTTGGCGTCCTCGTGACGGCCTTCGGCGCGAGCGTCGGGCTCACCCAGGAAACGGTTGCCCAAATCGGCGCGGGCCTGATGATTGCCTTCGGCGCAATCCTGGTAACCCCGATGTTTGCCCGGCGGTTTGAGCTCGCAACGGCCGGAATTGCATCCGGAGCCGACCAGCAAATGAACGCCGTTGATGCGGGATCCTTACGCGGTCAGTTACTCGGCGGACTTCTTCTTGGCACGGTCTGGACACCCTGCATCGGCCCAACCCTTGGCGGCGCGATTGCCCTTGCCTCGCAAGGCGAAAATCTCGGCTTTGTGACGCTCATCATGATCGCCTTCTCGCTGGGCGTTTCGACCTTCATCATCGGTCTTGGTCTTGGGGCCCGAGAGACGCTGCGCGCCCGCGCCATGGTCTTCAGCGGGCTTGCCGAGCGCTCCAAACCGATCATCGGGATCACCTTCATCGCAGTCGGCGCCATGCTCCTTCTGCAGGTTCACCACGCACTTGAGGGGTGGCTTCTGGATATCATGCCGATCTGGCTCCAGGACCTCTCCGTCAGCTTCTAAAAAAGGAACGCATCTCATGAAAAGACGGACCTTCCTTGCCGGAGCGGCATCCCTTTTTGCCGGAACAGCAACCCTCGGCCTTCTGCCGGAAACGGCGCGCGCGGCGACCTTTGTCGACTATACGCCGGGCGCCATAAAGGCGGCACTCGACGCCGGGAAAACGGTCTTTGTCGATTATTCCGCGAAATGGTGCACGACCTGCCGCCGTCAGAAGCGGGTGATCAACGCCCTTCGCTCCGATAATCCCGCCTACGACCGGGAGATGGTTTTCATGCTTGTCGATTGGGATACCTATCGGCGGCACGAGGTTACGACATCGCGGAACATTCCGCGCCGCTCCACGCTCCTTGTGCTCCGCGGCGACAACGAACTCGGCCGGATCGTGGCGGGGACATCGCAGCGCCGGATCAAAGAGCTGATGGATAAGGGGCTCTAACCCGCGTTTACTCGTTTGCGTTGACCGTTATTGAGGATGGGCTTCAGGTGATGGAGCCCATTTTTGTTTTGGTTTCGAGGCACCCGGAAACGCCCAGAAACGCCCGACAATCCGAGAGCCGTTGACCACATAAGGGACCGGCGGGTAAGGATGCGCAATGCGCCATCCACGTTTATTGAAGACAATACTACTGGCACTTATTCTTGGTTGCTTATCGAAAACGGCAATCGCCGAGTTTCCGAAACGGTATAATTCGACAAAGCTGAACCTCGCGGCGGATCGCCTGGTGATATGTTCAATGTTCCCCGAACTTTCCGCGTCCCGTGTAACTGGCTTCTTAGCGGAACGACCGGAAGGTGCACCAGGTCTCACTGTCCTTGATGGGCCTGTGCGGCAACCCGACTCTGACGGGTTCAAGATTCTGTTCATTCTCGTGAACAAGGCGCCAGATCAAACTGTCAAATCATGCATTCGAAACACCGTGACCTTTGCAGGAGACGTGTTGGATCAAATCGATAGAACAATGAAAAAACTCGGATCCAAGCCGGAGGGACCATTTAAAGAATATCTGCCCCATCGACAACACATACCTCATATGAAACGGACGCAACCAGGGGCTGGGTCATCATTACGGAAGTCACACGCGTTGAAAATGATGCATGGGTTGTCAATAGTGCCATGACCAACCTTTTCGGCCTGCCTTGGGATATTTGTTCCAGAAATTCCTTTTGCGTTCCTTCGGAATAGGATCAAACGAGAGTTTTACTGGTGCGTGAGGCGTGATTTTTGAACAATGATTTATGTCGTTGCTTATCCGAGATTTGAAAAGAACCTTTCAGCGGCCCTCACCCATTTTCGAAACCACCACGAACCGGAACGGGCAAGACTGATTGCCCCGCATGTTACGCTTGTGTTCGGATCCAGACTTCTAAACAGCGTTAGCGCAACAACGCTCTGTGAGCGGGTCGCAGAAAAAACCTCGAAGTTTTCGCTCGCGTTTTCTGAAGCTGAGATCATTCACGACCCCTTCGAAGACACTCACAAGATCTGCCTCATGGTCTCGGAGGGAAACGAAGAACTGAAAGCGTTACACCGGGATCTCTATTTGGGCGATCATAGCTCTGAGCTTCAGTCGGATCTTCCGTACCGCCCGCATATGACAATTGCAGCCAATCCCGATCGCTCGGCGCTCGAAGATATCGATGTTTCTCAGATTGGCGCATTTCCGATCAGAGCAATCATAGATGCGCTGGATGTGGTGGAGGTCAAAGGCGGCGACCTCACCGCCGTGAGGTCCATTCCGCTCATTTGACGGGGCCCAACATCAACCGGGTTTACCGCAAGGTTCGAGGGCGGGCACATCGCAGCGGCGGATCAAAGAGCTGATGGATAAGGGGCTCTGATCGCGGATATCAGGTAACGTTGGGCGAAAAGCGCCCCACCCTCAAAGCTGCTTTTTCAAAAGGAGCACATCGCCGGAATAATAGGGCGGGCACGGGTGGAGCCGGACGGGTTCGCTTGCGGCCTCCACATACCCGTTTCTTAAGTAAAGCCGGACGGCGCCATAGTTCTCGCCATAGACCTGAATGCTCATTTCATCGAAACCGTTGGCGCGGGCGCGATCTTCCGCGGCCAAGAGAAGCCTCGTCCCGAGCCCCTGATTGCGCCCGTCAGGGAAAACGGCGAGCGCATTGATATACCAGGTTCCGACCGATAGCTTTTCCAGCGCCACGAAAGGGGCGATGGGGGCCGGAAGATCGTCTGGATCCTCGCCTGGCGCCTCGGTGATGGCGTAACTTAAAACCATGCCTGCCGGTTTGCCGCCACGCTCGGCGACGAGCGCATTCGTATAAGAAAAGCCGCCATGGGGCCGTCTTGCCCGTTCCATCCCGATTTCAAGCGGGTGCTGGCCTTCCACGCAGGCGCGGGTCCAGAGCCAGTTCGGTATCCCCTCTCCTGCAAGATCGATGAGTTTGGCAAGGTCTTTCGCATCTGAAGGCTCCGCCTGACGCAAGGTGGTGGTCGCATGAAGGTTCATGACGTTCCTCTTTCCGATGAAGTCTGTTTGGTTGTGAATGGGGCGCGCTTGCCGCGCGGACACAGCCAGAGTGGGCAGCGCTGCGCATTTCCACAGCGCACACCCTCCAATCCGTCAGGCCGCTTTCTCGTAAGATGCGTGACCGGCCACACAGCCGACATGGCGGTGGTCAGTGCCGCAGCAGCCGCCGACAACACGGATGTTCGGCAGAAGCTCGGCAAGGTCCCGGCTGAGTTTCCCGAATTCAACCGGATCGCCGTCGTCAAGCTCTTCGGCGTCATCGAGTTCGGCGTGGCTCATGCGCGAAGCATTCGAGCGGATCCCGCCGATCCGGTTCAGCCAATCCGCATCCGTATCGAGCACATCGCGGAAGTGATCGGGATGGGCGCAATTGATCATGTAATAGAGCGGGCCGTTCTCAGTGGCCGCATCCACCTCCATAATCGCCTCGGAAAGCGGTTGGCCCGACGGCAAGCGTCCATCTGTTTCCAGCGTGAAGGCAATCACGACGGGAACATCGATTTCCTTTGCCGCTTCAACGATGCCGATTGCTTCAGAAGCCTGGGTGAGCGTCATGGCGCTTATCATATCCACCCCGGCCTTGCCGAGTGCGTGGATCTGCGGCGCGTGAATGAGAAGCGCATCCTCCGCGCTGATCACCGTGTCCGGCGCATAGGCGTCACCCGCTGGGCCGATCAGACCATTCACCAGGATCGGACAGTCATCGGTTTCATGAATTTCTCTCAGATCGGAGACAAAAGAAACGGCGCGCTGATTGGTTTCAATCACCTCTTTCAGCGTCTGCCCGAGTGGCCCGGCCCATGCCGCACCCGCCCGCCAGGTCGGCGCATCGAGGATGAAGCCCCGCCCGGCATCCTTCGCAATCCCAATAAAACGCTCGAAATAGGCTTTCAGATCCGCCCGTCCCTCAGCGCTATCAAGAAGCACAGCAGCGGAAAAGCACGGCAGCTCGTAGCCCTTGTCGAAGATCAGAAATGTTTCCAGTCCTCCGTCGGAGAGGAAGAACCGGCGCGTTTCGGTAAGTCGTTGAATTCGCATAAAGCTCTCCTTGTCAGTCGATGGCAGAGATCTAATCGCAAGGCGCTTTTAGTTTAAGTTGCCGCGTGGTCCGGTTGTGCGGGAATATTTTTTCAAGTAATTTCAGTGGGTAAGCGTTCCTTCCGGGCCGGGCGCATGAAACCCTCCGCCCGGAACTGGACTCGCAGTACACTAGGATCATCACGGATGGATCAGAAAGCAGGCACGCGCAGCCGGATCCTCGACATTGCCGAGGCAGCGGTTCTTGAAAAGGGCTTCGAGGCGACTTCGATCGAAGAGATCGTCGCCGGTGCCGAGATTTCGCGCGGCGGGTTCTTTTATCATTTCAAGGACAAGAACGCCCTCGCCCGTGCCATGCTGGAGCGCTACATCGAAGTTGAAAACGCGCTTTATGACGATCTTTTCGCGCGCGCCCGCGAACTCAATGACGATCCGCTCCATTGCATGCTGATCGGCCTGAAGCTTCTTGCCGAAATGCTGGAAGAAATGCCGACCGGCCATCCAGGCTGCGTGATTGCCTCCGCCGCCTATCAGGACCGTCTGTTTGATGAAGGCGTCCGGGATTTGAACCGGCAGGCGATTTTGGGTTGGCGCAAGCGCTTCCGCGCCATGTTCGAGGAGATTGCTGAAATCTATGAGCCGAGCGAGCCCGTCAACATGGATGCGCTCGGCGATATGGTCTCCGGCGTGGTCGAGGGCGGTCTTGTTCTCCAGCGCGCGCTGCGCGAGCACAATAATGCATCCGAACAGATCATGCTCTTCCGGACCTATGTGAAGCTTCTCTTTCCGCGCAAGCACTGAGG
>JBCDCU010000069.1:0-13106 GCA_039181265.1 Pseudomonadota bacterium | reverse complement strand
TCCTTCCGGACCTGACCCGGTTGGCGAGTGACACGTCCATCGCCAACCTCCCACTGCATCATATCACAAGGCGAAGCGGTTTTTGCAAGGGCAAAGAAGGCTTAATCTGAAAGTGACGTAAAGAGATGTTCCTGATTGCCGAAAACGATCTCATGAAGGGGGCGGATATGACGCCGAAATCTGGCTTTTATCTCGACCCGGTTCTGGAACGAGACACGATCTTTGTGACCGATCTGCGCCTGTCATCGATCCTTCTCATGGATGACTGCCGCTATCCTTGGCTTATCATCGTTCCACGTGTCGGTGGTGCGGAAGAAATCTTCGATCTTGGTCGTGGTGATCAGAGCCTTCTTATGGATGAGATCGCCATGGTCGCTGAAGCCGTACACAAAGTCACGAACCCCGCAAAGGTGAATGTCGGCGCGCTCGGAAATATTGTGCGCCAGTTGCATATCCATGTGATCGCGCGGTTTGAGACGGACGCCACCTGGCCTGGCCCTGTATGGGGTGTTGGCGAAACAACGCCTTATGAAGACCGCGGGGCAGCCTTTCTCTCGCTCCTCAATTCGGAAATCGGTTTGTCGAAGCCAAAACCCCGCCTTTAGTTTTCCGGCAGGCTGAGTTTGCTCATTCTGCCCCCGTCAATCGTCCAGATCTGCCCCGTAACGAAGGCTGCCTCTTCCGATGCGAGCCAGGCAATCAGTGCAGCGACATCTTCAGGGCGCCCGGTCTTTCCAACCGGATGAAGTTTGGCGATCTTCTGACGAAAAACCTTCGGATCCCCAAGACTGTCGATGAAGTCGCGGTTGAGATCGGTCTCGATCCAGCCGGGCGCGACTGCGTTGCAACGAACACCGTCCGGGCCATGGTCAACGGCAACGGCACGGGTCAAACCATGCAACCCGGCTTTGGATGCGCAATAGGCGGCATGGCGCGGATTGGATCCGAGCCCTTCGATTGAGCCCACATTGACGATCGCGCCCTTAGCCTCAATCAGGCTCGGAAGTGCATGTTTGATGAGGAGGAAGGGCGCCGTCAGATTCACCTGCAGCGTGCGGGCCCAGGTTTCGTACGTTGTGTCGGCTGCAAGCGCCTCTTCCATGAGGCCTGCATTATTGACCAGAGTATCGAGGCGGCCGTGCGTCTCCAGCACTTTCCCGATCACTCTTTCGGGCGTGTCGGGATCAAGGAAATCGGCGGCAATGGATTCGAAGGTTTGATCAGGCTGACGCTGAGCCGTCACAACACGAGCACCATCGTCTGCAAAGGCTCTGGCTGTCGCGGCGCCGATTCCACTCCGTCCACCTGTCACCAGGACAACTCTTCCATCAAAGCGCTTCATACGACCGGCTTTGCTCCATTCACTTCCAGGAGCGCTCCGCAGACATACCGAGCCTTCTCAGATGCAAGGAAGACGACAACATCGGCAATGTCTTCGGGTTCCGCAATGCGGCCAAGCGGTACCGACTGATTCAACGCATCGATAGCGGTTTTGGGATCGAGGCCCCGACGCTCGAAACCCGTTCGGATCATCGGCGTGTTCACTTCATTGGGACAGACAGCGTTTACGCGGATGTTGGCTGGAGCATGATCGCGCGCGAGGCACTGGGTCAGTGATGCAAGGGCTGCCTTCGACATGACATAGAGCGGATGTCCGGGACCCGGATGGACGCCCCAGCAGGACGCGATGTTCACGATCGCGCCCCGCCCTTCGCGTTCCATGATCGGGATTGCCGCACGGCACAAGCGGAAGGGCGCTTCGACATTGATCGCCATCGTCTTGCGAAAATCCTCATCACTCGCTTCCGTGATCGTGCCACGTGCCATGTAACCGGCATTATTGATGAGAATATCGAGCCCGCCCAATTCGGATGCCGCGCGCCCAGGAAGCTCATCGCAGTATCGGGCATCGCTTAGATCGCCTTCTATATCAACATCAGCACAAGACGGGCGCATATCAGCGCCGGCGACCCGCACCCCTTCGGACTGAAGTGCCATTACGATCGCCGCGCCGATCCCGCCTGCAGCCCCGGTTACAAGCGCCCGCTGTTTTTCAAGACCCGTCATTTGCAGCTCCCGATGGATATGTCAGGACACTAGCAAAAAGCCTTTGCATGGCCGTTCTGATAACGACCTAACGGCTGCCACATTGCGCGAAGAAAAGTTGGGCGAACCGCCCTGAATTTTCGAGGACGGTCAGACTGGCGCCATGCCGCAGTCTTCCATGACCTCGCCCACCAGATAGAGGGAACCGCCGATCAGGATGCGTGGCGGTCGCTCAAACCGCCAGCCTTCCGACAAGAGATCGATCGCGTCTTCTACGCTGTCGCAGGGTTCTGCGGAGAGGCCCGCATTCATGACATGCTCGGCCAGATCTTCGGGGGAAACTCCGTTCGGCGTGTGGCGCAAGGGTACGGTAAAGACATGACGCACGATGCCTGCGAAGGGTTTGAAAAACCCGACCGGATCTTTCGTGTTGAGCATCCCGGCGATCAGGAACAAAGGCCGTTCAACCCGCTCCTCAAGATCGGCCATCGCTGATGCGAGCGCCTCACCCGCGGACGGGTTATGACCGCCATCAAGCCAGATCTCGCTTCCCGGGACAGCGAGATCAAAAAGCGGCCCTTCTTTGAGCTTCTGCAAACGACCGGGCCATTCAACCGATTTCAGTCCACTTTCAATCTCGTCATGGCTGAGCGAAATACCGGCTGCTTTGATCGCAGCAATTGCCGTGCCTGCATTGATGAGTTGATAGTGGCCCGGCAGTTTCGGCATGGAAAGGTCCATCAGACCCTCTTCGTCCTGATAGACAAGACGCCCGCGTTCCGACCAGACCGTCCAGTCCTGACCGGACCTCATGACCTGCGCGTGCGCGCGGGCTGCCGCATAATCGATGACATCGAAAACCCGGTCACTCATTTGGGGAGCTGCCACAACCGGAACGCCATGTTTGATGATGCCAGCCTTCTCGCCAGCGATTTTTTCGACGGTATCGCCAAGGTAGGCCTGATGATCCAGGGATATCGGCGTGATGACGCTCGCAAGCGGGGTTTCGATCACGTTGGTAGCATCGAGCCTTCCTCCAAGCCCCACTTCGAGGAGGGTGATGTCAGCAGGACGGGATGAAAAGAGGACAAAGGCCACAGCCGTCAACATTTCGAAGACAGTGATCGCCTCATCGGCGTTTACCCGCTCGATGCGGTGCAACGCCTGGACGAGGGAGCGGTCATCGACCAGCGTACTTCCAGCATGTGGAAGACCCAGCCTGAACCGTTCGTTGTAGCGCACGAGGTGAGGAGAGGTATGGACGTGAACGGAATATCCGCCAGCCTCAAGCATTGCCCGCATGAACGCAATCGTCGATCCTTTGCCATTGGTTCCTGCGACATGGATCGCCGGAGGAATATCAAGATGAGGATTGCCAAGCGCTTCCAGGAGCCGGCGAACGCGGTTCAGCGACAAATCGAAACCGGGCGGGTGACGCTTTGATAACCGCCCGATGACCTCATCCGGGGTCTCGGCTGGATGGTGTTTTTGATACCCCTTCGACATTGGTGTCAATGACCCAGCAATCAGGTTTCGGAAGCTGGCTTTGCCTGAGCGCCAGGATTGTTGCCATCGGCTCCAGCCGTCGACGAGGTTTCGGATGTATCCGATGCGTTCGAACCGGCGGGTTTCGGTGATACCGGAGCCGGTTGATGGAGAAGGATCGATGCAATTCGGGATATCGTCTCCGGCAGTTCGTGGCGATGGACCACCATATCCACCATGCCGTGCTCTTGAAGATATTCAGCGCGCTGGAAGCCATCCGGGAGTTTCTCGCGAATGGTCTGCTCGATCACACGCGGCCCGGCAAATCCGATGAGGGCACCGGGCTCCGCGATGTGGACATCGCCAAGCATGGCGTAGGAAGCCGTCACCCCACCGGTCGTCGGATTGGTGAGGACTACGATATAGGGCAATTTCGCATCCCGCAGTGCTTGAACGGCGACGGTCGTGCGCGGCAATTGCATAAGCGACAGGATACCCTCCTGCATGCGGGCTCCGCCTGACGCTGTGAAGATTACGAAGGGAAGCTTGCGCTTAACGGCTTCCATCATTGCCGCAATAATCGCTTCACCTGCCGCCATGCCGAGCGAGCCAAGCATGAAGTCGGCCTCCTGAACGGCGGCAACGAGTTCAACACCGTGAACCTTGCCAATACCGACCAGAATGGCGTCCTTCAGCCCGGTTTTGTTTTTCGCCTCACGCAGGCGGTCGGTATAGCGTTTGCTGTCGCGGAATTTCAGCGGATCGATGGCTGCATCCGGGGTTTCGAATTCTTCAAACACTCCACCATCGAAGAAGAAGCTGAAACGCTTCCGCCCTTCAATGCGCATGTGATAATCGGAGTTCGGAACAACGTTCTGATTGCGTTCGAGGTCCCGGTGGAAGACAAGTTCGCCGCTCTCGGGATCCTTGATCCAGAGATTTTCAGGCGTATCGCGCTTGTTAAAGAAATTGATCTTCGGACGCACGACATTGGAAATCCAGTTCATTGGCGCTTCTCCTTTGTAAACGCCCCTATTCGGCCGCTTCGACACGCGCCGATCTGACGCCACCGGCAAGATCTTCCACGAGGGCAGTCACGGCAGACACGGTCTCGCCTGTGGCATGACCGTTTTCATCGAGACTTTCCTTGACCGCATTTACCAGCGCGGAACCAACAACAACGCCGTCCGCATCAAGTCCGATTACGCGGGCCTGTTCTGCTGTCTTAACGCCAAAACCAACGGCAACGGGAAGATCGGTGTGAGACTTGATCCGGCGGACCGCATCCGCAACCCGGTTTGTGTTCTTAAGCTCGGCGCCTGTGATCCCCGTCATCGAGACGTAATAGACGAAGCCCGAGGTATTATTGAGAACGGTTGGAAGCCTCCGGTCGTCGGTGGTGGGTGTCGCAAGCCGGATGAAACTGAGCCCGGCCTCCATGGCGGGAAGGCATAATTCATCATCGGCTTCCGGCGGAAGATCGACAATGATGAGCCCGTCAACACCGGCTTCCTTCGCCTCATTGACAAAGTTCTCCGGTCCCCGGAAGTAGATCGGATTGTAGTAGCCCATAAGGACGATTGGCGTTTCGTTATCATGCTCGCGGAAGGTACGGACCATGGCAAGCGTATCGTCCATGCGCATTCCTGCTTTAAGCGCGCGCTGGGTCGCAAGCTGGATTGGGATCCCTTCTGCCATTGGATCGGAAAACGGCATACCGAGTTCGATCACGTCTGCGCCCGCCACGGGAAGGGCATCCAGGATCGCCTGACTGGTCGCTTTATCCGGATCGCCAGCCGTCACGAAGGTGACGAGTGCCGGACGTCCTTCTGCAGCACATTTTTCGAACCGCGCATCTATGCGGGTGATCGGTCTTTCATACGTCATCGACACTCTTCTTTATTCGCAGGCGGCGCTCACGGCTTGACAACCTCGCCATCTTCTTTGGAAAAGCTACCTATATCGGCGTTTTCCAGAATATCGAGGACCTTTTCTGAGGGACGCGCCAGCACAGCCCCTTTCGGCGTTACCACAATCGGCCTGTTCATTAGAATCGGATGATCGACCATAAAATCAATGAGGTCGTCATCGCTCCATTTATCGTTACCAAGATCGAGTTCGCCGTAAGGCGTGCCTTTCTGACGGAGAATATCGCGGACCGGAAGTCCGGCCGCCTTGATGATTTCGATGAGCTTTTCACGGCCGGGCGGGGTCTTCAGATATTCAATCACTTCCGGCTCTTCGCCGGACGCCCGGATCATGGCAAGCGTGTTACGCGACGTACCGCATTTTGGATTGTGATAGATCGTGACCGCCATGTGTTCAGTCCCAAATACAGTTAGAGCTCGACACCGAGCGCTTTGCCGACGGTGAAGACATCCTTGTCACCCCGGCCGCACAAATTCATGACGATGATCTGATCTTTCGACATGGTCGGTGCGCGCTTCATCACTTCGGCAAGCGCATGGCTTGGTTCAAGAGCCGGAATAATGCCTTCGAGCTTTGTGCACAATTGACACGCCTCGAGCGCTTCCTCGTCCGTGATCGGCACGTAGTTCACGCGGCCGGTGTCCCGCAAATAGGAGTGTTCCGGGCCAATGCCAGGATAGTCGAGACCCGCCGAAATTGAGTGCCCCTCAAGGATCTGACCATCGTCGTCCTGGAGAAGATAGGTGCGGTTGCCGTGAAGAACCCCCGGCTTACCGCCAGTAAGAGACGCGCAATGCTGGTCCGTATCAAGACCATGGCCTGCCGCTTCCACACCAACGATCTGAACATCCTCATCGTCGAGGAAAGGATGGAAGAGCCCGATCGCGTTTGATCCGCCGCCGATACAAGCAATCAGCATATCCGGAAGACGACCTTCCGCTTCCATCATCTGTTCGCGCAGTTCCGTTCCAATCACCGATTGGAAATCCCGAACCATAGTCGGATAGGGATGCGGACCCGCCGCCGTACCAATCAGGTAATAAGTCGTCTCGACATTGGTAACCCAGTCGCGCAGGGCCTCGTTCATAGCGTCTTTCAGCGTGCCAGCGCCTGCCGTGACCGGGTTTACCTCGGCGCCCAGGAGCTTCATGCGAAACACATTCGGCGCCTGACGTTCAACGTCCGTCGCACCCATGTAGACATGACAGGGATAGCCAAACCGCGCGCAGACGGTCGCCGATGCCACACCATGTTGCCCGGCTCCGGTCTCGGCGATGATCCGCGTCTTTCCCATGCGCTTGGCAAGCAGGATCTGACCGAGGCAATTGTTGATCTTGTGGCTTCCGGTGTGGTTCAGCTCATCGCGCTTGAAATAGATTTTCGCACCGCCGAGATGCTCCGTCATGCGTTCCGCGAAGTAAAGCGGGCTTGGGCGGCCTGAATAATGCGCATTGAGGGTTTTGATTTCCTCTTGAAACGCCGGATCTGCCTTCGCCTCGTCATAGGCCTTTTCAAGATCGAGGATCAACGGCATCAGGGTTTCGGCGACGAAGCGTCCGCCGTAAATCCCGAAATGACCGCGTTCGTCCGGGCCGGTGCGATAGGAGTTCGGTTTCATGACATTCATGGTTCTTCTTTCAAATCAAAGCCGTCAGCCTGAGACGGTCAGTGGGCAGCACGTGCCGCCTTCGCGAAATCCGCAATCTTGCGTAGGTCTTTTACGCCGGGAGAACGCTCAACGCCAGAGGATACGTCAACACCAAAGGGGTGGACCTTTGTCACAGCCTCATGGACATTTTGCGGGTTGAGCCCGCCAGACAACATAAAGCTTGTATCCTTGTCCAGATGATCGAGGATTGCCCAATCAAACGCGGCACCATTTCCGCCCGGAAGGACAGCCCCTTTTGGAGGCTTGGCATCGAGCAGGATGTGATCGGCAGCTCCAATATAGGGATCGATTTTCTCAAGGTCGGCCAATTCAGACACGCCCACAGCCTTCATGACGGGCAGGCTAAATCGCGCCTTGACCTCGGCAATCCGCTCCGGGGTCTCCGAACCATGGAACTGGAGGAGGTCGGGACGAACATGTTCAGCGATAGCGGCCAGACGATCGTCATCCGCATTGACGGTAAGTGAAACAATCTTCGCGCGGCCTCGCGCATGATCAGCAAGCCTTTTGGCCTCTTCAAGCTCAACATGACGCGGGCTCGGTTCGAACGAGACAAGACCGATCCATTGCGCCCCGGCGGCAATGGCCGCGTCGACGCTCTCTCGCGTTGATAATCCGCAGATTTTGACGATCGGTTCGGCCACGTTTTTCATCCCGTTTTAAGCAAGGCCTGCTCGTAACAGGAAACGGGGGGCCGTATCAACTCTTGTCGGTGCGGCCCGCGCGTTTGGCGATCTGCTCCCGGGCAGGCTCTTGCTTAAAATTCAATCCCGGCCTGCGCTTTAACGCCGTCGCGGAAGGGGTGTTTCACCAGCTCCATCTCGGTCACAAGATCGGCAATCTCAATGAGTTCATCTTTGGCGTTCCGCCCTGTGACGATGACATGTTTGTCGTCAGGCTTATTCCGCAGAACGGTGAGAACTTCGTCGAGCGGCAGGTAGTCGTAGCGCAGCACAATGTTCAGTTCATCAAGAAGCACCATTTTGATGTCTGGATCGGCAATCATGCGCTCCGCTTCAGCCCATGCCGCCTTGGCAGATGCAATGTCCCGCTCCCGGTCCTGGGTTTCCCAGGTAAAGCCCTCGCCCATCGCCTTGATCTCCACCTGATCGGGGAAGTTTTCTAGGATATCGCGCTCTCCGGTCTGCCAGGCGCCTTTGACGAACTGGACAACGCCAACGTTGAAGCCGTGGCCGATCGCCCGGAAAACCATGCCGAAAGCAGCCGTCGATTTCCCTTTGCCCTTTCCGGTGTGCACGATCAGGAGCCCGCGCTCTTCGGTCTTCGTTGCGAGGATTTTGTCGCGCGCAGCCTTTTTCTTCGCCATCTTCTCGGCATGGCGGGTGTTCACTGCAGCTTCGTCTGCCGGTGTCGTTTCGTTGCTCATCGGTCCTCCCGTGCTTCCGCCCCCAGCATCTCCAGACGAGCATAGGCTGAGTTGAGGCGTGGCGTCCATAATTTGCGGTCAATCGCTTCCTTCAACCGGCTGGCGGTCTCTTGAAGCGCCGGCGCATTGTTGTCTTCGAGGAAATCGAAGACGTCCTGATCTGCGATAAATGCATCATAGGCGAGGTCGAAATGATGATCTTTGACCGCGCCGGTCGTTGCCGCGAAAGCGAACATATAATCGACAGTTGCGGCAATTTCGAAGGCCCCCTTATAGCCGTGGCGCATGACGCCAGCGATCCATTTCGGGTTGGCGACACGGGAGCGCATGACACGCCCGATTTCGTCTTCCAAAGTGCGAATGATCGGTCGTTCCGGCCTCGAATGATCGTTGTGAAAGACAACCGGTTGTTGCCCTGACAGCGTTTCAACCGCCGCACTCATCCCGCCTTCGAACTGATAATAATCGTCGGAATCAAGAAGATCGTGTTCCCGGTTGTCCTGATTATGAAGGACCGCGTCGACAGCGCCCAGCCGTTCTTCGAAGCGCCCGTGTGCTGCTTTGCCGTCAAGGGCGGCACCATAGGCATAGCCGCCCCATTCGATGTAAGCCCGCGCGAGATCCTCCCGCGTCTGCCAAAGCTGCTCATCAATCATTGCCTGAAGGCCCGCGCCATAGGCACCGGGTTTGGATCCAAAAACCCTGATTGTTGCATCGCGTTCATCCGCACCCTTTGACATCGCTTCCTGAGAGCGGGCAGCGATCGGATTATCAGCAGCCTCTTCTTCAAGACTGGCAACCTTGCGAACGGCACTGTCGAAAAGGGCAATCTGGGCCGGGAAGGCATCACGGAAAAAGCCGGAAATCCTGAGCGTCACATCGATCCTTGGACGACCGAGCACGCTCAAGGGGATGACCTCGAAACCCGTCACACGCAAACTGGCAGGCTCCCATTTCGGTTTGACGCCAATAAGAGCGAGGGCCTGCGCAATATCATCGCCTCCTGTGCGCATATTGGACGTCCCCCAGGCGGACAATCCGAACGCTTTGGGATAGGTGCCCTGGTCCTGAAAGTAACGGCGCAGGAGTAGGTCCGCCGATTTTTGACCGAGCGCCCAAGCCGCTGGCGTCGGAAGTGTGCGGTTGTCGATGGAAAAGAAATTTCGGCCCGTTGGCAGAACATCAAGGCGCCCGCGTGTTGGTGCCCCGGAAGCGCCGGGCGGCACAAATCGACCGTCCAGCCCTTTCAGTAGATTGCCGATTTCGTTTTCACCGGACGCCCTGAGTGCCGGACGGATCCGATCTGCGATTTCCGCTATCACTTCCGATGTTTGGGGAAGCCCGGCTGCACCCGTCTCCACAACCTGGTGCGCCATTAATTCAAGGCGTTCCACAGTATCCCCGTGACTGCGCCACGGCGCGTCGCTGAGTGCTGCGAGCACCTCAGGTTTCGACCCGCCCCAGACCTCCGCCATGTTGCAATCAAGCGGGTCGAAGGAAAGGCCGAAATCATCTGCGAGGGCGCGGATAATGGAGCGGTCGCCAGCCTCGCCTAAACGTCGTGGGACCCGGGTCAATGCAACCAGAAGATCGCGCTCCTGTTCGCCTTCGGGGGCGTTACCGAGAATATGCAGGCCGTCACGGATCTGAGCTTCTTTCAGGTCACACAAATAGGCATCGAGCTTTTGAAGTGCCGTATCCTCACCGTCGTCCGGGGCGATCCCAGCATCAAGGTCCAGTTTCAGATCCCGGGTCTTGTCGAGAATATCGGACCGCAAATGGCGCAGTCGGCGTGGATCAAGACCACTTGCCATATAGTATTCATCGACCAACGCCTCGAGATCCTTCAACGGCCCATAAGCTTCGGCGCGCGTCAGTGGCGGCGTCAGATGGTCGATAATGACCGCAGAAAGCCGCCGCTTCGCTTGCGTCCCCTCGCCCGGATCGTTGACGATGAAGGGATAAAGATTCGGAACAGGTCCCATCACGGCTTCCGGATAGCAAGCTTCGGAAAGCGCAAGCGCCTTACCTGGAAGCCATTCCAGATTGCCGTGTTTGCCATTGTGGATGACAGCGTCTACTGCGCCCTCGCTTTTGAGGAACATGTAGAAAGCGAAGTAACCGTGCGGCGGGACGAGATCGGGATCGTGATAGGTTGCCTTCGGATCGATATTGTAGCCGCGCGCCGGCTGTATCCCGACGAAGACATTGCCGAATTGCAGGATCGGAAGATGGAAAGAGCCATTCTCTAAGAAAGGATCATCTTCCGGACGGCCCCAACGTTCTTCCACCTCTGATCGGACACGGTCATGGAGGGTATCGAGAGCTTTCTTATAGGCTTTCAGCGGGAACGTAATGCCGCCTTGTCGGATTCCTGCATTTGTCGGCCCCTTCATGAGGGCTTCTATCAGCTCGTTACCAGTCTTAGGAAGCAAGCCAGTCTCGTATCCCGCGTTTTGGAGGGCTCTCAGGATTTCAACACTGCTTGCGGGTGTATCGTATCCGACCCCGTTCCCAATCCGCCCATCCCGGTTCGGGTAATTGGCGAGGATCAGGGCAATCTTTCGTTGTGCTGGCGGCGTTTCGCGAATGCGGATCCATCGCGTTGCGAGTTCCGCCACATAATTGACCCGCTCCGAATCTGGCTGATAGCGCTGGATATCAGCCTCTGTTGCATGGTCGCGCTCGCCGTCGGACTTAAAAGCAATCGCGCGCGAAAAGATCCGGCCATCAAGCTCGGGCAGGACCACATGCATGGCGAGATCCCGCGCTGCGAGGCCCTGGGCATCTTCTTCATGGGCGGCCCGTCCGGTCCCTGCAAGCACAACCTGCAAGACCGGACAATCGGCACTTCTAAACGGGTTGACCTCTCCCGATCCGTCATAAGCTGATGCTGCAAAACCTGTTGAATTGAGGACCAGGCTCGGCTTTGTCTCTGCAATAAGTTGATCAATGACGCCCTTTGCGGTCTCGTCTTTGAGGCTTGGAACGAAGACGGGAAGCGCATTCACTCCTTTATCGTTCAGTGCTTTAATAAGAGCATCCACCGGTCCGGTGTTACCACCCTCAAGCAAAGCACGATAAAAGGTGATCATTACCGGTGCGCCCGACGGGCTCCACTCTCCCCTGATATCGGCAAGCGTCGGATGATCGATGCCAGGATAGTAGAGGCCGGATTTCAGGAGCGGACGAGGCGGTACGGGGTCTTCTTCAGACAATCCAGCAATTGCGGCCGCGCGCTTTAGAAAGCCGCGCGCATTGGCCGGTCCACCTTCTCTGAGGTAAGCCCAAAGGTCCTGATAGGCGTTCTTATCGAGGGTTGAGAGGTTGGCGAGATCCGGATCGGGCTTATCGTCGCCAGGAAGAAGCGCGAGCTCAATGCCGCGTGCCCGACATAGGGCCGACAATTCATCAATCAGGTACGACCAGTATCCTCGCCCTCCCAATAGCCGCGCAACGATCAGGCTGGAAGAGGCACATGTCTTATCAAGATAAACGTCGACCGAAAGCGGGTGCTTTAGCCGCATAATATTGGCAAGGCGCAGGCTGAAGGGCACTTCAGCTCCGGCAAATGCGTCAGACAGAACAGCAAGTTCGGTATCGGCAGCCGAAAGAAACACAAAGTCACCCGGGGACTGGCCGAGGTCTACCGCCTCGTCCCCGTCAACGATACGCCCCGGTTCGGCGGCGAGGAGATGCATTTAAGCCGCGAGACTCTCGCCGGCAATCGTGTCGCGGATCGCGGCCTGGTTCAGCCCACTTTCTCCAATCACGACCAAAGCGCTCGAAGGCGTCTCATTGGCGGCCCATTCACGGTCAAAGTAAGCATTGACCCGCGGGCCGACAGCCTGGATCACGAGTCGCGCCGGACTGCCGGAAACAGCGGCAAATCCCTTCAAGCGCAGGAGACCAAACGCTGCCATAACGTCTTCGATGCGCCGAATGGCTTCTTCCCGGCTCTGGAAAGCTCCGGTTTCCACGATAAACGTCTCGAAATCATCGTGATCATGCTCTTCATGGCCGTGTTCAGCCTCATGGTGAGAGAGCCGGTTGGCCATATCGTTTTCGGCCGCTGCCGTCATCCCGAGAAGCGCTGCCGAGTCTATTGATTCAGCCTGGCTCACAACCACACGAACACCATTCCGAACGCGATCAGAAAGATCGGCAAGCAAATCAGCGAGCTTCTGCTCTTCGACAAGGTCCGCTTTGTTGAGAAGCACCATATCAGCGGCATTCAACTGGTCGCCAAAGAGTTCAGACAGCGGGCTTTCATGATCAAGCGCCTCATCCGCTGCGCGTTGCGCCTCGACTGCAGCCGTATCAGCGGCAAACCGACCTTCGGAAAGCGCCGGCGCATCGACGACCGTTATAACGCCGTCAATTGACACACGTTCGCGTATGCCGGGCCACAGAAATGCTTTGATGAGGGGTTGCGGCAATGCCAACCCGGACGTTTCGATGATGATGTGATCGGGCGGGTCGCTCCGATCGAGTAGCTTTGTCATGGTTGGAAGGAAGTCGTCCGCGACAGTGCAGCAGATGAAGCCATTGGCCAGTTCAACGATATCGTCTTCACGGCACGCATCGTTG
>JBCDCU010000068.1:0-13166 GCA_039181265.1 Pseudomonadota bacterium | reverse complement strand
GAATCGCGCCTGTGGCAGGCCGGCTTCGCTGCCATCTTCATCTCATCGCAACGAACGGTTTGAAGAGATGGAGAATAATATGACCGACACAATCGACACCTCAAAACGCGCTCTTCTGACTGCGGGAGCTGCCACCGCGGCAGCCCTGGCCGCAAGTACGGTGAGCGCCAACAGCCTGAATCCGGAAAGCGCACGAACGGCCGTCAATCCCGAAGGCAGATTTGCCGGTAAGGCAATTGCTATCACCGGTGGCAATTCCGGAATTGGTGCGGCGACCGTCCGCGCGTTTGCCATGGAAGGCGGACAGGTCGTTTTCGGTGCTCGTCGCGACCAACTCGGTCGACAGGTTGAAGCTGAAATCCGTGCTGCTGGCGGTGACGTGACCTGGGTGCAGACCGATGTCCGGAATCCTGCACAGGTTGAGCGTTTCCTGAACGCAGCTACAGAAACATACGGTCGGCTTGATGTCCTCTTTAACAATGCCGGGATCTTCATGACACCGGCCAATATGGAAGATATTGATCTGGAGAATTTCGACGACATTATCCGGACCAACGTCCACGGTGTCTTCTATGGCATGAAATACGCAATCCCGATCATGAAGGCGCAAGGAAACGGCGTCATCATCAATATGGCGTCAGTCGCAGCCCATCGCGGATTTCCGAATATCGCCCATTACAATGCCTCGAAACACGCCGTCATCGGCCTGACGCGTGCGGGCGCGCAGCTTGCAAAGTCCAACATACGGGTGACCTCAATCTCACCGGCAGCCGTTGACACGCCAATGTTGGAGGAGAGTTTCGCGTTTCAGGGCCTCACCTATGAAGGTGTGGCGCCGAACCTCGTTACGCCACGCATTATGGAGGCCCATGAAATGGCGCAGAGTGTTCTGTTCCTCGCATCAGACGCGGCCACCGCGTTCAATGGAATGGACTTCGACGCAACAGGCGGTCAGCTCGCCTGAGGTTTACGGAAACCAAGGACGCTAACCCTGACTAAGCACGACGCGTTCATTGCAAGACGCCGCCGGAAACCTCGGGCGGCGTCTCGCGCGTTCAGGAACAGCGTCATTTCAATACGGACAAAAGCGCTTTCATGACCGTCCGCCTGCCGAGTTCGACTTTTGCTTTCTGCTTTTGGTCTGGCGTCGCGTCTTCCAGACAAAGCCGGGCGGCCCGTTCGATTGCCTCAATTTCAAGGTGTTTTCCGAGCAGACTGTCTTCGGCATGCACACAGCGCCATGGCCGCGTCGCAAGCCCACCCAGAACAATCCTGATATCCTGGATGACTCCCTCTTCTAGCCTGAGCGCGACTGCGCAAGAGGCAAGCGCGAACGCGTAAGATGATCTGTCCCGGACTTTATAATAGATCGAGTGGTCGAAGCGGTCTCTTGGAAGCGAAATTGCTTCAATGAGCTCGCCGGGCAGAAGCGTGGTTTCAAGATGTGGTGTGTCTCCCGGCAGGCGATGAAGCGCATCGACATGCATGTCACGAACACTCCCATCCGAACTACGGACCGATAACTCTGCATCAAGAGCGACGAGCGCGATGGCGAGGTCTCCCGGATAGTTGGCGATACAATGAGGACTTTGCCCGAGAATGGCGAGGCTTCTTGTGTCTCCGCCAATTGCAGAACATCCGCTTCCCGGTTCGCGCTTATTGCACGGTGAGTGAACATCCCTGAAGTAAGAACACCGCGTGCGTTGCAGAATATTCCCGGCAATCGTTGCCATGTTTCTGATTTGGGGACTTGCCGCCTGAAGAAGCGCGCTTTCAACGGCCTTGAACTCTGTTTTGATGAGAAGGTTCGCGGCGAGATCCGCCATTGTTGTCATAGCCCCGACACGGACGGCCTTTTCATCAGCATGGATGTAGTCAAGATCCGCTCGGCGCGCCGAGAGATCCGTGAGATGGTCAGGTTGAACGACGTTGAGCTTCATGAGGTCGACCAATGTCGTTCCGCCGGCAAGAAACGGTCCCTCTCCCGCATTGTTTGTCATCGTGAATGGTTTCACTTTTGAGCCTCCATTACGTCGCGCGCGCTTTCAATAGCTGCGAGAATGTTCTTGTAAGCAGCGCACCGGCAAAGGTTCCCGCTCATGGTCCGTTTGATCTCTTCAGATGCCCCCGCATTGCCTTCGTTGATGCAGGAAAGCGCGCTCATGATCTGACCGGGCGTGCAGAACCCGCACTGATAGGCATCGTGCTTCAGGAAGGCCTCCTGAATGGGATGCGGTGCGTCCTCCGTCCCAATCCCCTCAATCGTCGTGACATTGCCGTCAAGTGTGGCAGCCAGTTGAAGACAAGACAGCACGGCCTTGCCATCGACATGAACGGTGCATGCACCGCATTGCCCATGGTCGCAGCCCTTCTTCGTGCCGGTGAGGTCAAGCGTTTCTCGCAGGAGATCCAGAAGCGTGGTGCGCGGGTCCAGTTCCATTTCATGGATGACACCGTTTACCGAGAGCGTTTTCTTCATGCTGCCTCTCCCATCAGGTCATCTATGCGGATTGGAAGATGGCGGACGCGGGTCCCTAGGGCATCGAAGATTGCGTTCGCAATCGCCGGTCCCGGCCCCATCACGCCGATCTCGGAGAGGCCTTTCATGCCGACCGGATGATCGGGATCGTCGTCCTCGACCAGAATAACACTGACTTTCCCGACATCCGCCTGTGTCGGTATCAAGGCTTCAGCGAGATTTCCATTCGTCCAACGGCCAGTTCGTTCATCGATTGTGCTTTCTTCCATGAGCGCCTGACCAAGCCCCCAAATCATGCCGCCGGAGATCTGGTTCTTGGCGATGACTGGCTCAATGATGCGCCCGCCCGCAAAAGCGCCTACCATGTGTTCGACACGCACTTCATGGGTAATTGCATCAATGGACACTTCGACGAAACAAGCGCCGAAGGTCGCCTTCGCCTTTCTCGAACGGCCGAAAGTCCGGCCCGTCGTCGCTGTTGCCTCAACTTCCCGCTTCGGATGACGGCTCAAGAGATCGGTTATCGGTTCCCAGAGATTTCCATCGCCGACGAGATTGCCATCTTCGAATTTGATAGCGTCCTCGTCCTTGCCATAAAACGGCGACTTCCGGTCTCGGACCGCTAGACGGCGCAATATGCGATGGAGCTTCATCGAGGCTTCGTGGATCGCGACGCCGTTGCTGTAAGTGCCGGTGGAAGCAATTGCACCCGCCCCAGCGGGCAAATTGCTTGCATCGGTTTCAAGCCGGATAGCTTCTCGTGGAAGTCCAAGAGAACGGGAAGCGAGTGTGGTCAAGGCCGCCCAACCGCCCTGCCCCATTTCGGCAAGCGTTGCGAAGACGATGCCCTCTCCCGCTTCGGTCAATCGGACCCGCACGGAGGCTGGAAACTGGAAGTGCGTTTCCCAACACGTCGCCATACCATATCCGATAACTCGACCGTCATTCCGCAAGGTTCCGCCCTCATAGCGGTCGCGCCAGCCAATGGCTTCAGCGCCTTGATCGAAGCACGACTTAAGCCGGTTGGAATGCCATTCCTTGCCACTTTCCGGGTCGCTTTCGGCGAAGTTCATAAGGCGAAAATCGAGTGGATCGATGCCGCGGTCGCGTGCGATGTCATCCATTGCTGTTTCAAGAGCGAACATGGCACTGGATCCGCCCGGTGCACGCATCCAACCCGGCGCCTGAGTGTCGAGCCTTGCAACACGATGCTGCAGGTGCCGGCTTTCATGATTATAGATGTGGCAAGACCACGCCCCTACCGGTTCAACGAAACTTCCGCCGATACCGGCTGCTACATCCGGCTCAACAATCAATGATTTCAGCTTTCCGTTGCTTTCCGCCCCGATACGCAGTCGCTGGCGGACCTCGGCGCGAAAGGAAAAAAGCGTGAAGCACTGCTCACGCGACACGCTGATCTTGACCGCGCGTCCGTGAGCCTTTGCTGCCATGCAAGCGAGCAGGACATGAACCATCGTAAGGTTGCGGCCGAAGGCGCCGCCCGCCAACGTGTTTTTGAGCCTGACTTTTCCGGAAATCTCCGAGCCGAGCATTTTGCGGGCAATAAATCCGGGAAGCCTATCCGCAAGCCCGAGACCGAAGGCCTGACCAATCACAAGCGTATCGACATGCTGCCATTGGACAGCTGCCTGCACGGTGACACCGCCATCGTCGTCCCAGCGTGCAATCGCACTACCGGGTTCCATTGTATTGTGATGATGCGGTGCATTTCGATAAACGGCATCGTGTTTGACCGGCGACGCTTCAAAGTCCTGTTCCGGATTGCCGCTCGAGATCTTTCCTGGCGCCATTCCTGCCCGTTTGACGGGTTTCAGTCGCTTCTCAGCTGCTGCCAGCGAAAAGGCTGTATCGCCTTCGTCATCTTCGTACTCGACGGCAACGAGGTTCGCCCCCTCGCGCGCCGCCGTCGGGCTTTCAGCGACAACAACCGCAATCGGCTGTCCATAATGGCGCACCTCCGGCCCCTGCAATGGACGAATATCCGCCAGTTCCGCCATGGAAAGCGAAATAATCTTGTTGAGACGCGGGGCGTTTTCGTGCGTGAAGACAGCCAAAACACCCGGCACTTTGAACGCCGTTGAACTGTCAATCCGACGAATGACACCGCGCGCTTTGGTGCTTGTGACGATGATGCCATGATCAAAATCCGACCCGAATTGCTCGGCGCGAATGTCATCTACGTAGCGCGCGTTGCCACACACTTTTGCGCGGCCCTCTATCCTTCGGGTGAGTGTTTCGTTCCCCATTGAAATCCCTCTTGCGATGAGTACTGATCAGTACTCTAGGAAACAATCTCCGAATGACAAGAACCGTTTTTCAAGAATCTGCTTTTCAGGAGGGATCACACGCCGCTATGTTTCAGCCCATGGAGAAGACCCTATTGCCAGCAAAAGACCGGATCATTTCGGTTGCGCGCCGCCTTATTATCGATGGAGGATTTGAGGCGGTTACAACAGACAGAATTGCCGAACACGCGTCGGTCTCAAAAGCGACAATATATAAGAATTTCAAGAATATGGAGGCAGTTCTGGCGGCGGTGGTCGATGGCGAGCTTGACCGCTTCAGCCCGCGAGACTTCCCCGCAATTAAGAACCTCGCCGATTTTCGAAAAACGCTCCACTCTTATGGCGTCAATCTCCTCATGTTTCTCAATTCTCCGGACGCGATAAAATTTTCACAAACCATGCAGGAGGGTGCCCGCAGGCACCCTCGCATGGCGGAAACATTTTATCAGTATGGCTATGCCCAAGCGCATCGGGAGCTGACGGATATCATTGATGCTGCCTTCTCAGACGGCCTTCTAAACGCAAAAGCGCCAGCATCCGATGTCGCGGAGGATTTTCTCGGACAGTTGGAAGGTTTCGGATTTATCCAGGCCCAATTGGGACTGACCGATACGCCCTACCCGGATCCCGAGGGCAGAACGTCGCGCGCCGTGGAAACCCTCTGCGTTTTGTATAAGGCTTAATCGGCCTTCAACTCTCGACCTGATGCGGCCTAAGGCAGATCAGACGACTGTCGGCGACCGAGGCCTGACGGTGTACGAGGGCCGTTTGATAGTTCGAGTCTTGAACCATGGTCAGGAAAGCATCTTTCGAAGGATATTCGATAATGAAGCAGATATCCCAGATCTCTTCGGGCGGTCCGATCATTGTCAGTTCAAACCCGCCGCGCCAGACCATCTTGCCTCCGAGTCCGGTCAGGATCGGAACCGTCAGGCGGCTATATTCCTGATAGGCTTCAGCACCCCTTATCTCTTGGCCATCTGGGTATTCCGCCATTTCCCGAAGGCGAATGAGATTAAGCATCTGGATAGGCCCGGTTCCGTCCACTTTTCCAAACGCCTTCCATGTGGCTTCCTCGACATTTGTGTAACCCGCCATGCGCTTCTCCTCCTGGTCGCAAACACCCTACACCCGGCTTGCAACCGGCAACAGCATAAGCGAATCGTACCGGCGGATATCATTCCCCTCCTTTCAATACTTCAAACGGATCGCCATACGCGGGATCACGCCAATGCCGTCCAAACGGCGATGGAAAAGCGCTGCCAGAATATGGAGGACAACAAGGCCCGCCAGACCAAGCGCAAGCGCGGAATGCGCCATCGCTGCGAAATTTGCAAGCGCCGGATCAAACGTTAAGTCGGGTAAGCTGAACAGGCCGAAATATCGGATCTCAAAACCAAGAGTAGCAAGCCTCAGATAACCTGTCACAGGCATGAGTAAGAGAACGATGTAGAGCAGACTGTGAACGATTGCTGCTCCAATGCGCAGAGATGCGAGCGTCGAAGGCGGCGGCGCAGGGCTCTGCCATCGCACGGCAAGCCGGACACATGTCAGAATGAAAACCACAAAGCCCATTGAAAGATGCGCTTGTACGAGCGCTTCGGCCAAGATCGGACGCGGCTCATAGAGGAGTGCGTTCAGCCCCGCTAAGAGCACTTGGCCGGTAACAACAAATACAGTGACCCAGTGAATGACCCGCAGGGCCAGGCTGTAACGGTACGTCACTCACCGGCCCCTGCCAAATAGGTCTCAAGATCACACGGGCTCCGCCCACCGCGGTCGCAGGTGAACCGGGTGAGCCCCTGACCGGGGGCAGCGACGAGCGATGGTTGGGTAAAGGTGAAATCGGTTGCGGCAGCCCGCGCATGACAGGATAGACAGGACGCCTGCGGTCTGGTGCTGAGATTGACAGTGCCCCTGCCATTGAACGAGCCGTACTGCCACTTTCCCTCCACCTTTTGTTTGTGGAAGACGGTGCTGAGTTCGCCCGGTCGATAATACGTCTCCATCAGAATACGCGTTCCATCCGGGAGCGGTTCATCATTTCGGAGCCGATTCAGAACATCGGGCGTCGTCAGCATCCTGCGATACGTGCCGTCCGAGCGGTCAACCTGCGCGTAGACGACGAAGGTTTCACCATATCGGTCCGTTTCCGGCAATGACGCCGCCCAAGCGAGCGGCACCATCGCGACGCACAATGCGCCCACGACCCAGAGTGTATTCGCAGTCCACCGATACGGGATCACCACACCACTCCCTTACACAATCAATCGGATAAGAGATCATCCCGCCTCGCGGTAATCACGTCCAGAAAGGCGGGCGCATCGATATTCGCAATCGGCAAACGCCCCGTCGCCGGACGCCGCAGGTCGAAACGATCGACATAAGCGATGAGATCGGCGTTCTCAGTTGGAGCCCCTTTGGTGTTATAGACATGATAGTTCGGATAGGTTGGCGCTACGGAATCGTAGTCCGCATAAGCCGTCAAACCGACATTCAAAACCAGCGGCAGATCGGGCCGGACAATCTGTTCAACCACTTCCCATTCCCCACCTTCCGTGCGTGCAAGAAGCGTGAAGAGTTCGCCATGACGCGCAATGCGCAGGTCAACGGGACCTGTCTGCGCCGGTAAAATCTGAAGTGTTGAAAGGGAATTGGTGGTCGTCTTCAATTCATAGTGCGGCTCACCTGCCGGGGCCGCAGTACCAACGGAAAAGAACAGCCAGGTCTCCTGCCCAGGCGTCCATGAAGCAGCAGTGAGTTCCCGTGGTGTGCGAATGAAGAGGCCCGCGAGCGAAAAGGATGTCTGTGGAAGGTCAGCCTTTGTCCCAACAACCTCGATCCGTGTGGTCGCGATGAAATTGCCTGAAATCTGATGATAGAGGTGACCTGCCTGATTGTCCTCAAACCACCCGGACGACACCGGTTGCAGCACGAGCTTGCCATCTTCGATACGCGGCTCTTGCCATTTCCGGGTGAAACCCTCAGGCCGATGCTCGGACCAGACGTCGAGTGCTTCTGCGGAGTCAAATCCAGTACTCAGCGCCGAGAGATCGTCGGCATAGGCAAAACCAGTCGTGAGGGAGAGCGCAATCGCGCAGGCAATCGTCTTCATAAACGCAAGTCCTTTCGATGCTTGATTAAGCGCGGCAGCACCGATCACCCAAAATGTGCTATTCTGTCTGACCGGTTCTTCGCTTGCCTCAAGATGCGGTCTATGTTCCATCTGACAATCGAAGGATTTGATAGATTCTATAAAAATAGCTGATAGATGTTTGCGATACTCGACTATCGCTGCGTAGTCGCCCTTGTGGAGGAGCGCAGCTTTTCACGCGCGGCGACCGTACTCGGCATGTCGCAACCCGCCCTCACTGCCCGCCTGAGACGGATTGAGGAACAGCTTGAGGTTCGGCTGTTTGAAAGAGGCCGTCACGGTGCAGATCCGACACCGGCTGGCCGCGCTTTCACGGAATCGGCAAGACGGATCATCGATATGGCGGAACGCTCCGTTGAGGTTGCCCGTGACGCCAATCGCGGTCTCGGGCAACATCTTCGGATCGGCATGACGCAAATCGCAGCCGTCCAGGTCGTTGTTCCGATCCTGAGCGCCTTTCGGGAAGAAAACACGTTTGCGCGTGTGCGCCTCACCGAGGGGATTACCGCGACCCTCGAGGCTCAGGTCGAGCAGAACCTGATCGATGTCGCCTTCCTTCATCCGCCGGTTCATACGGCCGGATTGTCGGAACTCTTCCTCACGTCGAGCCCTCTGGAGAAACGGGACGCCCGGGCCTCGCCGCGGGACCGTCCGCCGACGATCCGCTATACGCGCAAGGAAGCGCCCGTTCTCGTCGCTGAAATCGATCGCCAGGAACCGGAAGGCATTGACGCGGACGCCATGGCTGAAGTCGATACGATCCTTGGCGCGATCACACTTTCCTATGCGGGCTACGGCCCTTTCGTCGCGCCACAGAACTTCCCGAGCCCATTTGAGGAGAGCGATGCCTATGCCGACGCCCACCCCCTTGATGCGAAACTCGGTACAAGCATTGTCTGGCGCAGCCTGGACAGACGGCCGATGGTGACGGCACTTCTCGATATCTGCCGCCGGTCCGTCGAAGCGTAGGATAGATTTTCTGTGTGTGTCGCCTTCGCGGGGCCTCTAATCGGACGGCTCTGGAATCGAAATGTCTTCCGGTTTCACCTTGCGCCACAATGCTTCAAGTTCCGCAGGGTCATAGATATCAAGGGCTTGAAGTCCCTCACGAAGCCGGGCGTGCAGGAAGGAACGAGCCACCTTCTCCTGATCATCCTCGGGCCAGGCGGGATGAACAAATATTGAAACCTCAATTGGCTGCATACCGTCTGAGCTTATTCTGAAGATCGCTTCGCGATAAGGTCCGGAAAGCCCCGGGCGGCGGATCCCTTCCCGCCATTCAATAAGGTCTATTCGCGTGTTGAAATGCATGGACGTAAGCTAATCCTTTGGTGAATAAGTTTCCTTTGCTTGAGGCCAAATGGTGAGCGTGTGCCCCGGACATTCTTTGTCGTCAAACGACGCCGAACGATAGAATCCTATTTGATGATTACGGGCAATCAACAGGAGATCTCTCCCTAAACAGAGCTTTCGTATCGGCACGGCTTCGCAATATTGCGACCGGAACATTTGGTTGATGTTCGCGGATAACGCCTTCAATGCGTGGCGCCATTTTCTGCTCGAAGGTCCAGATATAGGACAGGAATTCAAGATCAGGAAACCGCTCGGGACACCCCTCGGCTATGCCGGGGCGGACAGTCCCATAATACGTGAAAATGCGTTTTGCCAACCCCATCAACGCCACCCATCGAGGCAGTCGGAGCCATAAGATCAGGTCGGCTCTTGCCACGCGAAGGTCAAGGGTGGCAGGCGAATTGCCGTCAATAATCCATCGGTTCTTGCAAACGAGCGCCGAGAGGCGAGCCCGTTGGTCGTCCCGTGCGCGGACCTGCCATCCCGGCAGCCAAATGACGTCACGATCGAGCGATATATGTTCGAGGCTGAAGCGGTCGGAGATTTTGCGTGCAAGCGTCGTCTTACCGCTCCCGGAACACCCGACGACCAGCACGCGATCGGCTGTCGCGAGGCGTTCCGAAGCGCTTGCAATTGATATCTCTCGGAGCCGGGACATGTGGTCTTCGGAGCGTCCTTGCGAGGCCGGTCTGGCCGATTTCACATCTCTAAAACATCACACTGGTCAGGCTCATGCCTTTGACTTGGCAGGCCGTGACGTTCATTTCATAGTTCAGAGCTCATCAAGGCAAGCGTCTCAGACGGGGGAAACGATATGTGTGAGAACAGCGAAGACCAGGACCTGACCGGACGCTGTTTTTGCGGCCAGGTTACCTGGAAAGCAAGGCCCCCTGTTTTGTGGGCCGCAATCTGCCATTGCGAAGATTGCAGGCGGGCTGCGTCTTCCGATTATGTGAGCTGGTTCGGTGTGAAGCGTTCCAACATTGTGTGGAACGGCAAGCGGACATTCTACGCGTCCTCGGAGGGCGTTACGCGCAGTTTTTGTCCAACCTGCGGCGCTCCAATGTCTTTCGAGACCGACATCTTTCCGAAGGAAACGCACCTTTATGCCGTAACCCTTGATGACCTTAGCCGGTACCAGCCGACCGCCCACATTTTCTGGTCCGAACGTGTGCCATGGGTTCAGGTATCCGACGCACTCCCGAAGCATCCGAAGGGGCTGCAGAATGCGGCAAAGAAAGGCGAAACGCTGATTGAACGGGCCACCTAAGGGTGACAACCAGGCAACTTCAACACCGGTCCACTGCCGTCCGGCAAAAGAGGAGGAGTGATGCACGCACGTCTAGTTGCGTGCGTATGCGATCAAAGCAATCGGCATCGACCACCGCCTGATCCCAAAGAGAGGCTTTAGAAGTTTCACCTCGCCCCTGTCGTTTGTCGAGGTCTCCCAGGTACCGCAAAAGTCACGCTCGAAAGAGACACTCTTTACTCCATGACAAGACACCGGTCCGCCGTCGAGGTTCAACGCGTGGGTGACGTTGAGGCCCGCGGTTTCAAGGAACGTTGCGAGCCGCTCAAGCGAGAAGAAAGCGTCTTTAGTGGTCCCGAAAATGACCCGTCCTTCACTATCAATTGCAACAAAAGTGCGGTTCGCAAGCCATTTGCGGTTCGACGTAACTTTCCGGGTTTTGTCAGGCGACACCAGGAGTGGATATGAAACCATCGCGTGGTCCGCGCCTTCCAAAGCCGTCTGCCAATCGACAGCCTTCAAATCCACAATCTGCGCGCGATTATTCTTCACGACGAAGGCGCCATGGGTTGCGTCATAGTTTTTTGGCCCCATTGCGATACCGCCACTCACAATGGGTGTATCCGGATTTCCATACCGCGTATAATAGCTTCCATTAACGGCAGCGACCGCGCCGTCCTCCGTCATCCAGTCGCGAAGCTCCTTACTGCCGGTCACGTCGGTCTTGACCTCAAAGCTTGTGCGGGCGGGATCCAAACGCGTGAGCAGGATACGGTCGACTTCGATCGCTCCGACCTGAACTGGCAATTCACCGATTTCCACGCCCGTTGAAACCTGCATCCAGGCAAATTTTCCAGACTTGGCGAACGGGATTTGCTCCTGAAGCGCAAGCTTCATAGCGGGCGACACGTTGCCGAAATTGTCCGGAACAGTTTTCCAGATTGTCCCGCCGCGTTTCAGACCGACATTGAGACCATAGGTTCCGGCATAGATGTAATAGCTCGCCGGGATCAAGCAGATCGCACCAATCAGAACTATCAACAGAATTCCGCCAAGCTTGCCCATAATCGCTCTCCCGCACTTGTTTCCGTGAGATTTTGGATAGGCGGCGGATTGGCAGAGGCACCTGAGAGCGTGTGCAGATTTTCAGCATTTGCGTAATTCTCAGAGCTTGTTATGAGTATGGCCGCGTTGAAGACCAGGATTTCAAATCATCATAACCATCCAGCCCGTCGGGCCCGGCGGGACTGTTATGAGCCGATACGCTCCAAAAATTCCCCCTCATAGAACAGGGCAATTCCTGAATGCGAGGCTCCATAGCCCGTCCTTGATTTCACTGCACGCTATGTCTCGATCATTTTGCAGGGGACCAGTGTCGGTCGAGATATTCGGAAAGACTCATTTGTTTGGGCAGATCGAATTCACTAACGATCGGAGCGCTCCGCCAATCGGGCTGATGAGTGGCGACAAGTTTGACGAGTGCCAGGACATTGGATGCAGACGGCCAGATCGGCTTCATGAGTTTTGACCCGACATTTGCAAACCATCCAGGCATCGGGATAACCCGAATTTTGCGTCCCGTTTTCTTCTGCATCAGCTCAGCGACCTCTCCCCAGGTCACCCATTCAGGACCTCCGCTTTCAAGCGTGCGGTTATAAGCAGATTGTTTGCCAACGACACCGGCCATCAAATTGGCAACGTCCTCAACCGCTATGAACGGCGATCCATGACCGCGACCACCAGGGGCGAGCAGAATTCCGCGTTTTGCGACAAGATCGCCTGTCAAGGAAAGCCACATCTTCATAAAGCCGTAGGGTCGTCCCGTTGTCGCGTGAGGGTGGTTATTCGCTGCATTCTTTCCCGCGCCTGTCATTACCATCCAAACGTCCATGAAGGCGGGATTTCGGACAATCGTGTGAGCAATCGTTGAGCGTTCGAGCCGGGCTTCGATGATACGCTTTCCGGCTAGTTCTGGCACGGTTGCATCGAATTCAGGACTAACGGCAGGAACCGAAGATTGAATCCAGTGGCGCACGCCCGCTGCTTCCGCCGCAGAAACAAAGTTATCGTATCCTGTCTCGCTAATTGCCCTGACAGACATGGTTTTTCCAGATGGAATGATTGCGTTCGCCGAGGACACCACCGTATGGATGCCTTTGAGGGCGCGGATGAGACTGTCTTTGTCATCCAGCGAACCGACGGCATATTCGATCATGCCGTCCGGAACACCATGGATCGTGTCGTCTGCCCGACGCACCAGCGCACGCACTTTGTGACCCTTCGCAAGTAAAATGGGAATGACGTGAGATCCGATTTGGCCAGTGGCGCCGGCCACCAATATGCTTAGTTGGCTCATGATAGAGTTTCCTTTCTCAGCGTTTTGGAATGACGAGCGCGTAGCGCAGCGAATGCCGCGAAAATGTTGAGGAGCAGAAAGGCTGGAACTACGAGGCTGAGCGCCATCACCATCGGCCAGTCGAACATCACCTCGGATGTCGGGTGATCTTTGAAAACCTGCAACGGTCCAGGCAAGCCGGACTGGATCGCCAGTCCTCCCGGGACGAGGATTATCAAAACACCCACGAGATGCCAGATCACTAGCGCATCAGGCGAGATTGCGTTGCG
>JBCDCU010000067.1:0-13173 GCA_039181265.1 Pseudomonadota bacterium | reverse complement strand
TGCTCTCCTGAACTTCCGCCTTTATGTCGCTCAGAAATTGACCAAGCTTGACGCTAACATGGGCTCTAGACTTCGGCGACGCGTCCGGTTTGAACAATTGCTGGATACCGCCGGTTCTTGATTTCAAGCTGGTTTTAGGCAGTTCGCCCACTTCGCGTTTGTCGGCCCGATCAAGACGGGCATTTTCGCGCTGCTGGAACATTTCCTTGCGCTCGCGCCTTGCTTCACGCTTTTCGTCAGCTGATGAGCGAATGTGCGAGAGCTTGAATCCAATGCTGCCGAGTTTGGTCTGCTTGAAGCTGTCACCTTTGGCTCCCAACTTGTCGGAAATCTCCGCCATTTTGGTATCGAACTTGACGCTCATTCGGCTGAAGAAATCTGAAATGCTCTGCTTAACGCCATCAGCCCAACCCCGGTTGTTGTTGTCAGGTACGCTTGGTGCGTCGTTAGCGCTTCCAACCTGCGCGGACATCGGATTGACGTCGACGCCCTGGACATTCAGACCCACATCGGTCTGGACCTGAATCCGGACCTGATTGTTGATGCTGTTATCACCCATGGTGGTATTCCCTTCCCAATACTCACCGAATTCTGAACCGAATTCGTCTTTTGGGGAAGGCTTAGCGCATGAGGTCACACTGCAAAGTGCTAAAAAACACCGTTTAATGCTGTTTCATCAGCAGATTTTCGTGAAACACACGCTCTGCGAAAGACGAGACCAACTTGGTCTCACTCATGGCTTGCCATGAAATGGCCGAGTGTATGGATGTCTGCCTCGTCGCGCGTCGTGTTGTGCGTGATCTCGCCTTCGAACATCACGGCAATGCGGTCTGAGAGTTCCAGTATCTCATCAAGATCCTCGCTGATCAGGAGAACAGCCGCGCCCTCGTTGCGCGCCTTCATGATCCGGTTGCGCGTCTCGGAAACCGCATCAAGATCAAGCCCGAAACAGGGGTTCTGGACAATCAAAACCTCGACGCCCTCGGCGAGTTCTCGAGCGAGCACCGTGCGTTGCACATTTCCGCCGGATAGAGTTTCGATGCGCGCTTGCGGGCTTTGGGTCTTGATACGGAAGCGCTCAATGAGAGAGACCGCCTGTTTTGCAAGCCGGGACCGGTTCACGAAGATACCGGCGAGCGTGTTCTTGCCCTCATCGAAATTCCGGATGGCGAGATTGGCCGCCACCGACAATTCACGCACGCAACCGTTTTGCAGCGGCGCCTCAGGCAGAATGTGGACTTTATAATCGCGCATTTCGCGCCGTGTGCGATTGTAAGTCTTGTCTTCGATCAGGATCGTGCCGTCCTCGGCATCGCGTTGACCGGCGAGGGTTTCGAGAAGCTCGGTCTGGCCATTGCCGGAAACACCGGCGACACCGAGGATCTCGCCTTTGCGAACCGCGAGATCAATGGTGTTCACCGCACCGAGCCCGTGGTCATCGAGGACTTTGAGGCCCTTGATTTCAAGGCCGATTGCTTGATTGCCGCCCTTCTCACGCGATGCAGGCGGGGACACGCTTTCCCGTCCGATCATCATCCGGACCATGTCGCCCCGTGATACCGTCTTAATAGTTCCGCCGCCTGCGAATTCCCCTCCCCGTAAGACCGAGACTTCCCGGGCATAGGCTTCAACCTCGCGCAGCTTATGAGTGATGAGAACAATCGAGATATCCCCGGCATCGGATAATGTGCGCATATGACCGAGGATCTGATCCGCTTCGTCTGGCGTCAGCACACTGGTTGGCTCATCGAGGATCAGGAATCGGCTGCCGATATAAAGCTGCTTCAGGATTTCGAGCTTCTGTTTTTCACCTGCGGCAAGGCTTGAAATCGGTTTATCAAGCTCGAGGCGGAACGGCATATCAGCCATAAACGCATCAAGCCGATCGAGTGTTTCGCGCCAGGGCACAATGGCCGGGACCGGCTGATCGGTAAGGATCAGATTTTCGGCAACGCTCATGCTCGGAACAAGGGTAAAGTGCTGGTAGACCATGCCGAGGCCGAACTTCTTGGCATCCCTTGGACTTGCGATCTCCTGTTCCTTGTCGTTAATCAGAACACTGCCTTGGTCGGCGCGGTAGGTGCCCATCAGACATTTGACAAGCGTACTTTTTCCAGCCCCGTTCTCGCCAAGAAGCGCATGGAAACAGCCGGGCTCGAAGCGCAGAGAAACATCGTCGAGCGCGGTCAGCCGACCGAAACGCTTGGTCATTCCAACGATTTCGATTTTCGGGGGCGTCGTGTTCATCGGTTGATCGAGACCTCCCCGGGTGCACCTTCAAGGCTCGTTTTCTTCGACGAAGAATAGATGAGAAGCGCGAGTGTGAGGAAGTAAGGAGCGGCACCATAGAGGTAATAATTAGATGTAATGCCGACGGTTTGCAGCGCGGGACCGAGGGCCGTCGCCCCGCCGAAAAGAAGCGATACGTAGAAGCAATAGAGCGGATTCCAGCGGGCAAAAATCACGAGCGCGATTGCCATCAAACCCTGACCGCTGGAAAGGCCCTCATTCCAGGTCCCCGGAAAATAAAGCGACAGGAAAGAGCCGCCAACACCTGACAAGAAGCCTCCCGCGACCGTGCCTAACGTACGAACAAGATTGACGTTGTAGCCAAGCGCGTTTGCGGCCTCTGTACTGTCGCCGACCGTGCGCAATATGAGGCCCCACCGGGTGTTCTTGAGTGCCCATGCGAGGAAGAAAGCAAGCGCAACGCCGAGCAGGAAGAGGACATTGATTTGAAGCGCCACCTGGACTTGCGGCGATGAACTCCACCAGCCAAGTTCGAGGTGGGGGAGCCGAGGCGCACTGGGATTGATGAAGGCCTTACCCAAGAAGAAAGCAAGGCCGGTTCCGAAAATGAAGAGTGAAATCCCGACTGCAATGTCATTTACACGCGGCAGATTGCAGATCAGTGCGTGAATAAGGGCAAGCCCGGCACCAGCACATCCGGCTGCGAGAACGCCAAGCCATGGTTCGCCGGTAATGACAGCAATCGCATAACCGGTCATTGCACCCATGACGAGGATACCCTCGAGACCAAGATTGACCCGCCCGCTCTTCTCCGTCAGCGTCTCGCCAAGGCTGACAAAAAGATAAGGGGTTGAGACGCGGATCGCGCCGCCAGCAACCGCAATTGCCACACCCCACCAGCCGAGATCACCTGTATCTGCCATCGTGTCAGATTCCTTTTGGGCGCAGGAAATTGAGGCGGCCATAGGCCGTGTTTGAGGCAAGCACCATCATGAACAGGATCCCCTGAAGAACTGCGGTCGTCGCATCTGGCAAATCGAAGCGGCGCTGCAAGAGCCCGCCGCTTGCCGAGATCCCGCCGAGAAGAATGGCAACCAGAATGATCGCCATCGGATTGTGGCGCGCAAGAAAAGCGATCAGGATCCCCGCATATCCGAAGCCGACAACGAGGGAGTCGCTCGCAAAACCATGAACGGCGACGACTTCCATTGTACCTGCAAGCCCTGCTGCCGCGCCTCCGATGAAGCAGCAGATCAGAACCATGCGGTTGATCGGAAGACCGGCAAGCTGCGCCGCACGCTCATTGCCACCAAGAATATCAACGCCGAAACCGAATGTGGTCTGCCGCATCGCGACGTAGAGGAGCTGACAAAGGACAATGCCTACAACAAGGCCCCAGTGGACATCGAAACCGGGTAGCACGCCAACCATCAGCGTTTCCGGAATGCTCCAGCTTGCGGTTCTCAACACCTGATCGTAGTCGCGGATCGGCCCGGAAATGAGGTGGTTCAAAATGGCGATCGCGATGTAGTTGAGAAGCAGCGTCGATATGGTCTCGTTGACACCGCGATATTGCCGGAGCGCACCGGCAGCCCCGATCCAGAGGCCGCCCGCAAGGGCTCCCGCAAGCATCATGATCAGGATGCCAAGCGCAAAAGGAAAACCAGCGAGGTGAACGCCGACAAGGACAGTGGCAATACCACCGACCACAAGAGCACCTTCACCGCCAATGACGAGAAGCCCGGCACGGGCTGGAATGGCCGTGCACAGCGCAGTCAGCATAAGGGGTGCGGCTTGTGTCAGCGTGTTTTCGATCGAGATCGAACGCGCAAACGAGCCGAGGTAAAGAACGTAATAGACGTCGAGCGGGTTATGGCCGAAATAGGCGACGAACGCGCCGAAGAGGATCAGCGTCAGTGCGAAGGCGGCGGTCGTCAGGACCACCGCCTCCAGAAGTTCGTAGAGCGATGAACGCAGCATTATCTATTCCGGCATTCCCTAGCCGATGATGCCATCGACCCAGAATTTGACGCCGAGCTTGAACGGTACGTCGGAATTCGCTTTGACCTCACCCTCTTTCAAGACGACGTTGCCCTCATTGTCTTTGAGAGGACCGGTGTAGATCTGGAGCGTATCGTCAATGAAGCCCTGCTTGGCCGCGAGGACTTCCTTGCGAACCTCTTCCGGAACAGCTTCACCAAACGGGCTGAGGGCCACCATGTCTTCGCGGAAGCCGCCGCGCTTCAAATTCGGGTAGGGCTTGCCTTCCGTGAAGGCTTTCACGAATTCAACACCCGACGCCCAGTTCCATTCAGCACCGGTGAGAAAGCCCTTCGGTGCGAGCGATGACAGATCGGAATGGTAACCGCAGGAAAATACGCCGCGCCGTTCGCAGGTTTCGATCGAGACCTTCGGACTGTCGACATTCGCAACAATCACATCGCATCCCTGGTCAATCAGGCTGTTGGTGGTCTCGGCTTCCTTGACCGGATTATTCCATTCGCCGGTAATCACCACATTGCAGGTGATGTCCGGGTTGACCGATTTGGCACCCAGCACAAAGGCGTTGCAGTTGTTGTAGATGAAGTAGAGCGGTTTCGACCCGATAAAGCCGAGCTTGCCCGTCTTAGACATGCGCGCTGCCGCCATACCGCAGAGGTAATGCGGCTCTTCCGTGTAACCGCGATAGCCGATCACGTTCTTCGGATCACCTTCTTTCCAGATCGCACCGATATGGGTGAAGAGCACGTCGGGATATTTCTCGGCCATTTTCAGAATGTGCTTCCAGTAGCCGAACGATGTTCCGAAAATCACCTTCGCACCGTCGAGTTCGATCATGCTTTCCATGACCTTTTCGACTTCCGCCGTCTCCGGCACGTTTTCCTGTTCGACAACTTTGATGCCATCAATCGCCGCTACTTTTTTCGCAGCATCCCAATGGGCCTGGTTCCAACCGAAGTCCTGGCGCGGTCCGACATAGATGAAGCCGACCGTGACGTTCCCATTAGCGTTCGCCAGATCCGGCAAGACGGACATCAGCGCACCGGCTGCGAGAACGTTGGCGCTCGACTTCAGGATGTCGCGGCGGCTCGGTTTGAACGGATTTGAACTCATTTTCTTGTTTTCTCCCTGCATTCACGAATCATCGCACGGCGTCTCGCCCCAGCGGCATTCCGCCATGCGTGAAATTTCGTACGGTGCGTTAGGATGCAGTTTCTGTGCCAGCAGGAATATGGGCTAGTTTAAGGTGTTATTAATCAATTCGAACGGTGAGATGCCGCAGAAATGGGCAACACGCCTGCTTTTCAGTCAAAGTACCTATTTGAAGCACACGATTATGGGCCTGTCAGCGCATCAGGAGTACGACAGCATTCTTGGCTGCCAAGAGACTGCCCGATGAATACTGGTCCCTTGACGGCGCAAACCCATCGCTTAAGAGCTCTGCGAAGACGATCTCCGAACGACGAGCCAGCCATGTCCACGACCGCAGATGATCCGCAATACCGCCTTGCAACCTATGGAACGCTTGCGCCAGGGCGGGTCAACCATCACCAATTGGCGGATCTTGCCGGACAATGGCTGAGCGGTTTTGTTTACGGCCATCTTGAGGAAGCAGGCTGGGGTGCCGAACACGGCTATCCAGGTCTTCATCTCGACCCTGAAGGAGACGCGGTCCAGGTGCATCTCTTTCAATCGGATGATCTGCCGGAGCATTGGGACCGGCTCGACGCCTTCGAAGGAGACGGATATCGGCGGGTTCAGGTGAACGTTTCGATCGATACAGGATCTGTTGCCGCCTATCTCTACGTCCTGAACAAGAGTGCTGGGTGAGTTCTGTTTCGATCTCAGATCATGATCAACAGGACGGTCAGACGATCATCTCCGACAGCGTTTTCGGATGGTGGGTTATCTGCTCGTACCCATCCTCGGTAATGATGAAACTGTCACCCACCTGAGCCCGGAAAAAACCGGGTTCGTTGACACATCCATCGACCGCGAACACCATGCCTGGCTCAAGAATTGTTGTGTCGCCTGCTACGAGCTGGGGACTCTCGAGGAAACTGTACCCCGTCGCCCGTCCGCACCGAAAGGGATAATCATAGCCCGCGTCCTGGATGACTTCCGCATAGGCCGCATGAACCTCCTCGGCTGCGACACCCGGGCCAAGAACACCTAAGGCCGCTTTCTGACTGGCAACAGCAGCCTCGTACATTTGAGCCATACGTTCATCCTTCACTTCACCGATGAAGAACGTCCGATCGAAGCCAAGCTTGAAGCGATGGAAATTGGTCATGCCGCAAAAACACAAGAATACCGGCTCACCACTCCGCATGATGCGGGTCGAGGCGCGGTGATGGGCTTTGGTGATCTCGGGCCCCGACGCCATGATCTGCAAGAAGTGGGTGTTCGGCGACATCTGGCGGTCGTCGTAGTGATCGCTCAAGAGCTCTGCCGCCTTCCGAGTCCCGCCCGCTGCCGCCGCGAGCGCCACCTCATATTCCGCGACGCCATCACCGATTGCCGCGCGGCCCGCTTCCAGCATTGCCATCGCAACAGCACCCGCATGACGGGCAAGCTGCAATTCTTCCGGCGCCTTCACCATCCGCATTTTCGAGAGAATGGGCGTAACATCGGTGAGCGTGTCCGGTTCAACGACGCTTTCGATAAAGGCCCGCACCAAGGGCGGCATCGCATCCGGTTCGAAGCCGATCCGGTGCGCACCGATGAGAGCTTCGGGAACATCCGCACGCCATTCATCCCCTGCCCCATCATTCCAAACGGAAATCCGATCGACCGAAGCCATCTCTTCGGCCATTTCCACTTCCATTTCCGGCGTAATAAGGAGGCTCTTGCCATCCCGCCTGACGATCAGAAGCGTCGGCCTGCCGAAATCCATATGGAGGTAACCGTAATATCCGCATAGATAGTAGACGGCGTCGTCATCCGTGATAACAGCAAGATCGACCCCCGCTTTGTCCAAAGCTTCGGAAAAGGCCGCCATGCGCTTTTCGAACATCACGCTTCCTTTCCAGACAATTCCTGCTCGACCAAAGCCGCCCAGAAAGAAGCGCCGGGCACAAGCGCTTCATCGTTGAAGTCATAGTCGGCTGAATGAAGCGGTCGGGCATGACAACCCTCGGTGCCATTACCCGTCAGTACGAAGGCGCCCGGCCTCGCATTGGCAAGATGAGCAAAGTCTTCTGAAAAGAGTTTCGGCGGGCAGTCGCCATCAACGTTTTCTCGACCGAAAACCATCTCAGCCGCTGTCACCGCACGCGCACTCGCCTCGGGTTTATTGATTGTCGGCGGAAAGATCGTTTCGTAGGTGACCGACGCTTTCGCGCCATGGGCAACGGCCACGCTTTCAGAGATTTCCCTCATTCGATTTTCGATCAGATGGTTCGTCGTCGGTGTCAAAGCCCGCGCATCGCCTTTTAGTGTCGCGTTGCCGGGTAGAACGTTGCGCTTACCGTCGGTTATGAATTCCGTCACGGATACGACACCGCTTTCAGCCGGATCCAGTTTGCGGGCGACGATCGTCTGGAGCGCGGTCGCGATCGCGGAGCCGACAAGAATTGCATCAACCCCCATATGCGGCATCGCGGCGTGGCCACCACGGCCTTCAATGGCAATCTCGAACAGGCTCTCAGACGCCGTCATCGGACCGGAGCGCGTGGCGAAGTGGCCAACTGGCATGCCCGGAATATTATGCATGCCGTACACATCATCGACGTCGAAACGCTCAAAAAGACCGTCTTCGATCATTCTCGCAGCCCCAAGGCCATGTTCCTCATTCGGCTGGAAAATGAAGACGGCCCGCCCCTGGAACGTACCCCGTTCAGAAAGATAACGCGCCGCGCCGAGGAGCATCGTTGTGTGCCCGTCATGACCGCAGGCATGCATCACGCCATCATTGTTGGACCGGTAAGGGAGATCAGTCGCTTCGTGGATTGGCAGTGCATCCATATCAGCCCTGAGGCCAATCGACCGTGTGGCATTGCCCTTTTGAAGAACGCCGACGACCCCCGTTCCGCCAACACCACGATGGACCTCAAGCCCAAAGATTGTGAGGAGCTCGGCAACACGGGCGGAAGTCCGTTCTTCCTGAAATCCCAATTCGGGGTGAGCGTGAAAATCCCGGCGCCATTGCACCATCTCGTCATGGAGATAATCGGTTTTCATCGCGTCTTATTCCCCCACCGTTCAATGATGAACCCACTTCCGCAACGCGATGTCACCTTCGTTTGCGGAAATATTGGATCGTGAAGGGTAATGGCGGCGGGCAATGGGGGCAACTCCCCCTATGGCATTTGCGCGCAGGGTTTCCTGGTCATCATTGCGTGGCCTTCAAAAACGTTGTGCGCAAGCTAGATAAGCCGCCATGACAAAACCCACGGCACAGACAACCAGCCCAGTCAATCTCGTCTGGTTCAAACGCGACCTCCGCGTTGAGGATCATCGCGTTCTTGCACGCGCCAGCGATGATGGCCCCGTTCTGCCGCTCTTCGTGGTGGAGGACGAACTCTGGCAACAGCCGGATCTGTCTGCACGGCAATGGGCCTTCGTCGAAGAAGCTTTGAAGGATCTGCGGGAACGGCTCCATAAATGCGGGCAAGCGCTCATTGTCCGTCGTGGCGATGTCCTCGCCACCTTTGACAACATTCGCGACACGATCGGCATCAAGGCGCTCTGGTCGCATGAAGAGACCGGCAATCTCTGGACGTTCGAACGTGATAAGGCGGTCAAGACCTGGTGCCGGGAACGCAACATCCCCTGGCATGAGATCCAACAGAACGGGACGCAACGGCGGCTGAAATCCCGAAACGGATGGGCGAAGGCTTGGGATGCTTATATGGGTGAGCCGGTCACCCGGATACCCCAACTCCAACCTTTATCCGGCTTTGAACCGGGTGCTATCCCGTCCGCGCATGATCTCGGCCTTCAACCCGATCCCTGCCCCGCACGGCAACGCGGCGGACGAGAACACGCAATCGAGCGCCTTCATACTTTTCTCCATGAGCGCGGCGAACAGTATCGCAAGGAGATGTCGAGCCCACTAGCCGGCGCTGCTTCCTGCTCTCGCATCTCCCCCTATCTCGCATGGGGCTGCCTCTCCATGCGCGAAGCTGCCCAGATCACTTGGAACCGGCAAAGGGAGCTTAAAGCCCAACCGCGCGGCAGCACCGGCGGCTGGCGCGGGTCGCTGACGTCGTTTTCAGGACGACTTCACTGGCACTGTCATTTCATTCAAAAACTCGAAGACGAGCCGCGCCTTGAATTCCGAAACCTGCACCCTTCCTATGACGGCCTCAGGTCAGGCGAGCCTGATGAAGCAAAGCTCGCGGCATGGATGGCCGGCGAAACAGGGCTTCCCTTCGTTGATGCCTGTATGCGCTATCTCAATGCGACGGGTTGGCTCAATTTCCGGATGCGGGCCATGGTGATGGCGGTCGCAAGCTATCATTTGTGGCTCGACTGGCGAAAACCCGGCGAACACCTCGCGCGGCAGTTCACCGATTACGAGCCGGGCATCCACTGGCCGCAGGTTCAGATGCAATCAGGGACAACCGGCATCAACACAATCCGGATCTATAACCCGGTGAAGCAGGGACACGACCAGGATCCCGATGCCCTCTTTGTGCGGCGATGGGTGCCGGAACTCAACGACATTGACCACCGCTACGTCCACGAACCGTGGAAGGCGGACAATGCCGGGTCCGTTCTCGGCAAAGGCTATCCTTTTCCGATCATCGATCACCTCGCCGCTGCCAAGGAAGCCCGGCAGAAAATCTGGTCGGTACGCTCGGGCGGAGCGTTTCGCGACAAGGCAAACGCCATTCAAAACAAACATGGCAGTCGGAAGAGTGGTGTCCCGATGCGGGGGCGAGACAAATCATCGTCCAAAAAGAACGCGCAGAAACAACTGGATCTTGGCCTTGAGCCGGAGGACACCCAATGAAGATGAGAAAGAAAGGTGATCTTCCGAGCAAAATTTGCGCGCAATGCGGTCGGCCTTTTTCCTGGCGGAAGAAATGGGAAAGGGTCTGGGAGGACGTCCGGTTCTGTTCTGACCGCTGCCGCAACGATTCGAAGGGAAAACGCTCGAAATGACGCAACTGAGCTTTCTTGAAAACAAGAGCGAATCTGTATCCTGGAGCGGCAATCAAACAAACGCCCGCGAACGGTTGAAGGCTTTTCTCCCGCGCGCGGGCCGCGCCTATGCATCCACGCGGAACTATGATTTTGGTCCGGAAAACCGCTCGAACATTTCCTGCCTCTCACCTTACATTCGTCATCGGCTTCTTCTTGAAGAAGACGTCGTGCGCGAAACACTCGCCCGACACTCGCTGTCATCGGCAGAAAAGTTTATCCAGGAAGTCTTCTGGCGCGCCTATTTCAAAGGATTCCTGGAACAACGCCCGGGGATCTGGCAGGCCTATCGCTCTAATGTTCAGCGCCTCATCGAAGACCTCGATCACAGCACTGATCTCAGGGACCGTCACGAGACCGCAATCGACGGCAAGACCGGGATTGATTGTTTCGACGCTTGGGCGAGCGAACTTATTGAGACCGGCTATCTCCACAATCATGCCCGCATGTGGTTTGCGAGTATCTGGATCTTCACGCTGCGCCTACCGTGGCAGCTCGGGGCTGACTTCTTCTACCGCCATCTTCTCGATGGTGATCCAGCATCAAACACGCTCTCATGGCGCTGGGTCGCAGGGCTTCACACAAAGGGAAAGCACTATCTCGCGCGCAAATCGAACATTGAGACCTACACCGATGGCCGGTTTTCACCGGTCGGTCTTGTTGGCGATGCTCTCCCGCTTTCTGAAGACGTGGATTACCCGCAGGTGCCTCTTCGACCGCGCGACACTATCCCTGACGATCTGTCCTACGGGCTGATTATCACGGAAGAAGATTGCAGCCCGGAAACGCTCCCTCTTCCAGGCGCGCCGAAAAGTATACTCAGTCTTTCAGCAAGCGATGCCCGGTCGCCTTTCGAAACCGGCGCGCTTGCAGAGAACTTTTCGGCTGATGTTCTCGAAGATGCCGTGAGGCGTTGCGAAATCCACTTCAATCTCGACGCTAGAACCGATAAGGCGCGAATACCTGATGCCCGAAACGATTGGGGGCCTACGCTAGTCGATTTCGCCCGCGAACTCGATCTGACCACGCTTGTTACAGCCTATACCCCGCAAGGCCCTGTACGGTCGAAACTCGAGGAAGCCAAACCGCTTTTGGCCGAAGCGGGCATCACGCTCCTGACTGTGATGCGGGACTATGACGTTTTGAGCTGGCCGCATGCCACACGTGGTTTCTTCAAACTCAAGAAGAAAATCCCCGATCTTGTCAGGACCCTCGGTCTCGGCTGATCGCCCTATTTTAGATCAGCGAGAAAACGGGCGGCACTCGCCCGGTATTCAGCCTTCTTGTCATCGCCCATTTTGTGCCAGGTCCGGTAGACCTGACCCAGCCGGTGATTGCCTTTGAGCTTCTCCTCATTACGGACAAGGAAATCCCAGTAAAGCGCATTGAACGGGCAGGCGGCCTCACCGGTTTTCTTCTTCACATCATAAACGCAATTGCCGCAATAATCGGACATCTTGTTGATGTAATTGCCACTTGCAGCATACGGCTTCGATCCAAGTAAACCGCCATCGGCGAACTGGCTCATGCCGAGTGTGTTTGGCAGTTCAACCCATTCATAGGCATCGGCGTATACCGCGAGATACCATTCATGGACCTCGTGCGGATCAATCCCGGCGAGGAGCGCGAAATTGCCGGTCACCATGAGACGCTGGATATGGTGCGCGTAGGCTTCCGTTTTCGTTTGCCCAATCGCAGCCCGAAGACACGCCATATCCGTCTCAGCGGTCCAATAAAATGAGGGAAGCGATCTCGTATTCTCGAAGAAATTCTCCGACACGTAACCCGGCATTTTGAGCCAATAGATTCCGCGGACATATTCGCGCCACCCGATGATCTGGCGGATGAATCCCTCCACCGCATTAAGCGGTGCATCGCCTGCATAATAAGCAGCTTCCACCCGCCGACAGACATGAAGCGGGTCGAGGAGACCGGCATTGATGTAAAGCGAAAGGAGCGAGTGATAGAGAAACGGCTCGCCGGTCAGCATTGCGTCCTGGTAGTCGCCGAACCGAGCCAATGCGACGTCCAGAAAATGGTCGAGCGCTTTTTCCGCGTCGTTTGCGGTAACCGCGAACCAGAACGGCTCGAGATCTCCAAAGTGATCGGGAAAGCGCGCAGCAACAAGGTCGATAACCTCGCGGGTGATTTCGTCGGGCTCAGTTCGGCACACCTCCGGCATGAAGAGATCGCCGCTCGCGGGCTTGCGGTTTTCAGCATCGAAATTCCACTTGCCGCCTTCCGGTTCCTCGCCGCTCATCAGAAGTCCGGTTTTTCGGCGCATATCGCGATAGAAATATTCCATGCGCAGCTGCTTGCGGCCATCCGCCCAGTCTTCGAACTCCCCATGCGTTGCAATGAAGCGGGTGTCGTCGAGGATTTCCACCGGAACCCCAAAATCATCTTCAAAGCTCCGGACAGCCTCAAGCACCCGCCATTCACCCGGTTCAGTGATCAGGATGCGCGATGGTCGATGCCGCTCGATTGCGCGGTCGAGTTCACTCGAAAACGAACCGCTGTTTTGAGGATCGTCAAGGCGGACATAGTCGACCGTCCAGCCGTCCGCCTCCAGTTCAGCAGCAAAATGGCGCATCGCGGAAAACAGGAAGGCAATCTTTTTCTTGTGGTGGGCGACATAGGTCGCCTCCTCCATCACTTCGACCATGAGAATGCGCGCAGTCGCGCGATCTGCGGCCTTCAATGATGACAGCGTTTGGGAGAGCTGGTCGCCCAGAATGAAAACAAGTGTTTGGTCCATTCAGGACGACTTAG
>JBCDCU010000066.1:0-13186 GCA_039181265.1 Pseudomonadota bacterium | reverse complement strand
GGCCGCCGACAGGATCACCCCGGTCGTTGCAAGCACGGCAACCCAGGTGTTCGCCTTGAAAGCCCCCATCAAAGTGAGAAACTCGCCAACGAAACCGCTGGTTCCAGGAAGGCCCACATTCGCCATCGTGAAGATCATAAAGGCGACCGCATAAAACGGCATTCGGTTCACAAGGCCACCATAGGCAGCGATTTCACGGGTGTGCATGCGATCATAGATCACGCCGACACACAGGAAGAGCGCGCCGGAAACAAGGCCGTGCGAGAGCATTTGGAAGATCCCGCCCTGAATGCCCTGCTCATTCGCCGCGAATATGCCCATTGTCACATAGCCCATATGCGCGACCGACGAATAAGCGATCAGTTTCTTGATATCCTCCTGCATGAGCGCCACGAGCGATGTGTACACGATCGCAATCACCGAAAGCGCGAATACGAGCGGCGCAAAATCGTCGGATGCAAGCGGGAACATTGGCAACGAGAAGCGCAAGAAGCCATATCCACCGAGCTTCAAAAGGATACCGGCAAGAATGACAGAGCCCGCAGTCGGCGCTTCGACGTGCGCGTCCGGAAGCCAGGTGTGGACAGGCCACATCGGCATCTTGACGGCAAAGGATGCGAAGAAGGCAAGCCACAGCCAGGTCTGCATATTGGCCGGGAAATCGTGCGCCAGAAGTTCGCGGATGTCGGTGGTTCCGGCCTCCCAGTACATCGCCATGATGGCAAGCAGCATGAGAACGGAGCCAAGCAGCGTGTAAAGGAAGAACTTGAACGACGCGTAGATCCGGCGTTTGCCACCCCAGACCCCGATAATGATGAACATCGGGATGAGACCAGCCTCGAAGAACACATAGAAAAGGACAAGGTCGAGAGCGCAAAAGACACCGATCATCAATGTCTCGAGCACAAGGAACGCGATCATGTATTCCTTGACGCGCGTCGTCACGGCTTCCCAGCTTGCAAGAATGCAGAACGGCATGAGGAAGGTCGTCAGAATGACGAAGAGCATGGAGATCCCGTCGACCCCCATACGATAGCCGATCGAATTGCCGAGCCAGGCTGTCTCCTCAACCATCTGGAAACCCGGGTTTGACGGATCGAAATTGAGCCAGATGCCAAGAGAGAGAAGGAATGTAACGACGGTCGTAATCAACGCGATGAAGCGGATGTTCTGCCTTGCAATCGCATCATCACCACGAACGATCAGCACCATGATGACGCCGATCAGCGGCAGAAAGGTGACCGTGGACAAAATCGGAAAAGACATGACGTTTACCTGAAGCCCCCGTAACCGCCTTAGAACATCGACCAGGTGACGAGGAGCGCGACCCCGATCATCATGGCAAACGCGTAGTGGTAGATGAATCCTGACTGCAACTTCACGATCCGGTTGGTCATGTCGAGGACACGCGCGGATATCCCGTCCGGACCGAAGCCGTCGATCAGCCAGCCGTCACCGCGTTTCCAGAAGAACCGCCCGATCCACATGGCGGGACGTACGAACAGGAAGTCGTAGAGTTCGTCGATGTACCACTTGTTGAGCAGAAATTTGTAGAGCTGCGGCTGCGCCTCCGCGACCTGTTTTGGAAGCTCCGGTCGGGCAATGTAGAACCAATAGGCAAGCCCGAGACCGATCACCATCATGATCGTTGCAGCCGATTTTACGATGAACGGAACATCATGGAAGTCGTGCATTACATGATTGTTTGGTGCTGTGAAAAGCGCATCTTTCCAGAAAGCGCCGTAGCCGTGGTAAACGAAGCTGTCATAGAACACCATGCCTGCGAAAACCGAGCCGACCGCAAGAATAAGCAGAGGCACTGTCATGACCGGTGGCGATTCATGGACATGGCTCATGACGGAAGCCGGAGCACGCGGTTTCCCGTGGAATGTCATGAAGATCAAACGCCACGAATAGAAACTCGTCAGAAGAGCGGCCGTCACTGTTGCGGCAAAGGCAAACCACGCCGCTGAGTTTTGGTATATGCCGTCCTCGTTGTAGCCGACGGCGTAGGCAGCCTCGATAATCGCATCCTTGGAGAAGAAACCGGCGGTTCCGATATAAAGCCCCGGCAAGCCCACACCCGTGAGCGCAAGCGTGCCGATCAGCATCATCCAATAGGTAATTGGAATGTGCTTTGCGAGACCGCCCATTTTCCGCATGTCCTGTTCGTCAGAAACGGCGTGGATGACAGAACCGGCCCCAAGGAAAAGGAGCGCCTTGAAGAAGGCATGGGTAAAGAGGTGGAAGATCCCGATAGAATAGGCACCAACGCCCAGTGCTACGAACATGTAGCCAAGCTGTGAACAGGTTGAGTAAGCGATCACGCGCTTGATATCGTTTTGAACAAGACCGACGGTAGCTGCGAACAACGCCGTAAACGCGCCCATGAAGGTAACGAATATGAGCGCGGTTTGAGAGAGCTCAAAGACCGGCGACATACGCGCGACCAGGAAGACACCTGCCGTCACCATTGTCGCCGCATGGATGAGAGCGGAAACCGGTGTCGGTCCTTCCATCGCATCGGGCAGCCAGGTGTGGAGAATGAACTGCGCCGATTTCCCCATGGCACCCATGAAGAGAAGCAGGCAGGTGACTGTAAGCGCCGTATCGAGGGCAAGCTCATAGCCAATGACATTGATCACTGGCTCGCCAGAAAGCACCTGCCCTTCACTATCAATCATGCCTGATGCGGTCGAAAAGATCGTCTCGAATTGGACGGAGCCAAAAATGTAGAAGGTTGCGAAGATACCAAGTGCGAAACCGAAATCGCCAACACGGTTCACGATGAAGGCTTTCATGGCCGCCGCATTGGCAGACGGCTTGTGATACCAAAAACCGATCAGCAAATAGGAAGCGAGACCAACGCCCTCCCAACCGAAGAACATCTGAACGAGGTTGTCGGCTGTCACCAGCATCAGCATCGCAAATGTGAAAAGCGACAAATAGGCGAAGAACCGCGATCTGTGCGGATCGTGGTGCATGTAACCGATCGAATAGATATGAACGAGTGACGATACGGAGGTGACGACGACCAGCATGACGACGGTCAGGGTATCGATACGGAACGCCCAATCGGCAATGAAATCACCCGATTCAATGAACCTGAGCACCGGAACCGTAAAAGCTTCGCGTTCGCCAAAGCCGACCTGAATGAAAGCCACCCAGGACAGGATCGCTGACAAGACGAGAAGACCGCTTGTGATGTATTCGGATGCCTTATCGCCGATGACACGGCCGAAAAGCCCCGCGATCAGAAAGCCAAGAAGCGGCAGGAAAACGATCAGGTGATACATGGCCCCTTAGCCTTTCATGGCATTGATGTCTTCAACGGCGATGGAGCCGCGGTTGCGATAAAAGGCAACGAGGATGGCAAGGCCGATGGCTGCCTCGGCGGCAGCGACGGTGAGGATGAAGAGCGCAAAAATCTGCCCGACGAGGTCGCCCAGATGCGCTGAAAACGCGACGAGATTGATGTTGACGGCAAGCAGAATGAGTTCCACCGACATGAGAATGATGATGACATTCTTCCGGTTCACGAAAATCCCGAACACGCCGATCGTGAAAAGGATCGCTCCGAGCGTCAGGTAATGAGATAGTCCGATTTCCATACCTCTCAGAGCCCCTTTCCGCTTTCGACCTTGACGACCTCGATCGCCGTTTCGCGGTTACGCGCAACCTGACGGGCAATATCCTGGCGTTTGATGCCTTCCTTGTGGCGGAGCGTGAGAACAATGGCTCCAATCATCGCGACAAGAAGCACGAGCCCGGCTGCCTGGAAGAAATAGACATATTTCGTGTAAAGAAGCTGGCCGAGCGCTCGCGTGTTATCGACCTCATTGAGATCCGGTGTTGGCGCTCCAAAGGTGCCCTGGACCTCCGGCGCAACGATCTGCCCCCCGAGAACGATCACGAGTTCGGCAAGAAGGACGACGGCCACGAAACCGCCAACGGGTACGTAGTTCAAAAAACCCTGCCGTAACTCGACGAAGTCGACGTCAAGCATCATCACCACGAAGAGGAAGAGCACCGCGACGGCGCCGACGTAAACGATCACCAGGATCATCGCGATGAATTCCGCGCCAAGAAGCAGGAAAAGCGCTGCGGAATTGAAGAAAGCCAGGATCAGAAAAAGGACCGAATGGACCGGGTTACGGGCGGAAATAACCATCAGGGCCGACCCAACGGTAATTGCCGAAAACATATAGAAGAAAAAGGCCTGCAGTCCCATGGTTCGGTTCCTAGCGATAAGGCGCGTCGAGCGCGATGTTCTGGGCGAGCTCGCGCTCCCAGCGCGCTCCGTTCTCAAGGAGTTTGTCCTTGTCGTAGTAGAGTTCTTCGCGCGTTTCGGTCGCAAATTCGAAGTTCGGACCCTCGACAATTGCATCGACCGGGCAGGCTTCCTGGCAGAAGCCGCAATAGATGCACTTCACCATATCGATGTCATAGCGCGTCGTGCGGCGGGTCCCGTCATTGCGCCGGGGTCCGGCTTCGATGGTGATCGCCTGTGCTGGGCAGATGGCTTCGCACAGCTTGCACGCAATGCACCGTTCTTCGCCATTTGGATATCGGCGAAGGGCATGTTCCCCCCGGAATCGTGGGCTGATCGCCCCCTTTTCATAAGGGTAGTTGATTGTTGCCTTTGCCTTAAAGAAGTAGCGCATGGACAGAACGATCGCGCCCACAAACTCCTTGAGGAAGAGTGATTTACCAGCCTGAACCAGTCCGGACATTGTTTAAAGGCCTCCAAGCCTTCGGTTAAGCGGCAGGTGCTCCCGGTCCCCAGCCCGTCAGCATCAGGACGAGGGCGACGAAGAACACCATGAAGAGTGAGATTGGCAGAAACACCTTCCAGCCGAGGCGCATCAACTGATCGTAGCGATAGCGCGGCACGAAGGCTTTCACGAGCGACACGAAGAAGAAAACAAGACAGACTTTGAGGAAGAACCAGACAACGCCTGGGATCCAGTTGAACGGCGCAACATCCACCGGCGGCAGCCAGCCACCCAGAAACAGCGTCGTCGTCAACGCACACATGAAGACGATTGCCGCATATTCGCCAAGCATGAACATCACATAAGGGGTCGATGAATATTCGACCATGAACCCGGCAACGAGTTCCGATTCAGCTTCCGGAAGATCGAATGGCGGGCGGTTCGTCTCTGCGAGGAGAGACACGAAAAAGATGATGAAAAGCGGGAAGAGCGCAAGGAAATGCCAATCGAGGAACGATGGCGGCAGACCAAGCATCGTTCCGAGTCCATTCTGCTGTGCCAACACAATCGCCGACAGGTTCAGTGAACCGACACAAAGCAGAACCGCAATGATTACGAAGCCCATAGAGACTTCGTAGGAAATCATCTGAGCGGCGGACCGCAGCGCGCCCATGAATGGATATTTCGAATTCGAGGCCCATCCGCCCATGATCACGCCATAGACTTCAAGCGACGACAGCGCAAAAACGAACAGAATGCCGACGTTGATATCCGCAATAACCCAGTTCTCATTGACCGGGATGACGCACCAGACCGCTAGACCAAGGGTCACCGTGACGAGAGGCGCCAGCAGGAATACCGTTTTGTTCGCGCCCGCCGGAATAATCGGTTCTTTGACGACGAATTTCAGCGCATCCGCGAAAGCTTGAAGGAGCCCCCATGGTCCGACAACATTCGGTCCCCGGCGGAGCTGGACTGCTGCCCAAATTTTACGGTCAGCATAAGTTGAGTAGGTGACAGCGAGAAGGACACCCACGAGAAGCAGCAGACTCTGACCGATAATAATCGCGGCTGTCAGCAGATATGCGCCTAACGTTTCCATATTACTCTGCCGCCTCCGCTTTCAGGCCTTTTGCAAGCTGCGAACACTCGGCCATGACCTTGGATGCCCGGGCAATCGGATTGGTGAGATAATAGTCGGCAATAGGTCCTTCGAAAGGACCGCCAGACATCGCCTTATCACCCTCGGCCAATGCGGCGACCGAAGCCGGGTCGGCCGCTGCGATATCGCCCAAAACCGAGAGATGCGGGTGGGCTTCAAAGAGGGCACCGCGCAACGCTCCGAGTGTGTCGAACGGAAGTGTCTTACCCAGGTGCGCTGAAAGTGCGCGCAAGATCGCCCAATCTTCGCGTGCATCGCCCGGCGGGAAACCGGCGCGCGCCGCCATCTGTGCACGCCCTTCCGTGTTCACATAAATCGCTGATTTCTCAGTGTAGGCCGCCCCCGGCAGGATGACGTCTGCCGCATGGGCTCCCCGATCGCCATGGGATCCAATATAGATTTTGAAAGCGTCGCCGTGTGGTTGAAGGTCGATTTCGTCAGCGCCCAGTAGGAGCAGAACCTGGACCTTGCCTGCCATCTCGGAGGCAGACAAACCGCCCTCGCCCGGCACGAAACCAATATCGAGACCGCCCACCATCGATGCAGCGTTGTGGACGAGGCCAAATCCGTTCCAGTCCTCGCTCACGGCACCGCATGCGTCCGCCAATGCAGCGGCGTTTGCAAGGATAGCTGCGCCGTCGTCCCGTGCCGTTGCGCCCGCGCCAACGAGGATCAGCGGACGCTCAGCCGATGAAAGCGTTTTAAAGAAAGCGCCTTTTCCGGAGGCGAGCTCGCTCAGTGTCTCGGGACCAGCGCCAAGATAGTCATACTCGTAGGTGAGATCAGCGGCTTCGCCGATGAGCCCGATTTTCAACGCGCCATCAGACGCACGCCACGCCTTGCGGATGCGTGCATTCAGGAGCGCTGCCTCGTAGCGGGGGTTCGAACCGATGATCAATATGGCGTCGGCTTCTTCAATGCCTTCAATCGTCGGATTGAAGATATAACCGGCCCGTCCGCCCGATGGATCAATCGCTTCGCCGCGCTGGCGACAATCAGTGTTTGCAGATCCCAATGCTTCCATCAGGTGTTTTGTCGCAAACATCTCTTCAACACCGGCAAGATCACCTGCAATCGCACCGATGGCGGTCCCGTCGGCTGCCTTCACCTTGTCTGCAATAACACCGAAAGCTTCCTGCCATGAGGCGGCTTTCAGCCGCCCACCATCCCGAATGTATGGCCGGTCGAGCCGCTGCGCGCGCAGGCCGTCCCAGATAAAGCGCGTCTTATCCGAGATCCACTCCTCGTTGATCTCTTCGTTGAGGCGCGGCATGATCCGCATAACTTCGCGGCCCCGCGTGTCGACCCGGATTGCCGAACCGAGCGCATCCATCACATCGATACTCTCGGTTTTGTTTAGCTCCCATGGGCGAGCCTTGTCCTGATACGGTCTCGAAGTCAGCGCGCCGACAGGGCAAAGGTCGATAACATTCCCCTGAAGTTCGGATGACATCGCGCTTTCAAGATAGGTCGTGATCTCGGCGTCTTCGCCGCGCCCGATCAGGCCAAGATCGGAAATACCGGCGATCTCCGTCGTAAAGCGTACACAGCGCGTACAATGGATGCAGCGGGTCATCTTGGTCCGCACAAGCGGCCCGATATATTTGTCTTCGACCGCGCGCTTGTTCTCGTGGAACCTTGATCCGTCCATGCCATAGGCCATGGCCTGATCTTGAAGATCGCACTCGCCGCCTTGGTCGCAGATCGGGCAATCCAGCGGATGGTTGATGAGGAGAAACTCCATCACCCCTTCCCTGGCTTTCTTGACCATCGGCGTTTTGGTAAAGATCTCCGGTGGTTGCCCCTCCGGCCCGGGTCTCAGATCTTTGACACCCATGGCACACGAGGCTGCAGGTTTCGGGGGGCCACCCTTCACCTCAACAAGGCACATGCGGCAGTTACCCGCAACTGACAGACGATCGTGGAAGCAGAAGCGGGGGACTTCAGCACCTGCCGCCTCACACGCCTGTAGCAGGGTAAAATGATCCGGAACTTCGATTTCCGTACCGTCTACGACGATCTTCGCCATGGTCTTACTCCGCCGCCTCCCTGACTGCGCCGTCCTTCGTGGAGCGGTAGGTGTAGCTGTCGATACGCTCTTCAATCACGTGCCGGTAATGGCGGATCAGGCCCTGGATCGGCCAGGCCGCCGCATCGCCGAGCGCACAGATCGTGTGACCTTCGACCTGTTTCGTCACGTCAAAGAGCATGTCAATTTCACGCTTTTCAGCACGACCGTCAGCCATTCTGGTCATGACGCGCCACATCCAGCCCGTACCCTCGCGACACGGGGTGCACTGGCCGCAGCTCTCGTGCTTGTAGAAGTAAGAGAGCCGTGCAATGGCACGGATAATGTCGGTGGACTTATCCATGACGATAACCGCCGCGGTCCCAAGACCTGATTTGAGATCGCGCAGACTGTCAAAGTCCATCGGGCAATCGAGGATTTCTTCTGCAGGCACACAAGGAACCGACGAGCCGCCAGGAATAACCGTCAACAGATTGTCCCAACCGCCGCGCATCCCGCCGCAATGCTTTTCGATCAACTCACGGAACGGGATACTCATCGCCTCTTCAAAGGTCGCCGGCTGATTGACATGGCCCGAAACGCAGAAGAGTTTGGTTCCCTTGTTGTTTTCCGCTCCGAAACTTGCGAACCATTCCGGCCCCCGTCGCAGGATCGTCGGCGTGACAGCAATCGATTCCACGTTGTTGACAGTGGTCGGAGCGCCATAAAGCCCGACATTGGCCGGGAATGGCGGCTTCAGGCGTGGTTGGCCTTTCTTGCCTTCAAGGCTCTCAAGAAGGGCCGTTTCTTCGCCGCAAATATAGGCACCGGCGCCGTGGTGAACGTAGAGATCGAAATCCCAGCCCGAACCGCAGGCGTTCTTTCCAAGGAACCCGGCTTCATAAGCCTGTTCGATTGCCGCTTCCAAGCGCTCCCGCTCACGGATGAACTCACCACGGACATAGATGTAGCCCGCATGCGCTCCCATTGCGAAACCGGCAATCAGACATCCCTCGACCAGCGTATGCGGATCGTGGCGCATAATCTCCCGGTCTTTGCAGGTACCAGGTTCTGATTCATCTGCATTGACGACAAGATAATGCGGGCGCCCGTCGGATTCCTTAGGCATGAAGGACCATTTCAAACCGGTCGGGAAGCCCGCACCGCCGCGCCCACGCAATCCGGACGCCTTGATATCATTGATGATCCCATCGCGTCCCTTCGCGAGTAGATCGGCGGTCTTATCCCATTGGCCGCGCGCCATGGCGCCTTTCAGCCCCCAATCATGGAAGCCGTGGATGTTCGTGAAGATCCGGTCCTTGTCTTCGAGCAAATGGATCATTCAGTGGTCTCCTCATTGGAGCTATTGCCAGCAAGATCAGCCGCTTGTTCAATCCATTTTTCGCGGTCGATCCGCCCAGGGAAATTCAGAAGTGTTTGCACATAAAGCACTTCCGGACGCCCCCATTTGGCAATCTGATCGAAGTGATAAATCCCAAGGCCATTGAGCCGTTTTTCATTGACGGGGCCGATACCTTTCACGCGCTTCAGGTCGTCGGCGCCGGATTTTCTCGGCGCTTTCAGCCCGCGCGGCGTTTTGCCGACGGCTGATGCCTTATCTTCCGCACTTGCCCCTTCGCCAAGGGCGGCAAGCTTGGCAGCGACAGCCGTTTCTTCATCGTCTTTGGAAGCAGCGGCCACTGGAGCGGTCTCTTTGGGCGTCTCAGCCTTGGCTTTAGCGGGTTTTGCCGGTTCTTTGGCTTCAGTTTTTTCAACCGGTTTTGCTGGCTCTTTCGCTGCTTTTGCGGCGGCCGGTTTCTCAGGCGCCTTTTTGGCTGATCCGTTCGCAGCTTTCAGCGACGCCGGATCGAAAGGAGCAAGACCGAATGCGCTGGCTTCACGGGTAATCTGCTCTGCAGAACCGGACATCACGTAAGTTTCGATGTAAGCATCGACTTGAGGCCCGTAATCCATCGCATCTTCAAAGAGTTGGGTACGCCCGCCTTCTGCGACCGAAAGATGGCGGCCCGTCTGCGGACCGGGTTTCACCGCTTGCCCATTATCAATTGCATCAAGGAGGGCTTCGAACGTCTCAGGTGTGAGATCCTCGAACGTATCCTTAAAGATCTGTACCATGGGCGCGTTCACACAGGCACCGAGGCATTCGACCTCCTCCCACGACATGCGGCCGTCAGCAGTCACCGTATGTTGTTGCTCGGAAATTCGCTTTTTGCAGATCTTGATGATGTCTTCTGAGCCGCGAAGCATACATGGCGTTGTCCCGCATACCTGAATATGTGCCACCGACCCGACCGGCTTTAGCTGGAACATTGTGTAAAAGGTCGCGACCTCCATCACCCGGATGAACGGCATATCCAGCATATCGGCGATGTAGCGCATTGCCGGTTCAGGCAGCCACCCGTCATGCTGTTCCTGTGCCCGCCACAATAGCGGGATCACAGCGGATGCCTGCTTACCTTCAGGATATTTCTCTAATTGTTTTTTCGCCCAGGCAAGATTGGCTTCGTCAAAGACGAAGCTCTCCGGTTGTTCCTCGGCAATGCGGCGAACGGCCATTAGCGATCGACCTCCCCGAAAACGATATCAAGAGACCCAAGAACGGCGGAGACATCAGCAAGCATGTGCCCACGGCACAAAAAGTCCATCGCCTGGAGATGGGCAAAGCCCGGTGCTCTGATTTTGCAACGATAGGGTTTGTTCGAACCATCGGAGACGAGATAAACGCCGAATTCACCCTTCGGTGCTTCGACGGCGGCGTAGACTTCGCCCTCCGGCACCCGGAAGCCCTCAGTATAGAGTTTGAAATGATGGATCAGGCTTTCCATTGACCGTTTCATTTCCGGACGTTTGGGCGGCACAATCTTCCCGTCGGTCGAGGAAATCGGCGTTTTGCCTTTCGGACCCATCAGAAGCTCAACACACTGCTTCATGATTTTTATGGATTCGCGCATTTCTTCCATGCGGATCAGGTACCTGTCATAACAATCGCCGTTTTTGCCGATTGGAATGTCAAAATCCATATCGGCGTAACACTCATAGGGCTGCGCCTTGCGCAAATCCCAGGCAGCTCCCGATCCGCGGACCATCACGCCGGAAAAGCCCCACGCCCAGGCATCGGATAGGTCCACTACACCGATATCGACGTTGCGTTGCTTGAAAATTCGGTTGTCGGTGAGAAGGCCTTCAATGTCATCGCAGACCTCAAGGAACGGATCGCACCAGGCCGCTATGTCCTCAAGAAGTTCTGGCGGGAGATCCTGATGCACACCGCCCGGACGCACATACGCCGAATGCATACGTGCCCCTGAGGCCCGTTCATAGAAGATCATCAGCTTCTCGCGCTCTTCGAAGCCCCAGAGCGGAGGAGTTAGCGCGCCGACATCCATCGCTTGCGTCGTTACGTTGAGCAAATGCGAAAGGATTCGCCCAATCTCCGAATAGAGAACCCGGATGAGTTGTCCTCGATAAGGAACGGTGATGCCGAGGAGCTTTTCAACAGAAAGCGCGAAGGCATGCTCCTGGTTCATCGGAGCAACGTAATCAAGCCTGTCGAAATAAGGTACGGCCTGGAGATAGGTCTTGGTCTCAATCAGCTTTTCCGTACCGCGATGCAAAAGTCCGATATGTGGATCGACCCGCTCGACCACTTCGCCGTCGAGTTCAAGCACCAATCGCAACACGCCGTGGGCAGCCGGATGCTGTGGGCCGAAGTTGATGTTGAAGTTTCTGACCTGCGCTTCAGCCATCTACTTGTCTCCCGGCCTTCTCTTGGGTGCGAACATCACGGGCTCAAACATATTCGAGATGGGGATCGCTAAGGTTGCGTTCACTGGTCGTCCCGTCATCACTAATGGCTCGCCTTCTCGTCGCCGGGCAACTCGTACTCGGTCCCTTCCCATGGGGAGGCGAAATCAAAGTTGCGGAACTCCTGTGCGAGCTTCACAGGTTCGTAGACGACGCGTTTGACTTCATCGTCATAGCGCACTTCCACAAAGCCGGTGGTTGGAAAGTCCTTGCGAAGCGGGTGCCCCTCAAAACCATAATCGGTGAGCAGACGCCGCAAATCCGGATGGCCGGAGAACAAAATCCCGTAAAGGTCATAGGCTTCCCGTTCAAACCAGTCAGCGCCTGGATAAATCTCGGTTGCAGAGGGAACCAGCATATCCTCATCCGCCTGAACTTTGACCCGCACGCGCATATTCTGACGTGGCGAAAGGAGGTGATAAACAACATCAAACCGGCGCTTGCGGCCAGGCCAGTCGACACCACAAATATCAACTAGATTGACGAACGTGGACTGACCGTCGTCACGTAAGAAGCGCAACACGTCGATCAGCGCAGACGCGGCAACGATGACGGTCAATTCGTCATGGGCAATCACCACTTCATCGACAGAGCCACCAAGTTCGGATGTCAGATAATCCGCATAGTCCGCAAGGCTGTTTTCTTCTTCTGCCGCCATGTTTCCCCCGACTGCCTTAAGCCCGCGTCGTCCGTTTCGTCGCCACTGTACCGTCCGGTGTTTGCCTTCCGGGCCCGGCATCAGCTTTCATTGTGTTTAGACGGGCGTGTCGAACAGCCACCCATCGAGAATTTCTATCGCTCAATCGTGCCCGTCCGACGAATTTTCTTCTGAAGAAGAAGGACACCGTAAAGCAATGCCTCAGCCGTCGGCGGACAACCCGGCACATATATATCGACTGGAACCACTCGGTCACATCCCCGAACGACGGAGTATGAGTAGTGATAATACCCGCCCCCGTTCGCACAGGAACCCATTGAAATTACGTATCTTGGTTCCGGCATCTGGTCATAGACCTTGCGCAGCGCGGGCGCCATCTTGTTGGTAAGCGTGCCGGCAACAATCATAACGTCCGATTGGCGCGGAGAGGCACGCGGGGCAAATCCGAACCGTTCGGCATCATAGCGCGGCATCGACATCTGCATCATCTCAACCGCGCAACACGCAAGCCCGAACGTCATCCACATCAAAGACCCGGTGCGCGCCCAGTTGATCAGGTCATCTGTCGACGTAACCAGGAAACCTTTATCCGCTAGCTCGTTGTCGATCTCGACAAAGAACGGATCATCTGCTCCCACCGGCTGGCCTGTCTTCGGATCGACAAGGCCTTTCGGTGCATCTGCAATCAGCGGTGAAGATTGTGACGATGCCATTTCCTAATCCCACTCAAGCGCGCCCTTCTTCCACTCATAGATAAAGCCGACGGTCAAAACGCCGAGAAATATCATCATCGACCAGAAGCCGAACCATCCGAGTTC
>JBCDCU010000065.1:0-13199 GCA_039181265.1 Pseudomonadota bacterium | reverse complement strand
TGCAGATCTAACTGCTGATATAAGAGTCAAAAAAGGGGTGGGGCGGCAAAAACGGTGCCCCACCTTTCATATATGATCTAGCTGCCGTCTGGGTTCGAAGCGGGACGGTTTCGTCAGAAATTGGGGAGGTATTGCGAATGTCCGGAGGGGCTCACGCATCTACGGCTGATGAAGCCGTCGAAGAAAAGATGGTTAACCCGCCGTCACCAGCAATCGCCGCACGCAGCTTTGGCTGGCTTATGCTCTCCCTGCTCGCAGCCTTTTTAATCAATGTCGTTTTAACATTCTGGGCTGATCTTCCAGGTGTGGCGCCCCTCGTCGGATGGCAGGGCAATGGCGACGGCGGTATCGGTTTATCGATCGCCCAGGCTGCCCTTTATGTTGTGCTTGCGGCACTGGCGATCTTCTATGTCACGCGCACCCCGAACCGATCTCTCAGGGCCGACGAAGATCTAGTCGCAGATTTTAATGCGATGCTCGTCCGAATGGCCTTTTGGGTCGTCTTCTTTGTAGGCCTTGCCGACGCTGCGGTTTCATTCCTGCGCGTTGAAGGCCTGCTTGAATCCTATTTCGGCGAAGACATAGCCGGTGACCTTGGCCGTTCGTCCTACCGCGGCGTCTATGTTCATGTTCCGGTCATCATTCTTGGTATTCTCATTGGCGCCTTTACCCGCACGCTCGGGTTCCATTGGCTGGCTTTGCTCGTGGTGGTCGCTGAACTTATCATCGTCTTCTCACGCTTTATTTTCTCGTATGAGCAAGCCTTCATGGCTGACCTCGTACGTTTCTGGTACGGCTCTCTCTTCCTCTTTGCCTCAGCCTATACGCTCTACGACGATGGACATGTGCGGGTCGATCTGCTCTATGCGGGTTTCCGCAATCGCACGAAGGGTGCTGTCAACAAATGGGGTGCGGTTCTTCTGGGTATCCCGCTTTGCTGGGTCATCCTTTTTTTCGGGATGTGGACCAAATCGAGCGTCATTGTTGGCCCAATTCTGGTCTTTGAAACCACCCAGGCGGGATTTGGTCTCTACGTCAAATACTTCATGGCGGGCTTCCTTGGCGTTTTCGCCGTCACCATGCACGTTCAGTTCATCAGTCAGTTTTTCGGCGCCGTTGCGGATACGCGCGGCGAGGGCGGAGCCCACGAAACACACCCCGAAATGATGTAGCCGCAAGATCAAGTAAGGGCACCGGCCTATGGAACTTCTCTTCCTCGCAATCCTTGTCATCACCATGGCCTATGCGCTTGGTAGCGGTTACCCCGTCGCCTTCGCATTGCCCGGCGCCGCAATCATCACGATTGGACTGGCTGCCGCCGCAGGTTACCTCTTTGCCGGAAATCCTGACGCTTACTTCGCTCAGGACGGGCCGACGCAATGGTTGAGCGCAGGCGTTACCAACTTGCGGGGTGTCTATTGGGAGCCTGAACGAGATACGCTCATAGCGATCCCCTTGTTTATCTTCATGGGGATCATGCTTCAGCGCTCGAAAATCGCTGAAGACCTTCTTGTCACCATGGCTCAATTGTTCGGACCGGTCCCCGGCGGTCTCGGGATCTCGGTCGTTGTCGTGGGTGCGCTTCTCGCAGCAACAACCGGTATCGTTGGCGCGACAGTGGTTGCCATGGGTTTGATCTCGCTTCCAGCGATGCTGAAGCACAATTATTCCAAGCCACTCGCGACAGGCACGATCGCAGCGTCCGGCACGCTCGGTCAGATTATCCCGCCATCTATCGTTCTCATCATTCTTGCTGACCAGCTCGCAAGCGCGGTTGACCAGGCCGATACGGCGCGGAAAGAGCTTTATCGCGCATCGACCGGCGAGCTCAGCATGCCATCTGAGTTTAGTGTGATTTCGACCTCAGCGGGCGACATGTTCTTGGGTGCCCTCGTACCGGGCCTGGTATTGGTCGGGCTTTACATCCTCTTTATTCTTGGCTTCGCGTTCATCAAGCCATCGCGTGCGCCAGCCGTTCCGTTCGAGGGTGAATACAATTTAAGATTCGCGGGCCGCGTTGGTCTTATTCTGATCCCGCCCTTGGCGCTCATCTTCCTCGTCCTTGGATCCATTATCGGCGGCATCGCGACTGTCAACCAGGCTGGCGCCATCGGTGCGGCAGGTGCGCTGATCATGGCAGGCTACAGGTTGTTCCCGGGTAATCGCACGACGTTCTACCCGGCAATCCTCGCACTTATATCGCTCGCGGGTATCGGGTTCGTTCTTTCGAATTTCGATACGAACGTTAAGAACATTAACACAGCCTCTGACCAACTCGGGGTCACGCTTGGTGCGATCTTTGTAGGAACGCTGATTATTTCGCTGGTCTGGTCGGCCTGGCGGGCAATGAAGATCGAAGACACCCTGCGCGAAGTGATGATTGAAACGGCGAAAACCACATCGCTCGTGTTCATCATTCTTCTTGGTGCTGCAATGCTGACGGCTGCTTTCCGTGCCTTCGGTGGTGAAGAACTCGTCAAGCACTTCCTGGAAGGGCTGCCGGGTGGCTTCTGGACAAAATTCGTCATCGTCATGCTGGTGATTTTTGTGCTCGGCTTCTTCCTCGACTTCATCGAAATTGCTGTTGTTGTGGTTCCGATCGTTACACCGATCCTTCTTGCCGACCCGTCGGCCAACGTGACTGCGGTCTGGCTTGGTGTCATGATCGGCCTGAACATCCAGACATCATTCCTGACGCCGCCATTTGGTTTTGCGCTCTTCTATTTGCGAGGGGTCGCGCCTGCAGTTGTCAAAACAATCCAGATGTATCAAGGCGTCATTGCCTTCATCAGTCTGCAATTGTTTGCGCTGGTCATCGTCGGGTTTAATCCGTGGCTCGTGAATTACCTGCCGACCCGCGCATCGCTAACGTCTGAAACAGCTCCGCCGCCACTCAACCCGACGCTACAGTATTGCATGGAGAACTACGTCTACGATGAGTTCCAGCAAAACGGCGCGCAAATCCGCCAGGGAATTGCAACGGCCAAGGGACTTGATCTGAGCTATGTCCCACGGTCGATAAGAGGCGATATCGAAGACGCAGTCGAAGCTGCCGAAGAGAGCTTTGCCAATATGGATGCAATCAAAGCTGCAGAAGATGCACGGAATGAAGCGGGTATAGCCTATCGTCCGGTTCACACGATCGTTCGTGCGATTGAACGCGATGTCCGTGCTCGCGAGACCATTGTTAAAGATCATCAGCGCGATATCAATCGGGCGCGGGGGAACCAGGCCGTTGTCGATCGCGCGGAAGCAGAAATCGCTCGCCTCAACGGTGAAATCGAGGAGTTGAGATCCGGTATTCCGGATGATTGGGAAACGACCCAAAGCGCATACAACGAGTTCGCCCAGGCGGAGATCACTGCCCGCAATACCTATCGTCGCGGCGTCGATGCAGCCTCGCGCCCGATCGTTGAGGTGATCGCGGTTCTAAGCGATACAGACGCGCTGGTCGCAGCACGTGCTGGACTTGAACGTCTGCAGCGCGATCTGCCGGAACTCGAAGGCGAAGAAGCCGGCATTCGCATCAAAGAGCAGGAAGACGTCTTCCGCGATATTGAGGGTGCAGGGGAAATCCGCCGTGCGCTCGGCAAGGGACGCCGCGCCATTGACGGGCGCCGTCCGGACCGCGAGAAAGCCGACGAGGAACTTGCCGAAGCATTTGAGCTCTACGAACAGCAGGTTGCTTGGCGGACACGCGGCAAGGATGAGTTGCTGCCCGGCCTCGTCGCATATAAGGATGCGACAAGAGACACGATCGGCCTGCGTGCACAATCGCGGCTGCCGCGGGAGCAAGCGCTTTTCGTCGCCGCCTGTAGCTCCGGTCACCGCGATATCGGCCTGAACTTCTAAGTCAACCGGCGGCGCGGGCCGCCGGCTTTCGGGCTTGTCGCCGGGACGTTCTGATCTTTCGTGCCATTCGGCAGGGTACTACTTTGCCGGGACCGGAAAGGGAGGTGACGGTCCAATGAGCAGCGCTCAACCGCTCAGCGGTGTGCTTGCCGTTTCCATCGAGCAAGCTGTCGCAGCCCCGACCTGCACAGTGAGGCTTGCCGATGCCGGGGCGCGGGTTATCAAAATCGAACGCGCCGAGGGCGAGACGGCCCGTCATTATGACCGGGCCGTTCACGGCACCAGCGCTTATTTTGCCTGGCTCAATCGCGGCAAGCAGAGCGCTGTCCTCAACCTCAAAGATGACAATGATCTGGCGCTCGCCAAACGCATGATCGCCAAGGCAGATATCTTCGTGCAAAACCTTGCGCCGGGTGCGGCACCGCGCCTTGGTCTTGGTCCGGATGATTTGCGGTCATTGAACGAGCGTTTGATCTCACTGGCGATTGTCGGTTACAGCGAGGACACGCCTTATGCAAAAATGCGGGCCTATGACCTTCTCGTTCAGGCGGAAAGCGGCGTTTGCCATGTAACAGGGACTCCGGAGGAAGCCTGCAAGGTCGGCGTGTCGGTCGCCGATATTGCGACAGGAATGAACGCGCATGCGGCGATCCTTGAGGCGCTGATCGAACGGTCGATTACCGGCAAGGGACGCCATATTGAAATGGCGATGTTCGATACGCTTGCCGACTGGATGAATGTACCGCTTCTGCATTTCGACTACGAAGGAAGGGAAACGCAACGCTTTGGGCTCGGCCACGCATCCGTCTATCCCTATCGCCCCTATTCCTGTGTCGACGGCGAGGTGGTGATTGTTGTTCAAAATCCCGGTGAGTGGCGCCGCCTTTGTGAAATGGTGTTGGAAAAACCCGATCTCGTGGACGATGCGCGCTTTAATGACAATCCCGCACGTCTCAAGAACCGTGTGACCCTGGACGAAGAAATCTCCGAAGTGTTCCGAAACCTTCGCCGGAAAGACGCGATCCAACGCCTGGAAGGAGCCGATCTTGCCTGGGCCAATCTTTCAACCGTTGGCGATTTAAGTCGTCATCCGGCATTGCGCCGGTTATCCTGTGAGGTTGAAGGCGGTGCATTTTCGCTTGCTGCACCGGCACTTCACCCGAACCTCGAAACACGCCGCGTCCCTGAGCTCGGTGCCGACACCGACAAGATTCGAGAGGAGTTTTCTGAATGACCGACCTCGATATGGACCATCTGAAAAGCTGGATCGGTCGTAAGGATGTGGCGAGTGAGACGATCAACGAAGGGTTGATGGCCCGCTTTGAGGCAACGACAGGCCTTGCGGCAACGGAGACAGGGACAGTGCCTGATGGTCTGCACTGGTGTCTCGCACCACCCGCGGTTCCGATGGATGAACTCGGTGTTGATGGTCACCCGGCGCGGGGAGGATTCCTTCCACCCGTCCCTCTGCCCAACCGTATGTGGGCTGGCGGCTCCCTGCACTTTCATGCGGGGCTTAAGATCGGGGATCGTGTGACTCGGACCTCCACAATCACGGATGTGAAACTGAAGGAAGGACGCTCCGGTCGGCTCTGTTTTGTGACAGTAAACCACGAGATTGGCGCAAAGGGCGCCTTATGCATTGAGGAAACGCAGACCGTCGTTTACCGGGATCCGACTGATCTCTCTCAAAAATCCAGTGGGAACACCCCGCCGCAAGAGGCCGAAGAGAGACCGGAACCCCTCCATAAAATGACGACGGGGTTGATGTCAGAGGTGCGTCTCTTCCGCTATTCCGCGATCACCTTTAACGGCCATCGCATTCACTATGATCACCCGCATGTCACGACCGTGGAAGGGTATCCCGGCCTTGTGGTGCATGGGCCACTCCAGGCAACCTATCTCGCCGCCTTTGCCCGCAAGCACGCGCCATCCCCGCTAATGACTTTCTCGTTCCGCGGTGTTGCGCCAATGATTGCGGGGACCGCGATAACGCTTGAAGCCGACGCAGATGGCGATAATGGCTTGGCGCTTCGTTGTTTGGACGATAACGGCACCATCACAATGCAAGCGAGTGCCACGTGGTGACAGAACCGATCGAAGAGGCGCGCCTCTTTCTATTTGTTCCCGGAAACCGGCCAAGCCTCTTTGACAAAGCCGACCGGGGTGATGCCGACGCGGTTATCATTGATCTTGAAGATGCGGTTGCGGAGTTTGACAAAGACACCGCACGCCAGGTTGCGTCCGAACATCGCATTTTCCGCAAGCCTTGCGTTATCCGCGTAAATGCACCGGGAAGCGAGCATTTTCAAAAAGACATCGAAGCGCTTCGCGATGTAGAGGTTGCGGCAATCATGGTCCCGAAATCGGAAGATCCGGCCGCCTTCAAAGACATCGAACATCCGGTGATCGCTCTCGTCGAAAGCACCCTCGGCGTCGCTTATGCGCGCGAATTGGCAGCGCATAACAAGGTGTGTCGCCTTGCCTTCGGAAGTATCGACTACGCAGCCGACCTCGGCTCTTCGGAAAGCCGCGAAGCCCTTCTCATGGCACGTATGGAGCTGATCTTTGCATCGAGACTTGCCGGGTGCGCAGCGCCGATTGACGGTGTTACGGCGACGTTTAACGACGAAGCCGCTGTCGAGAGCGATGCCGCATATGCAAAAAGTCTCGGTTTTTCCGGAAAGCTCCTCATCCATCCCGCTCAGATTGCACCGGCGCGCCGGGGTTTCCGTCCAAGCGAGAAAGAAGTCGCTTGGGCTGAAAAGGTGCTAACAGCCCTTCAGGGCAATGAAGGCGATGCGATTCAGGTCGATGGTGAAATGGTTGACCGGCCGGTCATATTGCGGGCGCAACAGATCTTTCGCGATGCAAAATAACGGCTGGTCATTGCCGTCTTCCCGCCTTTAAACTTTCACGCAATCCAAAAGTCTGAAAAGGAAGCGCTCGTGAAGGTTGTCACGGTGGGGTCCGCCACCCTTGATATTATAGCAAACATTGCAGACGACGACATTGAGCGGATGACGCTTCACAATCAGACGACGTCCTTCCTTTTAATGGAGCCGGGTCGCAAGGTCGATGCGCAATCCGTGACGACACATGTTGGCGGCGGCGCAGTGAACGCCGCTGTTGCACTGAGCCGTCAGGGATTTGATGTCGCGACCCTTGTTAAGGTCGGCGCAGATGTAAACGCTGAAAAAGTGCGCGAGCGGCTGAGAGAAGAATCGATCTCAACCACTCATATCAAGGTCCATGAGCATGAATCGACCGCCGTCTCTCTCCTGATTGCATCGCATGATCGGAACGCAGCGATCTTTACGCACCGCGGCGCGAACGGGTTCTTGAGCATTGGGGATCTCGACCCGGATCCGTTTGAAGGAGCGGGCCTTGTCTTTATCTCAAACTTATCCAATGCGTCTGCAGATATCTTCCCGGCAATTGCTGAGAAGGCGAAGTCCGCAGGAGCTTTCGTCGCGGCCAATCCCGGTATTCGGCAGCTAACTCGCAAAACGGACCCTTTTTTCGACAGTTTGAAATTCACCGATCTTGTTATTTCCAACATTGCAGAAGCACGCGCCTTGGTTCCGAAGCTGGTGGAACGGACCGGATGGACCGGGCGGCCACACGCGCCGTCCCAAAACGGCGAACCGGTGCTCTCAATTGAAGGTTTCCAGTTGTCGTTGAGCGAATATATGGCGCGCCTGCATGGGCTCGGGCCGCGCTATGTCGGAATGACTGATGGAGGGAAGGGCGCCTATTTGAGTGTCGCCGGGGAGCTCTCGCACGTACCTGCTGAACCCGTCGAAGTCATAGGGACGACCGGTGCAGGTGATGCTTTTGCCGCAACCTTGTCCGGCGCCCTTGCCCGCGGCCTGGCGGCGGCCGAGGCGCTATCTGCCGCAAGCCGCAATGCTGGGTCCGTAGTTGGCTTTACCGACGCCCAAAGCGGGCTCCTTACTGCCGATAAGCTCCTTGAAATTCACGATTAAAGGGTCTTTCCCCTTCTGTTTAGCCTGATATGGTGCAGTCAGGTTTCCGACGTTCAAAGGAGACCGGGGGAGGGGAAAAGCGTGACGGACCGCGAGCCGATTATCGACACATCGCCAATGGTGAGCGACGAAGTCCGCAAGACCACCTGTTACATGTGCGCCTGTCGGTGCGGGATTGATGTGCATATTCGCAAAGGGGCTGATGGCCAGGAAAAGATCCGATATATCGAGGGTAATCGCGACCATCCGGTCAATCGTGGTGTGCTTTGTGCCAAAGGGTCTGCCGGGATCATGCAGCACTACTCACCGGCGCGGCTCACACAGCCGCTGAAGCGGGTTGGGCGCCGCGGCGAAGGAAAGTTCGAGCCGATCAGCTGGGACGAGGCGCTGGACCTCGCGACCTCGTGGCTTTCAGAAATCCGTCGCACAGATCCGAAGAAACTCGCCTTTTTCACCGGGCGTGATCAGAGCCAGTCTTTTACAGGCTGGTGGGCCCAACAATTCGGCACGCCGAACTTCGCGGCCCATGGCGGTTTCTGTTCGGTCAACATGGCGACGGCTGGGATCTATACGTTCGGGGGTGCGTTTTGGGAGTTCGGTCAGCCGGATTGGGAAAAGACCGAGCTTTTCATTATTTTCGGGGTCGCGGAGGATCACGACTCAAACCCGATCAAGCTCGGATTATCCAGATTGAAAGAGCGCGGCGTCAAGGTGATCGGCGTCAATCCTGTGCGCACCGGCTATAATGCGATTGCCGATGAGTGGGTCGGCATCACACCGGGTACGGATGGTCTCTTCGTCCTGTCGCTCATCCATGAAATCCTGAAGCGCGGCGCCGTCGATGTCGATTATCTTCTGCGCTACACGAATGCCGCATGGCTCGTGATCGATGCTCCCGATGATCCAGACCACGGCCTCTTCGCGCGTGACAGTAAAGAAAGCGCGCTTGTCGCCGACCGGGAGAGCGGAGACATTCTTGGCTACGATCGGCGCAATGCGAAACCCGCCTTGAAGGGCGCTTACACGTTACCGGATGGGCGGACGGCCCGTCCGGCCTTTGAGCTTCTCGCGCGAAAATACCTGGCCAGCGAATATGATCCGGAGGCGACCGAACGCACAACCGGTGTGTCCGCAAATCAAACCCGCCGGATTGCCGCTGAAATCATCGAGGCGGCATTCGAGCGTGAAGTTATCGTCGAACAGCCCTGGACTGATCTCAAAGGCGAGCGCCACGAGCGCATGATCGGACGGCCGGTCTCGTTTCACGCCATGCGCGGGATCTCGGCCCATTCCAATGGTTTTCAATCATGCCGCGCGATCCATCTCCTGCAGATCCTGATCGGGTCCATTGATGCGCCAGGTGGTTTCCGTTTCAAGCCACCTTATCCAAGGCCGGTTAATGGCCAGCCCCGGCCCCATGGTGGTAACACGCCGGAAGCACCGCTCTCCGGTCCACATCTCGGTTTTCTCCGCGGGCCGGACGACCTTCTGCTCGAAGATGATGGGATAACCCCGCAACGCATCGACAAGGCGTTTTCGTGGGACGCTCCGATGTCGGCCCACGGTCTCATGCACATGGTGATTTCAAATGCCCATGCGCGGGACCCGTACGGTATCGATCTCCTGTTCCTCTATATGGCGAACATGTCCTGGAACTCGTCCATGAACACATCGGCTGTCATGGATATGTTGAGCGATACCGATCAGAACGGCAACTATATCATTCCCAAGATCATTTATTCCGACGCCTATTCCTCCGAGATGGTCGCGTTCGCCGATCTGGTCTTGCCGGACACGACCTATCTTGAGCGTCACGATGCAATCTCGCTTCTTGATCGCCCGATTAGCGAACCTGATTGCGTATCCGATGCGATCCGCTGGCCTGTCCTTAAACCTGACCGCGACGTGAGAGGCTTTCAATCGGTGCTGATCGATTTGGGAGCCCGGCTCAAATTGCCCGGCCTGATCAATCAGGACGGTTCGGCGAAATTCACCGATTATGCCGATTACATCGTCCATCACGAGAGAAAGCCGGGGGTTGGTCCGCTCTCTTCATGGCGTGGTGATGGGACACAAACCGGTCGCGGCCCCGCAAATCCAGAGCAAATGGATCGCTATATAGAGAATGGCGGTTTCTCTGAAACGCCCGTGCCGGAAGAGGCCCGGTATTTCAAACACGCCAACCGGGCCTGGCATGATTTCGCAGTCAAAATGGGATTGCAGGATCAGCCGGTTGAGAATGTCTTTCAGCTCTATCTCGAGCCCTTGCAGAAGTTCCGCCTGTCGGCAGAGGGCAAACAAAAACCCGTTGCGCCGGAAAGCCACCGAAGCCGTATTCTCGCAACTTTCGATCCTCTTCCGTTGTGGTATCCGCCCTTTGAGGAAACGGCAGTCGACCCGGCAAAGTTTCCATACCATGCCCTGACCCAGCGCCCGGCCGCCATGTACCATTCCTGGGGTTCGCAAAATGCATGGCTCCGGCAAATCCACGGCAAGAACGTCATGTATGTGCCAGGCGAGATCTGCGAGCGTGAAGGGCTCAAAGACGGCGATTGGGCTTACATCAATTCCGCCCACGGCACGATCAAGGTCCCGGTGCAGAGAATGGATGCGGTCAACGGGCGCACGCTTTGGACTTGGAATGCAATCGGCAAACGCAAAGGTGCGTGGGCGCTTTCAGACAATGCGCCCGAGACCACAGAAGGCTTCCTGCTGAACCATCTCATTCACGAGCTTCTTCCACCGAAAGGGGATGGGCTGCGCTGGTCGAATTCGGATCCGATTACAGGTCAGGCTGCATGGTTCGATCTGCGCGTTTCAATCGAAAAGGCGGAGGCTGGCGATCAAATGGTTGAACCCCTGTTTGAGCCACAAGAAAGCCCTGTCTCGAAGGGCAGCAAGGTCATCGCGTTCGGAAAGGAATGGACGACGTGACGACGCTTCCCGACCGCACCGAGAAGAAACTTGGTCTTGTCATCGACCTCGATATTTGTGTCGGTTGCCATGCCTGTGTGGTGAATTGCAAGGAATGGAATACGGGCGGTTACGGCGCGCCGCTGTCTGATGTCGATCCTTATGGTGATGATCCGTCCGGCGCCTGGCTCAACAGGATCCACACATTCGAAGTGACGCCCGAGGATGCGCCCGCGCAAATTGTCCACTTCCCGAAATCCTGCCTGCATTGCGAAGACGCGCCTTGCGTCACCGTTTGCCCAACCGGTGCAAGCTACAAGCGTCGCGACGATGGTATCGTGCTGGTCGCCGAAGACCTTTGCATCGGTTGCGGATTATGCGCCTGGGCTTGTCCCTATGGCGCGCGCGAGATGGACCCGGTCGAGAAGGTTATGAAAAAGTGCACCTTGTGTGTCGACCGGATCTACAACGAAAATCTGCAGGAAGAAGACAGGGTTCCCGCCTGTGTGCGGACCTGCCCGGCCAATGCGCGTCATTTCGGCGATTTCGCCGACCCAGACTCAGACGTCTCGCGGATGACACGAGACCGTGGTGGTATCGACCTCATGCCGGAAATGGCGACAAAACCAGTGAACAAATATCTTCCGCCACGCGAGAAAACCAACCCGAACGCGCCGACCCCTTCCCGCGGGGGCGAGTATGAAAGTGCGGACGGGTTTCTTGGATGGCTTGATCGCATGCTGGAGAAGCTCTGATGCATCCGGCAGTTTCGGTCATCATCTTCACTGTAACTTCCGGCGCAGGGTTCGGGCTGATTATGGTACTTGGCGCGGGTTTACCCGTGCCTGGTGATGGCCGGCCACTTCTCCTTAGCGGCCTTGCTATCGCGTTGGCAGCTGCGGGTCTTGTCTCCTCCACATTCCATCTTGGGCACCCGGAACGTGCCTGGCGCGCCTTTTCGCAATGGCGCTCGTCGTGGCTTTCGCGCGAAGGATGTCTTGCCGTCGCAAGCCTCGCTGTTTTTTGCCTCTATGCAGCCTATTGGATAGGGTCCGGGGAGCGTGTCGCACTGCTCGGCTGGCTCGCGGCAATCCTGTCGCTTGCAACCGTCTACGCCACCGCCATGATTTATGCGCAGCTCAAAACGGTCCCTGATTGGTATACGCGCTGGACGCCGGCCTGTTACATCGCCTTTAGCCTCGCATCGGGTTTCATGGTGCTTGCAGCCTTTGCTGGCGACGGCGAGGCGAGTGCGTTTGCGCGGCTTGCATCAGGAAGCGTTCTGGTTGCCTGGGCGATCAAGATGCAATGGTGGAAGCGTCAGGATAGCGACACGATGGAAGCGTCGGGATCGAGCGTTGCAACGGCGACCGGGCTCGGTGGTATCGGCGATGTCAGGCTCCTCGAGCGTCCGCACAGTGGAGAAAACTACCTGACGCGCGAAATGGTGCACAAAGTGGCCCGCAAACATGCCCGCAAACTGCGCCGGATGGCGTTGATCGTCGGCGCAGCGATCCCCTTCCTCTTCTGTCTCACAGTTATTTGGACCACGCTTCCGAATGCGCTTCTTGGGCTGGCCTTCTTATCGCTGATGGCCGGGCTCTTCATCGAACGTTGGCTTTTTTTCGCTGAGGCGCGCCACAGCGTATCGCTCTACTATTAAGCATTTTGCGTAGGTTTTTGTTCGTCTGAACGGAAATCTTAATCGTTCACGGTGTTGGGGAATCATCGTCGCGCGCTTCCGCAAAAACCCGCTTCCTTGCGACTTTCTTCGCCATGTTTTTGGCCATCAGTGACCGTAAAGACATTTCCAGCATTTGATTGCGTTCCATGGCCCGAGTAAGTTTTTTGCGGTCCCATTCGACGATCTGCGCATTCGCGTAAGCCTTTGTCGTAGCGGATGCGGCTGTGCCGAGAATGAGCGAAAGTTCACCGACGAAGTCGTCCAGCTCAAGTTTGAGGACTTCCTCGTCGCGGATTACGTGGATATCGCCTTCAAGCAGATAGAAAAGCCGGTCCGGGACTTCCCCTTCCGTTGTCAACACTTCGGCGCATTCGAGCCTTCGGATTTCTCCTTGTTTCATGAGGGCTCGAAACACCCCGGGCTGCATACCTTCAAGTTTATCGAACAAGAGGCGTTGATCTGCCGGAATCAACCTCGGCGATCTGTCGAGGAGCAGCATCGTTAGCCCATAAAGGTTGGCTGCGCCCAAAATAAAATCCTCGATGACAGGCTCCCAGGCCGGGTCCTCTCGCACGATAAGGAAATAGAAGATCGACATAAGTGTGCCCGTCATAAAGAGAAGGCGCAGTTTCAATTGTCCTGTGAGAAGGAAGCTTGCCGATTGAAGAGCGATCGCAAGAAAGATTAGGATCGCCGGGTCGAACATGTGTTCAGAAATGAAAGAAATTGGATCTGCCATTGGTGTCTTTAAGGAGCTCTCT
>JBCDCU010000064.1:0-13234 GCA_039181265.1 Pseudomonadota bacterium | reverse complement strand
GAAATCCCGAACACGTTGCGCGCTGCGACCGAAACCCTGCGCGGTTCAGCGATGTTGCGGGAAGCGATGGGCAACGCTGTGATTGACCATTACACCCGTGCTGCCGAATGGGAGCAGGAAGAATTCGACCGCGTCGTGACCAATTGGGAAATCGCGCGCGGCTTTGAAAAGGCTTAAGACCTGTGAGCAAGACTATCCAATGCATCTCCCCGATTGATGGGTCGATTTACGCGGAACGGCCCTGCCTTTCCACCGACGAAGCCCGCGCCAAGGTTGAGGCTGCCAAAGCGGCCCAGGCCGACTGGGCGGCGCTTCCCCTCACCGAGCGGATTGCCTTCGTTCAAAAAGCGGTTACCGCCATCGGGGCAACACGCGAGCGGATGGTGACGGAGCTTGCCCACCAGATGGGACGGCCTGTGTGCTATGGTGGAGAATTCGGCGGCTTCGAAGAACGCGCGACCTATATGGCGTCGATTGCACAAGAAGCTCTCGCCCCGATCATCATTGAAGAATCCGATGATTTCCTTCGCAAGATCGAGCGCGAACCGCAGGGCGTCGTCCTCGTCGTGGCGCCCTGGAACTATCCTTATATGACAGCGATCAACACGGTCGCTCCTGCGCTGATTGCAGGAAACACGGTCGTTTTAAAACACGCATCGCAAACGATCCTTGTTGGCGAACACCTTGCCGACGCCTTTCAAGAAGCAGGGCTGCCCGATGGTGTCTTCACCAATCTCGTGCTTGATCACGACACCACCTCCACGCTCATTTCCGAGGGACATTTCGGCTTTGTGAACTTCACCGGTTCCGTTCAAGGCGGACGCGCCATGGAACAGGCGGCAGCCGGAACCTTCACCGCGGTTTCCACGGAACTTGGCGGCAAGGATCCGGGCTATGTGCGCGCCGATGCCGATCTTGATGCGGCGGTCGACACCTTGATCGACGGGGCGATGTTCAATTCCGGCCAATGCTGCTGCGGCATTGAGCGGATCTATGCCCATGAAAGCCTGTTTGAGACCTTTGTCGAAAAGGCGGTTGCTCTCGTCAAAAGCTATAAACTCGGTAATCCGCTCGAAGAAGACACCACTATCGGCCCGATGGCCAATCTCCGTTTTGCGAAAGAAGTCCGCGACCAGATTGCAGAAGCCGTCGCGGACGGTGCCGTCACCCATATCGAGACCATGCCGGAGGATGATGGCGGGACTTATCTCACCCCGCAAATCCTAACCAATGTCAGCCACGATATGCGGATCATGCGCGATGAAACGTTCGGGCCCGCTGTCGGCATCATGCCGGTCGCAGATGATGAAGAGGCAATCCGCCTTATGAACGACAGCCCGTTCGGCCTCACATGCTCGCTCTGGACCAACGATATCGATGCGGCCCTTGCCATCGGTGAGCGGATTGAAACCGGCACCGTCTTCATGAACCGCTGCGATTATCTCGACCCGGCGCTCTGTTGGACCGGCTGTAAGGATACCGGGCGCGGCGCGGGTCTGTCCGTCCTCGGCTTTCATGCCCTCACCCGACCAAAATCCTACCATTTGAAAAAGATCCGCCCATGACTTTGACTGCGAACTGGAGCTATCCCAATCCCATCCGTTTCGGCGCGGGCCGGATTGCTGAAATCGGCGATGCCTGCGCTGCGGCCGGGATCAAGAAACCCCTCCTCGTGACGGATCGCGGTCTCGCCGAGAACGAGATCACCAAGCGCACGCTCGCCCTCATGGAAGAGGCTGGGCTTCGTGCTGCCCTCTTCGCGGACGTCGATCCAAACCCGACCGACCAAAACGCCGACGAGGGCGTCAAAACCTATCGCGAAGGCGGGTTTGACGGTGTCATCGCCTTCGGCGGCGGCTCCGGGCTCGATCTTGCCAAAGTGATCGCCTTCATGGCCGGCCAAACCCGGCCGATCTGGGATTTTGAAGATATCGGCGACTGGTGGACACGGGCCAATCCCGACACGATTGCGCCCATCGTCGCCGTACCGACCACCGCCGGAACGGGTTCGGAAGTCGGGCGCGCAGGCGTCATCACGAAATCGGATAGCCACGAAAAGAAGATCATCTTCCATCCGAAAATGCTGCCCGCCGTTGTCATCGCCGACCCTGAACTCACCATCGGCATGCCGAAATTTATCACTGCGGGCACGGGGCTTGATGCCTTCGCCCATTGCGTGGAAGCCTATTCGTCGCCGCATTATCATCCGATGAGCCAGGGGATCGCGCTTGAAGGCATGCGTCTTGTTAAAGACTATCTACCCCGCGCCTATCTCGACGGGACGGATATCGAAGCGCGCGGCAATATGATGAGTGCGGCTGCCATGGGGGCCACCGCATTTCAGAAGGGCCTTGGTGCCATCCACGCCCTTAGTCATCCGATAGGCGCACATTTTCACACCCATCATGGCACGACGAACGCTGTTTGCATGCCGGAGGTTTTGAAATTCAATGCAGATGCGATCCGCGAGCGCTTCGATCGCGCGGCTGCCTATCTCGACATCGACGGCGGTTTCGATGGGTTCTCGGCCTTTGTTGATGATTTCAACGACGCCTTCCAGATCCCGAAAACGCTGACCGACCTCGGCGTCAAGGATCCCGATATGGATGTCTTGGTCGATGCCGCATTGCGCGATCCAAGCACCGGCGGCAACCCCGTTCCAATGACAAAGGACAACACGCGGGCGCTTTATGAAGCGCTTATTTGAGCCCGTCCCGTCACAGCTCGACAAGCCGGTTTTCGACCGGAGTGGACTGAACGATTGAGGAATTGGTCGCGCCAAACGGCACGATCCTGTCGATCACCGCCTCCATTTCCGCGACATCACGCACATGAGCGCGCGCGACGAAACAATCGTCCCCAGAGACCCGGTCGCAGGCGACGATTTGCGGCGTCTCCCGGATTGCCTTGATCATATTGGCCATCTCGCCTGGAAGGGGACGCGCACGTATTAAGACCGTCAGGCTGTAACCGAGGCGCGACGGATCAATCGTTGCACCATAGCCAGCGATAACACCAACGTCCTCAAGCCGCCTCACCCTATCGACAACGCTCGGTGCGGAGAGCCCGACACGCCTTGCAAGTTCAGCGCGTGGGATCCGCGCATCTGCCGAAAGCTCTTTGACGATCGCCGCATCCAAAGCATCAAGACCGGCGTTTCCAGATCGAAGGTTTTGGTTCGTATTTTCCTTTGAACGCACTTTATTTTTTCGCTTTTGCATATCACTTGGCCATATATAGACGTTGCTTTGCCTTTTATTATCACGACATGACAAAGCAAGCGACACCTTTCCCCGCGCCTCCTTCAAACACACTCTCTCGCATAGCCGAACACGTGCCTCCGCACGCCTGGTTCGGCGTCTCAGCCGTGTTCCACTATCTCGGCCCCGCGTTCGCGGTCCTCCTGTTCCCGGCTATCGGCGTTCTCGGTGTCGCCTGGTTCCGGATTGCGTCTGCCGCCCTTGTTCTGGCGCCCATCACGCGCCCATGGCGGACCTGGCGCAAAGCATCTTCCCGGGAGAGATGGCTGCTCATTGCCCTTGGCGCAGCCCTCGCGGTGATGAACAGCACCTTTTATCTGGCGCTCGACCGGCTGCCGATTGCGCTCGTTGCCGCCATTGAATTCGTCGGCACAATCGGGATTGCGCTCTGGGGCCTTAGAACAGGCCGTAATCTCTTTGCGCTGGTCATAGCGCTTGCGGGCGTCACCCTCCTGATCGATGTGCCCTCTCTTCTTTCGGCTGGCGGCCCTGCTCTGATGTCGGATCTCCTCGGCCTTCTCTGGGCCGTACTCAATGGGGGGTTCTTCGTCCTCTACATCATTCTCGGACACAAGATCTCAGAGGGCGGCGCGTCCGGTGGGGTGGAGCGCCTTGGGGCGGCCATGATGATCGCGTTTATCTTCGTGATGCCAATCGGGTTTCTGCAAGCGCTTGATGCATTGGGCGCGCCGCTTTTAATCCTCGCAGGGATCTGTGTCGGCATCTGTTCGTCCGTCATCCCCTATATTTGCGACCAGCTCGCCATGTCCCGCCTGCCACGTGCGAGCTTCGCGTTTCTCCTTGCCCTGCTCCCTGCAACAGCAACCATCATCGGCGTTATCGTCTTACAGCAGATCCCGAACGCTCTGGATGTGCTAGGAGTTCTTCTGGTGATGACCGGGGTTGCCATCCATAAACCCTCTCGGCTGTAGCTCTGAACATCTGTTTATAGATTGCGGGAAAATCCGTACTGGTTCCAGCCGAGGATTCCCTGTTGGATAAGCGCGCCCGCAAGGGATCGCGTAAGACTAAGGAGAGGGCGATGGCAAACGGACCCGGTGATGAGTTTGAGGGAAACCGGAACCTCAAGACGCTCGAAAAGATCCCGCAGACCAAGCAGGAAAAGGAAATCCAGCGCGGGCTCGAACTTGGTCTGGAAGCCGCCCCCTCCATCAATGACCGCACGATTTCGCTCTTCAGCCGCGGCCACCTTCCGGCCTTTGCGGGCATCAACACCTTCATGAAGACGCCCTATTGCGAGGACATCAAGACAATCGGCGAGTATGAGGCGGCCTTTGTCGGTGTTCCCTTCGACACGGGCACGACCTATCGTCCGGGAACGCGCTTCGGGCCACAGGGCGTGCGCCGGATTTCAGCGCTTTATGACGGCTATTGCGTTGATGGTGCGGTCGATATTTTCGAAGAGCTCGATCTTTGCGATGCGGGCGATGTCTTCGTCATTCCGGGTAATATCGAAAAGACCTTCGATCAGGTCTCGCTCGCGATCTCCCATATCTACAAATCGGGCGTCTTTCCGATCATTGTCGGCGGTGACCACTCGCTTGGTTATCCGAATGTGCGCGGCGTTGCCCAAAACATTAAAGGCAATGTCGGCATCATCCATTTCGACCGCCATCTCGATACACAGGATATCGACATGGATGAACGCATGCACACGACGCCCTGGTACTGGACGTCAAACAATCATGAGAGCGTCGATCATTCCAAGGCGCACCAGCATCACCACCACATGCACGATTACGGCCTCTCCAATTGCCCGCCGAAAAACCTCGTCCAGATCGGGATTGGCGGCTGGTATGGCAATCGACCCGGTTCGGAAGTCGCCCGCGATCGGGGAACCAGCGTGATCACTATGCGCGACTTTGAGGATATGGGCCCGGCGGGAACGGCAAAACGCGCGCTGGACCTTGCCTGGGATGGCTGCGACGCCGTTTATCTGAGCTTTGATATCGACAGCATCGATCCGGGCTATGCGCCGGGAACCGGCTCGCCGGAACCTGGCGGTTTCACGCCGCGCGAGGCCCTTGAAATGGTGCGGATCATTGCCGGCGAAGGTCTTGCTGCGATGGAGGTGGTTGAAGTCGCCCCGCCCTATGATGTCAACGACAACACGTCACAGCTCGCTGCCCGCGTCATCCTCGACGCACTTTCAGCAATGATCAAAAACGGTAAGATCGGGCACCGCGCGGAAGTGATGCGGGATTGATCGTTGCTCCCTCAACGGTCGTCAGAAGGTCTCATCCAACAGTTTCAGCAACGCTGATCCGAGGTCCGGGCTCCTGACTGGCGACCCATGGCAGGGAACCACTATGGTCGGCTCACACTCTGAGATTTCTTGCTCAACCCACTCACGATATACCTTCGCATCCTGAACTCCGAATTTTGGGAATGTCCCGAGCAGTGTTGGGTTTTCCGCATAGGCACCCTGCGGCAGCCGCTCGCTGCTGAACGCATCCGTGACGATCCAGAGGACTTCAGGGTCTTGCTTCACCTGAAGCCAGACCTCACCGGTCTTCAGGCCGTCCGGTTCCAATAGTCGGATATGGTCCGGGAGATCCTTTTCCAGATCGCCTAACCCACCAAACGCCAAACCAGTCACCTTGTTCAGTCGCGCCTCGGCTTTCGACGGTGCGACCAGGCTTGCGTCTGGAAACAGCGCTGCATGCGCCGCCAGACCTTTGTTGTGATAATGGTTCGGCGCAAAAAGGACGGTGACGTCCCCGAGACCGTCAAAATAAGTGGCCCCTTTCTTGGCCATTGCTGCGACCGGACTGTAAAGACAGAGGCCGCCGCTTTTGAGCCGGATTGCGGTTGAGCTCAACTTTCCGGCCTGGGCGACATAGACGCCATCAACCCCTTCTATTTCGGTGAAAGCTCCGCTTGCCGCACTCATGACGCCCTCAGATCAGAGAGTGTTTTGCAGATGAGATCGACCAGAAACCGGCCCGCTTCCTGGGAGTGCCGTGACCGGTTTTGGGCGTGGATCCCCATCACGGCAGAAACAAGCGCTTTCGCGAGGCTTTCCGGGTCAAAGTCAGCGGATTTGCCTTGCTCGGCGCGCTCACGCTCCAGAGCCTGCCGAAAGTGGCCTTCGAGCGTTTCCCAATAGATCTCAGCTGCCCGTTCCAGACGCGGACTTTGGACCCGCGTATTCTCAATCCCGGTGTTGACGACGAGACACCCGAAATCACTTGAGGTTATCGATCCGGGCGTCACCAAGCCTCTGATAAAGCCGATGATCTCGGGAATACCGCCGTCTTTCATCGGCGCCATTTCCGTGGAAATCGCAGCGTCGCAGTAATATTTGAGGGCCTCCAGGTAGAGCCCTTCCTTCCCGCCGAACTCAGAGCGAATGGCGAACTGATTGAGACCTGTCAGCTCTTCAAGCTCTCGAACGCCAAGCGCCTGATAGCCATGCTGCCAGAACGCCATGCAGGCTTTTTCGACGGCTTCTTCGCGATCATATGACTTCGGTCGTGGCATGTGATTTCACCTCGGAGATATCTATACACTCGCATAGAAATAATTTCAATGCAGTTGTATAGAAACGAGGTGACGTCATGCACTAATTGATTTTGGGGTGATGATCTCACCCATTCATTCACGTCGCTCCCACCCACCTTGATCCGCAGTTGCATCAGGGTGGATGGGACTGCGCGAAGGGCCTTATCCGGCTGCCTTTGCGAAAAAGCCTTCCTTTGGCGCTTCAACTGTTGCTGCCGCGTCTTTCATGACGCCTGCGACGAGCATGAAGGTTTCAGTCCAGGCGTCTTTCACCTCTGCGGTGAAATCATCACCAAGGCCCTTTTCGAGGGTGTAGAGAAGGGCCGAGCCAACTGTGTCATAATGCTCGTCCTTCACACCATAACCGACGTGTTTCTTGCCGAGTTCCTGAACCACCGGCACAATGGTCTCGACCTGATGCAGATTGTTGACGGCGACAGCGAGCGTCTGCATCAGCTTTCCACGTTGCTCAGTCATATCGGCCGGGAACATGCTGCGCACATCCGGTGCGATTTCAAAGAGGCGGTTATAAAAAATGTCTGAAGCCGCGTCTGCGATGGGTGCGACTTTCTTGAAGCTGTCTTGAACCAGCTTGACCTTTTCCGGTGTCATTTTCCTGATGTCCTTATTGTTTGATGGCGCCGCAGCGCCGAGGGAGGCGCTCAACAGGCAACAAGGCGGTTACCGGTTGAGCGAAACGATCAATCGAGTGGGATGCGGATTACGACGCCGCCCATAACGTCACCGAGCTTGAAGTCGGTGCGAGGGCTGTCTTTGTGTGCGTTGTGGCAATCGGCACAGACTTTCGCGACGGCAATATCGGCATAGACCGCTGTGAAATACTCGGTTCCGTCGATTTCCTCTTCGCCGTAGAAATTCTCGCCAATATTGTCAGCGACATATTGCAGGCCGATTTTCTCAAGTTCAGTCTGGTTCTTGGCGTTGGGCTTGTTGATCGGCCACAAGGACTGAAGCGAATACTCAAAAAGATCCGTGCGGTCCGCGACGGCTTCCGCGCCAAGCCGGAACATCTGCGCCGGCAGCGGAGCAGATCCGTCATCTTCGTAATTCTCGGTCGCCTTGATCAATTTCTTCTCGGCAACGAGGCGCTTGACGATCATTTTCGTGTAGATCGTGCGGTCTGAATCCATGACGGCATGAAGCATGTCGGTGACGTTTCTATATTCGACACCTTCCGCATTCGCCGTTACCGCGGGACAGCCCGCAAGCATCGCTGCGCACAGGGCGCCTGCGACATATTTGTTGATGTTTGTCTTCATCAAGATAATCTCCTGAACGTTGCACATTGTGCGATGGGAGCGAGGGGGAGGTTTTGTGGAGTGCAATCACGTGGCCTACCTCTCGCGGCTCAATGCCCAGTCGATGCTTTCGATGTGCACCGCAGGGCGCCCGTTGAAATTGTTTTCAACGAGATTCGGATCTGCCAACGCGTCGATTGAAAAATCGAGCGAATGGCAGGACATACAGACCGGTCGGATCATTTTCTCGTTGGGCCGGAAGTATGCGTTCTGATTGTGGGTGGTGAAGACGTCGCCGCCGCGTCCTTCGATTTTCGGCATGTGGCAATCGGCGCAAGTCACTCCAGAGCCGGGCTCTGCGTTTCCTGCAAGTTCAGCCTGCCATGCTTCGTAGTGGGGGGATTTGAAGTAATTCCGGGTGTGGGTATCGTCGTGACACCCGACGCAGCTTTCTACGGCAGCGTCCTTTAAATCGACGTCATGGGGTTTGTGGCACGTGCCGCAACTGCCAAGTTCCCGGCCATGCGCCTCTTTGTGCATTTTCGGAGCGAGATAAGAGTCACCCACTTTGAACGGCGGCACCGGCTGGTCTTCAAACAGGAAGACCGCGGCAAGCAAGGGATTATCGGTCGGCGGCTTTCTCGGTTTTGAGATCTTCGGATGAAGGCTCATGCCGTGCTTGCCATAAGTGAACGTCTTTGCCTGTTCGCGATGGCAATCGGCACAGACCGTGAGACCCGGTTCCTCGATCCAGTTCTGTTCCAATTCGGAAAGGTCGGTCGATTGAGCCACATCCGGCGCGTGGCAGGCTCCGCAATTGACACCGTTGAGTGCATGGGCGGATGAGGACCATTTCCCGACGGCATCGGCGGTGACATAAGCGGCGGGCGCTATCGCATCGCCGGCCTTCAAGATTTTGTCTTCGTCAACAAGCTTCGCCAGTTTGTCGATCGCGCCCTGCTCTTTTGAACTCTCCGGTAGGTCCGCCACGAAGTCTTCGAGCGCCTTAATCGGATCCTGATCGGAAAGTGATGCGAAGAGCAGCGGAACGGCGCGGCCATGGGCGATATGGGCGTGGACGGGGCTTGCCTTCAGCCAGTCGCCACCGGAATTTTTCACGAGGAGGCTCTCGTACAAGGCCGTGTTATCGTGGAAGTTGTGACATCCGGAACTCGCGCAGGTTTCAAAACCGAGGCCCTTATGGGTCGCGCGCTCTTCGCCGATCTCCTGATGGCAGGCACTGCAGAGGTCGCGCGGCAGAGTTACGGCATTTGCCCGCGTGATTTCCGGCGTGTGCTCCATATGGCAAGTGCCGCATTGCTGCGCGTTGAGGGCCGCACGCAGCTTCGCGCCTTTGGCACCGCGAAACTTCTTCGTGGGATGACTGTCGTTCGAGACCTTCTTTTCATCCTTGTGACAGGTGAGGCAGGCCTTGGTCATCGCTTTTTGAAGCTTCTTCGGGCTCTTCGTCAGGTTCTCAACGATGCCGGTCGTGTGACAGCTTTCGCAGGCAAGCTCGAATTGCTTGTGGGCGCTTGTGGTCTCGCCAATCAGCATCATGCTGCGCGGACCGCCGACGAAGAGAATGCCGGCAAGTGCGCCCCCGGCAAGAAGCGAACCGAGCCCCCAGACCGTCCACAAAACCCATGTTTTCTTCAGGAAAGACATATCCGGACCTCAGAAGGAGTAGACGGTGAGGATGTGGATGATGAGGAGGACCGGAAGCGGCCAGAGTGCCAGGACGTGCAGCCACATGGGCACGCTGCGCGGCTTGGAAGCTGCCGTCGTATATCCGCGCTCCTGGAGTTCGTGCTCGCCGCCGGTTACGAGGCCCGCAAGTGCCCCGAAAACCAGCGTTGCGAGAAAGCTTGCCATCAATGCGAGATTGAGATTGTCGCCAATCCGGAAACCGGTGTGCCAGACGAGGACAAAAACCGAAGCAATTCCGATAACGAGATGAACGAAGCGCCAGTAATCATAGCCGCCGAGGTACCACCTCAGCCTGATGCGCTTTCGAAGGCCAATCATGGCGGCCGCGACCGTCAGGCCAAGCAGCGTATATCCGGAATATTGTTTCCAGATGCTGTCGAACCAGAGATTGAACCAGAAATCGTCGGTGATGTAGGAGCCGGGTGCCGGAATGCGCGGAAAGAAAAGCGTCGCGAGCGCACCGAGTGCTGCGAGCGACGAGATCAGCAGCAAAGCCTTCCACCAGCGGGCTGGCTCGGGCTTTAGAGCGCCCTCCCCGATCAACTCCATCACAAGCGGTTTACAGGTCCCGCAGACCGTGCTCGCACTCGTCGCCCCCTGAATCTCGTCAAGGGTTGTCGCGCCGAGTGTCATCGCATCTACGAGCGCGCCTTTGGTGGTACCCGTGCAATTGCAGAGGATCGCATCCTTCGACCAGGCACTGACGCCGTCGTTGTTCTCCCGCCAAAGGATGCCCTTTGCCTTGAAGCGGCTGATATTCCAGAAGGCGACGGATTGATTGCGGCTTACCGCCTGTTGAACCTTTGTCGCTTCCGCCCACTCACCAACACCGAGCGCCGCGACGAGCCTTCCCCGGTCGACGAAGATCCGCCGGTAGATACCCGTCTCCTTTTCGACAAAGGTGTAGGACTTCACCTCAAGCTGTTGCTCGATGTTTTCAAAGTCGCCCATTGAAAAGACATCCGCACCGAGCACTTTCAGCTTCGTTGCGGGAATGGAGCCCGCATAAGGCGCGGGCTTTTCCCCGGCGATATGAGATGCGGCGACGACTGCCTGGTCATAGCCCGGGCCCACCAATCCATAGACCTGACCATCGCGTTCAGCGCATTCGCCGACGGCATAGATGTTCTCGTCGGTGGTGCGCATCGCCTCATCGACAAGGATGCCCCGATTATGGGAAAGGTCGATGCCTGCGGCGAGCTGAGTGTTTGCCCGAACCCCGGTACAGATGATGACCGTGTCCGCATCGACCTCGCCGCTCTTTACAAGCGAAACGGAAGTGACCCGGTCCTTACCGTTAATCGATTGCACGGGTTCACCGGTCACGACTTTGATGCCGATTTCTTCAATGCGCTCTTTCAGGATTTCGGCAGCCGCCAGATCCAGTTGCCGGGGCATCAACCGGTTCTCGTGCTCGACAACCGTGACTTTAGCCCCGCGCTTCATCATTCCGCGGGCTGCCTCCAGTCCGAGGAGCCCGCCACCGATCACGACAACGTTGCGCGCGGAGAAAGAGCGGGCAATCAGGGCTTCGGTGTCATTGAAATCCCGAAAGACATAGACGCCGGAGAGACCAGCACCCGGAATTCCGGGGACGAACGCGCGAGATCCAAGGGCAAGAACCAGTTTCTCGTAGCCGATGACGCGCTCATTGGAGAGGAGGATCTTTTTGTCGTCCCGGTTGACATCCACCACGGCGACATTGTCGTAGCGCCGCACTGTTCCAGGCCCTTGAAAGCGGTCATTCATATAGATCTGCCAAAGGGGCGCTTCGCCCGCCAGAAGCGGTGTCAGCTTGACGCGATTATAGGGCCGCCAGCGTTCGGCATTGATGAGCACGACATGATATCCGCGCCGCGATAATTCCTGCGCAGCCCGCGTTCCAACAGGGCCGCCGCCAACCACAACAATCGGATTTTCGTGGAGAGCCCCGTTTTCAAGAGCGCGCGTCTCATCAATCTGCACAGCAACGTTCATTCAGGCCCCGATCCATGAACAAAAAAAAGCCGCCATCGCTCACGCATTTGGCTGCGGGAGCTGATGACGGCATTGTCTCGTGCCCGTCGTTGGGCACCCTCTATCACGCAAGTTGCGTGCCAGACACCCAGATCTGGAAAGCCATAAGAAACAACGCCTTATACCTATTAAGTAGTTGTTCTTATGAGAGAATTTCGACTAGTTTTGAGGCAGCGGGCGGCGAGACTGTGCACTTTTTGAGCGTAAGTCCGCAGGCTCTTTTCGGAGATTGGATGGTCTAAACCGCCGTTTGCGTGGGCTCTGCGGACAGGCTTGATCACGCCTTTTCGGCGAGTGAGAGCGTGAGATCCCAGACCTTCTGTTCCAGCGGAACCGGATCCATCTCCTTCTTGCCCTGCCCCGGCATCCGGGTCCCTTCATCGACGGCGACGGCCTCTGCGACCCGTTCGAGCCGGGCGAAAAAATCCGGCGCGTTGGCAGGATCAATGAGGAGGTAATATTGCCCGAGATTGTGAGGCGATCCTTCCGGCACTTTGAGCGGTTTCACATCCGGGCTTGCGGCACTTCCCGTCATCCCCGCCGTGAGGATTTCCGCCATGAGACCGAAGCCCCAGCCCTTATAGCCGCCCATGCTCACAAGCGAGCCGCCGAGCGCTGCTTTCGGGTCGGTGGTTGGGTTCCCGTCCGCATCAATCGCCCAGCCTTCGGGGATCCTCTCGCCCGCTTCCTTCGCCATCGTGATCTTGCCGAGCGCCACGGTCGTCGTCGATTGGTCGAACTGCATGGAAAGCCCGCCCTTTCCATCGGGAACGGAAAAAGCAATCGGGTTCGTGCCGAGCACCGGGGTTTTCCCGCCGGGCGGCGCGACAATCGGGGACGCGTTGGTCATACCGAGCGCGATCAGGCCCTCGCGGGCGATCTTTTCGGTGAAATAGCCGAGCGACGTGCAGGTATGGGCGTGCGCAATCGCAAGGCTCGCAAGCCCCTCTTCTTTCGCGGCGAGAACCGCTTCCGGCAAGCCGCGCGTGAACGCCGGCTGCGCGAAGCCGAACTTCGCATCGACCATCACGGTCGCTGACTTCGGGCGGGAGACGACCGGTTCGACCGTTCCGTCAACGCGGCCTGTCTTCAATTGCAGGCAATAGCTTTCAAGATAATAGAGCCCGCATATGCGGTTTCCGATCGCTTCAGCCTTGCGGACGGCGTGGGCGACCTCCGCCGCGATCCATGGCAGTGCACCATGCCGCTCCAGCGCGGTTTTGGTGGTCGTCTCAATCTCGTCGAGGGAAATGTCAGGCATGGTGGTCTCTCCTGGGCGTCAGGAGAGAACAGAATGGGCGCTAATGCAACGGGGGTGAACTACGGTATATTGCCTAACCCACAGCAACGAAAATCCCAAATATTTCTTGTGTCGTTTAAAATGTTTTATCCCAAAAATACACACAAATATATGTCTATCCGATAAACACCAATTTTTATAAACCTAAACCTTCACAACAATTG
>JBCDCU010000063.1:0-13432 GCA_039181265.1 Pseudomonadota bacterium | reverse complement strand
GGCTTCTTCACTTAGCAATTGCTGCGCTTCGTTGAGTACCTCTTCCGCCTGGCTTGGTGCGGCTGGTCCTGCAATTTTGTCGATGAATTCTTTGATCTGGCTTTCCGGTACCGCGCCCATGAAGCCGTCGACCGGGCGTCCATCTTTGAAAGCGACGACGGCCGGGATTGAACGGACACCCATTTGACCGGCAACTTCAGGGTGATCGTCAATATTCATTTTGACGAGCTTAACCCGTCCTGACGCCTCGTTGACCGCCTTTTCGATCATTGGCGTCAGCTGGCGGCAGGGCCCGCACCAAGGCGCCCAGAAATCGACCAGAACGGGCTGCGTTTGCGATTCCTGAATTACATCCTGGGCGAAGGTTTGTGTCGTTGTTTCCCGGATCAGGTCTCCGCCGGAATTGGTTTCAGGTGTCATTCTACGTTTCCTGTTTCGCCGCCCAACCGCATGATTGACGGTTTGTGACCCGTTGCGCGAACAAATGCGATCAGATCATCGCGCTTGATGGTCGTCGTCGCATCATTCGTGAGCGGATGGCAATTAATTTTGTCGTTTTGCATCAATTGTTCATCGAAAACAATCTGCACGCGCTTGTCGCGATCATTGGCGATCGCAAAAGCGGTCACGGCACCCGGTATAACACCAAGAACTTCCATAAGGAGGTCAGGCTTGCCAAAACTCAGGCGCCCACATCCGAGGGTCTTGTGCAGGCTTTTCATATCGATGCTGCTGTCTTCATCCACGACCAGAAGGAAGAGCGCGCCTTTTTTGTCTTTGACGAAGAGATTCTTCGTGTGCCCTCCGTGAATGGTACCCCGGAGAGTTTTGCTGTCCTCAACCGTAAACAAAGGCGGATGATCGACCGTCTCGGTTGCAATACCAAGATTGGTAAGTTCGTCCATGAGATCGTTGCGGGTCAACGGCGCCATGTGTCAAACGCTCACTTTCTGGTTATTGGGTGACTGGTTAGGCGGTTTCGCCCTTTGATTTCCCAGTGTTTGCGCTTCTTAAGGTTATTGTCAGCGACCTGCAACAATTTCGAAAAAGCAGCTTGCATTCCGGCCTTGCATTCGGCATATAGGCGCTCTCAGCGAGAGCTGTCGGTAGCACAGTTCCATTGGATGCGGGCGTAGCTCAGGGGTAGAGCATAACCTTGCCAAGGTTAGGGTCGTGAGTTCGAATCTCATCGCCCGCTCCATATTTTCCGAAACAATCCGAACAATCCAAATGCGTCGGTCTCAGGATCTTCTCTTTGCGAGAAGTCCGCTTCTATTTGTTTTAGATCAATGGTTTAGCGGCTTCGGATTGTTACGATTACGTTATTGGTCTCGCCTTGGTTTTATGGTCTGTCGGAGCGTGCCCAGCACCGTACAAAGACGGATTGCGGGCGGTCGGTCCAGATTGGAGGGCGGCTTCTGCAATAAGTATTCGATTAACCACAGTGTTTTATGATATGTTAAGGATGGGTTAGGGGACAACTTGGATTGAACTTGGGACGAGTTCTGAAATTTCGCGCGTGGGTCATATCCGCATCGCTGCTTGCGTTGCCGGTTGCGGGGACGTCTGCGTTTGCCGATACAGATAGACGGTTCTTCGACGTACCGGTTACTAACTTCGCCACACCCTATTATCCGGAAGAGGCTGAAGCACAGCCATTCGAGCGGTTAGAATCACTGCCGATTTTTTCCGCGAGCGTGCTGCTTGGGTCCGATCGGCGGGGCACATTTTATGAAGTGAGCGAACAGGTTACGTCCGACGGGCGGTTTTATGTTTTCCATGTGGTGACAGATCGCGGCGCCTATCAGATCCGTGGCATGGCTTCCATGCGCAAACACCTTCAAGAGCTTAAGGCGCTTGATGAGCTTAAGGAGCGCAGCCGGGCCGCAGAAGTGGCTAAAGGTGCTGGCGATACCTTGATGGCACCAATCAAATCAGCCGTAACGATTGTCACCAAGCCTATGACCGCCGCAAAGAACACAATGGGGAATGCTAGATCGGCATATTCCATGGCAAAGCGAATGGGCGGCAAGCTAAAGCGCCGGATGGGTGGCAAGGAAGCCGAAAAACTCACCGTTCCCGAGCGCGAAAAGACCGGTTTTGTCGGTAAAATGTTTGGAAAGACCAAGACGCGCATCGAATTGGCCCGGGCCTTGGAGGTCGATCCCTACACCCATTACCTTCCTTTGAAGGGACGTCTTAACCAGCTTGCCTCTTTCCACGCCGCCGGTGAGTTCGGAACCCGTCGCAGTATGTTTTTCATACCAGGCGTGGGGAGCATGGTCGTAAGCGGACTCGCGTTGACGAAGCCCGTTCAAAAAGACCTGATGGAAAAGACGCCACGAGAGCTTGCGCGGATTAACCGGCAGAGGCTTCGGAATGGCGGCTATAATCAACGTCACGTTAAAAGGTTTGTGACGAACCCGATCTACACGCCAACCGAAAAGACGGTTCTCAGTGAATTGCTGGCTGGGCTTACTGTTTTTGAAGGGCGGGACGCCCTGCTCGCCTACCTGGCATCGGTCGCAACCCGCCATCAGGCTTCATCAGCGCTGGTCGTTGTTGGTAAGCTCGTCCAGTTGATCGAGCCATACGAAGCCGCCAGCGCGGATTCACCAGGTGTTGTCGATCGCGACGAAGCGCCCGATCTCAACCTGCCGATCAATCATATTTCATTCCATTTCCTTGCGGGCCAGCCGGTCGTGAGACTGATAGATCCGAACAACGCCGATGGCCCATCCCGTTCTACGATCGCTGTCATCGGTCAATACGATTATCTCGCTTGGACCTGGGAAAACAGCCAGATGGTCTCCGGGACGCTCGACGCGATCCATGAAACGTTCGGCGATGATGTCGACGTGTATTTGACGGCAGACGGAACAGTTGAGCCAAATGCGCGTAAAGCACTCAAGGGTTTTGATATCGACGTTGAGCGTATCAATACAATTCGGCGTACATTAGAAAACGGCGCTTAGACTGCTTTATTAACATGTGTTAACCAAGAATTTTTGAGATTATACATATTTATGCTAGCGTTCCGGCGGGGTTGAGCGGGATCGTTAGATGATCAAAAAAATCTCGTTTATTCATGGCTTTGGTGGAAACTCCAGTCATTGGCGTTGGGTCGCAGACCGTCTGTCACCCGGCTTTGATCTGACATTTTTTGACTTACCAGGTCACGGGTCCTCCGATGTAATCGACGGGCCGCACACTATTCGTGCTGCCGCCGAGGCTTTTCTTGAAGAACTCGAAGCGCCATCCATTGTTGTCGGGCACAGCATGGGTGTTCGGATTGCTTTGCAGGCAGCCGATATTGCTCCGGACCAGGTCAGAGGTTTGGTTCTTGTCGATGGTAGCGCGCAATCAATACCGGCAGCGGCCATTATTGAGAGTTTCTATCGCTTGATGATGGAAAAGGGCTATGAGAGTTTTTGCGAAGACTTGCTGGCGGGTTTTCTGACGCATGGATTACCGCGTTCATTACGGCGGGAACTGCTTGATTCTTTGCTTGATATCGGGGTGTTTACGGCGAGTGATTATTGGATATCCATGGCGCATTTCGATAACGCGGCACTTGAGTCCTGTCTCGCCAATACGGCCTGCCCGATTTTGGCAATTCAAAGCACGGCGGTTCTTGAATCAGTGGGGCGTGGGCGGGTCTATGCGCATGAAGCACCTGAAACCCGCTGGAGCACGCTGTTGGCGGCAGAGCCAAATGTGGACGTGGAAGTTCTCAAGAATATCGGCCATTACAGTATGATCGAAGTGCCTGACGTCGTAGCGGACTTAATTGGTAGCTTCGTCACCGAGTTGCAATCCACTCGGATCGGACCGGACGTTATCCCGACTGACGGTCGGGACATCAGCGCTTCTGCCCACGGTTGAATTATAACGCAGCCTCCCAAACCGTTCTGAGCGGCTCTAGAGACGGCCATTCTTTCCGATAGTGACATCAAAAAACATGCAGAACAGTTCTCGTTCTGTTGTGATGTCGAGCTTGTAATAAAGGCGGTGTTTATGGTTCCTTACAGTGCCAACCGAAAGATCCATCGTCTTGGCAATAAGCGATGGTGGCTTGCCCTGGAGGATCAGTCCAGTGATCTCGGTTTCGCGCGGTGTCAGACCGTAGTTTTTCGCGAATTTTTCAACGATGTCATCTGCCGTTAGATCCATATAGCCCGGTGCCGGATCCTCAATCAGATACACCTTCCCGTTTGGGGCGACGGCATTTTGATGGTCAACCGTTTCCCAGTGCACGATGTGCCCGCTCTCAAGGCTTTCGACGCCTTGGGGCTTTCTCTGCGACAACCCCAATATCGTTGTTTCGCATTCAGGGGTAATGCGGTTTTCCCACTGGCCGTTCCGCACTGTCGGATTTCCTTCTGAATCGACCATCATGAAAGAAATCGAGCTATCATTCAGATAGCTCTTCTCCCAACTGAAGACGCAGTGTTCGACGTGGAGGTCATGAAGGCGCTCAAGAAGGGGTACGATCTCACGGACCTTGTTCACCTCAGCTTTTGTGAAATGTTTGTTGTTACGGTCAATACAAAGCGCAGTCCACACACCGCCGACCGTGGGCAGCATGACAACAATTTCATCGAAGATTTCCGCTGAGCGCAGAAGCTGATCGTAAAAAAAGGTATCCGATCCCTTCTTTTTCAGCTCAGCGAAAGTCAGCACTCTTTGGTCAACGCGATTTCTGACCATCCCCAAGAGCGGGTCGATCCGGAAATAGCTGCTAAAATAATCGTCGACGGCTTCCTGTGTCATGGACGTATTGATCAGGAATTCGGGCTTCGAGAAACGCGCATAGCGTATAACCAAATACCGGTCACAGGAGAGCATAGACGCGACCAAGCTGACCGCCCGCTCATAAAATTCAGATGTACCAACCGCGCCGGCAATATCTGCCAGACCATCAAAAATGGTGGCGTTGTCTTCAGGTTTTGGTAGTCTTTCAGAGCCGGAAGTAACCCTCGGTTCCGTTAAGGAGCGGGGTCTCGCCAATTTCACGTTCGATCTCGGCCATCCTTGCATAGTTGCCTTGGGCTTTTTTTCGAATTCGATCTTCTTGCGCCTTCTTATTGATACCATGGCGACGCCTATTGCAAAACTGGCGTGACGCACCTACGGGCTTTTACGCAGAATTGCGCGGAGATGCCATAGCCGTTCTGGTAATGATTGTCATCGGTCGACCCAGTGGAAGTGCCGCTATAGTTAAGCTACACATCATCACCAATAGGCTCGCCGTCATCGTACTGGACTCGTTCCCATGGCGTTTCAGTCATCTAACTCCCTGGTCAATACCTTTCGAGCCCGTGAGCGCTCGGTGCGAGACGTCACATCTGATGCCCTTGCACGTGCAAAACACGTCCATGGACAGCTGAACGCGTTCACATGTATCCTCGATCAAAAGGCGATGGTTGAGGCCGAACGCCTTGATGAACTTTTGAAGAAAGGTGAGCCAGAAGGTCTTCTCTTCGGTGTCCCGATTGCAATCAAGGACATGACGCCGACGAAAGGCGATCCGACAACCCTTGGCTCCTGGGTTACCGGCGATCGGATTACGGATCATGATGCCGTCGTGGTCGAACGGTTACGCCAGGCTGGCGCTGTCGTTATTGGAAAGACCACCACCGCCGAATTTGCGTTTTCGAGCTTCACCAAGACAAAGCGTTACGGTCTCACCCATAATCCCTGGAACCTGGACCGTACGGCCGGTGGATCGTCTGGCGGATCGGGCGCCGCGGTTGCGGGCGGAGCTGTGCCGCTTGCGGAAGGTACCGACATGGGTGGCTCGGTCAGAATTCCGGCAGGAGCCTGCGGTGTGGTTGGGTTCAAGCCCAGCCTCGGGCGGATCCCGATGACGATCGTACCCCCGGCGCTTGAGACCTATTCGCATTTTGGCCCGCTTGCCTCCTGTGTCGATGATGCGGCGCGTTTTGTTGCTGCAGCCGCCGGGCATCATCCCGCCGACATGTTGTCGCTCACCACGCCGTTTCACTACGAGCAATGCGGTCCCGCCAATCTCTCTGGTCGACGTTTCGCCCTTTCGGTTGATCTTGGCTATTGTGAAGTTGATCCTGATGTCGAGCGCGCGATCCGGGATACCGCCGACCGGATTCGCACCGCCGGTGGGATTGTTGAGGAGGTCTCGCCATCCCTCACACGTGCCGTTTTCGATGAATGGGCCAAACGCTGGAATGTACTCCTAGGTCTCTTCCCAGGTGCGGATACAGAAGAAGATTTCGCCAAGATGGATCCCGCGCTTGTGGCTTGTATCAAGGCTGGCCGGGAAATGTCTGCCGTTGAGCTCATTAACGTGGATGTGTTTCGTGCCGAGCTCAATCACGTGCTTGTGAGTATTCTTGGGCGCTATGAAATGCTTCTTTGCCCCACCAACGCGATTGGTGCGCCGCCGCTTTCCCACAATGACAGCGATTATGAGGAGACGCTGGAAAACGGAAAACTGCGTGCGTTCGATATGTGCCACCCCTTCAATATGGTTCCGGTTCTTCCGGCCCTTTCCCTTCCCGTGGGTTTGACATCTGAGCAGCTTCCGATCGGACTGCAGATCGTTGGACGTCCACATGAAAATGAGAATGTTCTCTCTGTCGCGGCCGCCATCGAAAATCTGGTCGATCGACTGCCGAGACCACCCCATCCTGAAGATTGACGGGCCGACCGCCTCAAGCTTCTGGATTTCTAATTACGATGTATAGGAGCTCAAAATGACGTCGATTGAGATTGCCGATTCAGAATTCGCGAGACGGCAGGAAACCGCGCGACAAAAAGCGAGGGAAAAGGGCTTCGATGCACTTCTTGTCTGGTCGCGTGGCGGACATACCGTCGAGACTTACGGAGACCTCTACTATCTTACTAATTTCCACTCGCTGTTTCCATGTGTTCCGGACCGGGTGACCTGGTCCAGCAGGGGGCACGGTGCGTTGATCCTGCCAGTCGATGGTGACCCGGTACTGATCACCGATTATGTTGACGACCCGGAAGACCGCATAAAGGTCAAGGATGTTCGGAGCGTTGTCGACATTTCGACAGCGACCGTTGATGCGCTGAAGGAAATGGGTCTGGTCGACAAAAAGATCGGCCTTGTGGGGATGATGTCCTTCCTCATGAGTGCCTACCGCCGGATGGAAGCCCATGCAGGAAACCACAAACTTGATTTCGAACCGGCGGACGACATCCTTGAGCGGATGCGCATCATCAAAAGCCCGTCAGAGATCGAACTCATCCGCCATGCCGCGACAGTTGGCATCAAATGGATGAATGCAACAATGGATGCTGCCGTTGAAGGAAACACTGAGGGCGATGCGGTCGGTGCGGGTCTCGCAGTCCTGGCTGCCAATGGCGGGACGCAACAGGATATCGCGATATCAAGCGGTCCGAATTCTCACCATTATATGGGGAGTTCAGGGGTTCCGCATTGGAACAGCACCCGGGAGCTGCAAAAGGGCGATCTTGTCCATTGCGATCAATGGGGCCCGGTGAATGGATATTACACGGATTCTGCGCGCTCGACTGTGGTGGGCGGCAAGCCGGACGATGGGCAGAAGGAGCTTCTTGAAGGCAGCGTGCAACTGATCCATCACATCATTGCCAGCATCAAACCGGGTGTTTCGACGTTTGGAGATCTCTACCGCACCGGGCAGAAATGGCTCGACGACAACGGTTTCGCAAACCATAAGACAACGAGCGATGAGACCAACAATTTCACAGCGCAATTCCCGTGTTTTGGTCACGCCATTGGACTTGGTATCGATGGACCTTGGATCGTCGATGACGAAACCACGGTCATTGAGGAGAACATGACACTTGCTGTTGAGGCACTTGTTGGAAAGCCGGGTGTCGGTGCGGTGAACTTCGAAGAGGATATTCTGGTCACTGCAACCGGTGCTGAGATCCTGACGCTTGATTGCGAGGCACGTCGCTGGGCTTAATCGTCTGGAATGCTGGCAAATAAATAGCCGTAACATGCGTTGCAGATGATTAAAGCGGGTGAGGCTGTTTTTTTGAGTGGGAAGGCCGGGCTTCATTGTATAAGCCCGGCCTTTCTCGTCTTCGGAACCAATGATCGGGAGGAGGAACCATGATCAGATTTGACGATGTTGACCGAAGCTATAGCTCGGCGAAAACCGGATTTCGGCAGGAGATCCCTGATACATTTAACTTCGCCTTTGATGTGATCGACGCCTGGGCAACCGAGCGTGACAAAACCGCTGTCATCGCGGTTTCAGCGGATGGAGAAACCGTAACGCCTTGGCAATACTCGGACTTCAGCGATCAATCGGGCCGGTTTGGCAATGCCCTCCTGTCACTTGGTCTCAGCAAAGGCGATTTTGCCTGTGTCGTGGTCGGGCGGATCCCGGAATGGTATTCGGTTCTGTTCGGATGTATGAAAGCCGGCGTCGTGTCGATGCCGGGCACAAACCTCCTCACGTCCAAGGATATCGCCTACAGGGTCAATCACTCGAAGGCCAAAGCGGTTATCGTGACACCAGAACATTGCGGCAAGATCGACGAAATCCGCGCGGATTGCCCGAGCCTCACTCAGTTCATTGTCATTGGTGACGCGCCCGATGGCTGGCTTTCCTTTGGCGATCTTTGCCAAGCAAACGATCCGGACGTCAATCGCGAGGCTATCGGATTGACCCGTTCAGACGACATGATGATGGCCTATTTTACATCCGGCACGACCGCGATGCCGAAGATGGTGCCCCGCGATTTCGGCTATGCTTTGGCGCATTCCGCGACGGGTCTCTTCTGGATGGATCTTTCCGAGGATGATGTTCACTGGACGCTCACGGATACCGGCTGGGCTAAAGCGGCGTGGGGCATGCTCTTCCCGCAATTCCTTCTTGGCGCGACGATCGTGCTTTACAATGGTGACAAAGGTTTCGATGCCGATTTGCATCTCTCTCTGATTACGAAGCTGAACGTGACGACCTTCTGTGCGCCGCCGACGGTCTATCGCCTTTTTGCCCAAAAAGATCTGAAGGCCTTCGATCTCTCGAGCCTTAGACGCTGTTTCGGCGCGGGCGAACCGCTCAATCCGGAAGTGATCCGCTACTGGCACGAAAACACCGGAACCGTGATTGCCGATGGCTACGGTCAGACGGAAACGATCAATATCGTTGCAAATTTCCCGGGTGTGCCGGTGAAGCATGGCTCTATGGGGAAACCGGTTCCAGGCTATGACGTCGATATTGTCGACGATGCCGGAAATCGTCTCGCAGATGGCGAGATCGGCCATATTGCGGTGAATACGCAAGGAGAATGGCCGGCTGGCCTCTTTCATGGATACTACACCGGCGGAGACCTTGACCAATCCTCGTTTCGGAATGGCTGGTACTATACTGGCGATACCGCAACGCGTGATGAAGACGGTTATCTTTGGTTCGTTGGGCGCGCTGATGATCTAATCAGTTCAGCCGGGTATCGCATCAGCCCCTTCGAAGTGGAAAGCGCGCTTCTCGAACATGACGCCGTCGCCGAGAGTGCGGTCATCGGCGTTCCTGACGAAACGCGGGGCCAGATTGTGATGGCTTACATCATTCTGGCAGGTGGCTTTGAAGCTGGCGAGCAATTGAAGGCGGATATTCAGGAGTTTTGTAAAAAGCAGACCGCGCCCTACAAATATCCGCGCGAGATCGAATTTGTGACGGAGTTGCCGAAAACAATTTCCGGGAAGATCAGGCGCGTTGAACTCCGGGAAAAAGCTTGACGGTTTTTTAGGTCACAACGAAAACGGTGCGATCACGGCTAAAGATCGCACCGTATGAAGTGTTCGTCGGACAGGCGTTAAGCGGCTTTGTCGAATTCCCGTTCCTTAACTACGACAGGCTCCTTCTGGCGCCGCTTTTCGTTCAATCCTGTCGGGTCGAAGAGAAACGTCAGCAGGCTCCGAGTCTGCTCGGGGCGTTCGCCTGTCGCCTGATAGGCAGCGAAGGCGATTGCCCCGAAAAATGCGACGAGCATGGCGGTTGCAGCCCAAAGGACGTTGACCAGATTATCGGCTTCAAAGCCCGATAGCACGTCGAACCACCAAATGGTCGCGGCAACGGCAAGTGGCATCAAAACCCATGTTGCGGCAGCGGGCCAGACCGGTTTATTCCAGAACATCAAAGCCATGAGACCAAAGATGAAAATTGCAGATAAAAGCATGAGCAGTCTCCTTTCTGGAGCCGCAATTATTGCCGAGGCGCTGTTCTTCAAGAGCTTGACAGGTTTGACTGGTGCGACAAACCGGCACATGAATTATTTTGCATTTCAGAGGGTTAATGGATCTTAACAATGATAGCGGGGTCCCGATATAAACCGTCTTCGGAAGGAGAATCCGACGATCCGATCTGTCCGCTCTGCTTACGCCCTATTCCGAAAGAGGCCAAGCAATCGCTGCATCATCTTGTCCCGAAGCTGAAAGGCGGACGAGGTGGGCCGACTGTGCTTCTACATCAGATCTGTCACAACGAAATCCACTCCGTGCTCACGGAGGCTGAACTGGCGCGTGACTATAATACGCCCGAACGCCTGAGGGATCACCCACATCTTGCGAAGTTCGTAAAATGGATCAGCAAGAAGCCACCAACTTTCCATGCGCGTTCCCAAAAGAGTTTGCGCAGGAGGAGGAAGTAAATCGAGGGGCGATAGGCTGCTGGTTTCAAGGAGGGATATGGGCTTGAAATCTGACTAGGATGCCTTTTGATCCTCGCGCTTTCCAAGCATTTCTCGCACAAATTTCAGGATTTCCGGCACGACCACGACTGGCGTAACGAGCCAGATGATCAGGATCCATGTATCCCAGGCGAGGCCAGTGGTACTGAGGACCGCCTGAAGCGGAGGCCAGTAAACGGCCGCACATTGAAGCGCGACAGTTGCCGTGACGGCAAGAAGAAGCAGCGGATTTGAGAAAAAGCCAATACGATAAACGGGTTCGCTGAACGACCGGAACGCGAAGACGCTGAATTTCTCCAACAATATCATCGTTGTGAAGGCTACGGTCTGGGCATAGAGAACGCCGTGCTCAAGATGCGAGTAGAATGCGAAAAGGGTCGCCGTTCCCGTGTAGAGCGCAAAAATCAGTATAATAAAGAGCCCATCCCGCCCGATGATGCTGTCGCTCATATGTCGTGGCGGGCGCTTCATAATATCGGATTCGCCTTTTTCCAGACCGAGCGTCAACGCGGTTGGGCCATCCGTGATCAGGTTCATCCATAGGATGTGAATTGGCAGGAAGATCAGCGGGCCGCCAATAATCAGGCTTCCGATGATTGCGACCACTTCTCCGGCGTTCGAAGTCAGGAGGTAGCGGACAAACTTCTTGATGTTGGTGTATTGGCGCCGCCCCTCTTCGATTGCTGCGACGATCGTGGCGAAATTGTCATCGAGAAGAACGAGATCGGCCACATCCTTTGAAACGTCGGTGCCCCGTATACCCATGGCGATCCCGATGTCTGCCTTCCTCAAAGCCGGCGCATCGTTGACGCCATCACCCGTCATAGCGACGATTGCGTCCTGATCCTGCAGGCATTCCACGATCCTGAGCTTGTGCTCGGGCGTGGTTCGAGCAAAGAGCCTGCCTTGCTTCAGGAGATCCGTGAGTTCGGCGGATGACATGGCATCAAGCGCTTCGCCCATGATCGGTTTGACGTCTTCGAGGCCGATCGAATTGCCAATTGCTGCGGCCGTCCTTGGTGCGTCTCCGGTGATCATCACAATATCAATCCCGGCCCGGCGTGCGGATGCGACAGCTTTCGGAACTTCCGTACGAGGGGGATCAATGATCGCCGCAAGCCCAAGGAAAATCAGGTCGGCTTCCGCTTCGTCCTGTGGCACATCGGCGCCTGATACCGTTTTGATTGCGAGGGCGAGAACCCGGTTTCCGTTGTCTGCGAAGGCTTCATATGTGCTCTGGATTTCAGAACGTTGAGATGACGTCATTGCGACGGCTCCGGAGCCCATCATCATTCGTGTGCACAGCGGTAGGATTGCTTCGGGTGCACCTTTGGCGCACACCTTGAAACCTTCCGGAACCGTTACGATAACCGACATCATTTTTCGTTCTGACGAAAACGGGAATTCACCCACGAGGTTGCGTGCCATTTCCTGAGATGGAAAGGCCTTCAATGCGGCGACGACCAAGGCGAGTTCGGTCGGTTCTCCAATGGCTTGCCACGCTCCATTCTGCTCTTCCAGGTGAGCGTGACTGCAAACAAACCCGCAGTTGAGTGCCTCTCTTAAACTCGGAAGCGTGCGCGGATCGACTTCGGCGCCTTCCACTTCGAAAACGCCGATTGGGTCATAACCTACACCGGTCACATCGACGCGTGTTCCCCCGCACCAAAGTGCCGAAACCGTCATTTTGTTTTCGGTGAGCGTGCCCGTCTTGTCCGTACAGATCACGGAAGCCGCGCCGAGTGTTTCGATCGCCTGGAGCCGCCGCGCCAGAGCCCTTCGTTTGGTCATCGCCGTTGCGCCAAGGGCCAGTGTAACGGTTACAACAGCAGGCAATCCTTCCGGGACGACGGCAACGGCGAGCGACAAGCCAGTGAGAACAAGGACGGCAAGATCTTTACCGGTGAGAACACCCGTCACGACAACCAACAGACACAAACCGAAGGCGAGCAAGCCCAATTGCCGCCCGAGTTCGCCGAGTTTTCGCTGAAGCGAGGTCGGCTCCGAATGGACACTTCCGGTGAGGGCTGCGATCCTCCCAAACTCGGTTTGCATGCCGGTGGCCCGGACAAGACCGGTCCCCCGGCCGTGGACGACGCTCGTGCCCATGAAGAGCTCTTTATCCTGATCCTCGTCCGCCTGTCCGGATACCTTGGCAACCGGTTCCGATTCCCCTGTGAGGACCGCCTCGTCGACGCGTAGCGCCAGTGCCTGGCTAAGAACAATATCGGCTGGGACGCGGTCGCCGGCCTCCACGATCACCAGATCGCCGGGAACCACATCTTTCACATCGATCTTCTGTTCCCTGCCATCACGGAAGACGAGCGCCGTTTCTGCAAGCAGGGACCGGAGGGCCTGAAGGGTGTTTTCCGCCCGCCATTCCTGAACGAAACCCAGTGCACCGTTTAAAATCACGATGGCCGCAATCGCGATTGCATCGACAAACTCACCGAGAATCCCGGCTACGATTGCTGCAAAAAGAAGAATGAGAATGAGGGTACTGGCGAATTGGCGCAGCAATATTTCATGCCACTTAACCGACCTGAGGCCTTTTAGAGTGTTTGGACCATGCACTTTGAGGCGCGTATTGGCTTCACGTGTCGTTAGGCCAAGTGAAGGGGGTGCAGCTTCATTCATCAGAACTGGCACAGTCGCTTGTTGCGGTTCAAGTATGGAGACGCCATGAATATTCGGCGTGTTTCGCACTTTTGGGCGTACTTAAGGGCCTCTTTGCGTTGAT
>JBCDCU010000062.1:0-13584 GCA_039181265.1 Pseudomonadota bacterium | reverse complement strand
GCGCATCCAGATTTCGCGCAAGGATCTGGAAGCTTTCAGATCACGCCACAAACCGGGAAGTTCTGAAAACCAGACATGGATCGGGTTCTGGCTGTTGAAATCGCGTTTCAGACCATATCGCGGGGTTTCTTCCTCGACCTGGAACGTTCCGAACATGCGGTCCCAGATGATCAGAATACCGGCATAGTTCTTGTCGAGATATTTGTCGTCCGCTCCATGGTGGACCCGGTGGTGCGACGGGGTGTTGAGCACTTTTTCCAGTGGACCCAGCTTACCAATCGTCTCGGTATGAAGCCAGGTCTGATAGGCAAGAACAGCAATCTGGCCGAAGAACACCATTTCCGGCGAAAACCCCATGAAAATCAAAGGAATATGAATGATCAGCGCCCATGCGCCTTCAAAGGGCCCAAAGCGGATTGCAGTTACGATATTGTAATCGCGCGACGAATGATGGACGGCATGTTGCGTCCATAAAAGACGTACTTCATGAGCAATGCGATGCTCCCAATAGTAGACAAAATCCGCGACCAGGAGCACCAGAAGAATACTCCACCAGGTGATTGGAAGTGCCCAGGTAACGAAGGTCTCCGCGATAATGTAATAGACAATATACGCCCCGGTCATGATGAAGGTTTCGAAGGCAATGCTCGGGATCTGGGTTGATGCGCTGACCATCATCTCCTTGATCTTTCGGCCCTTAAGCGTTCCCTTGAACCATGCTTCGGCAAGCTCAATCAGTAAGATGGCGCCACCAATTACGAGGAAAGCGGTTTCGACCTGGTTTCCAAGGTCTTCGAAAAAGCTCTCGGTCATTCGGCTACTCCATTCATGAACGTCCGCCATGCGAGATCCGCAGCCTGAGAGGGTGTCGCCTCCTCCTCACGCACCAGTTTCCAGGCGGCATAGATGAGACCTTCATAGGTTTCAGCAACCCATTTTGTCGGGAGATCATGCGCGATGCTCCCCTCGGTCTTGGCGCCTTCTATTTCCTTGAAAAGCTCTTCGACATCGGCCTGATAGGCAGCCGCGATCTTTGGGTCATCCTCCACGGGCTCATGGGACAAAAACCATTGCCGACTTGCGAGAGGGATGATGGCTGCAAGCGAGAGCCTCAGGCCCTCGGTGTGGGTCTCGGCATTTGCAACGGCTTCATCGACAGCTTCGTTTAATTCGTTGAGGGCCGTTTCGGCGAGCGCCACCATGAGCGCGTCACGCGAATTGAAATGGCGATGGAGCGTCGCGCGGCCGACACCCGCACGATCTGCGACGTCGCCAAGCGATGCCCCTGGCCGTTCGTTGAAGATCTCGAAGGCGGCTTCTAGAATGGCGTCGCGGGTGGAAAGCTTGATATTGGTCATGAGACATATATGTCTCATTTGAGACAACAGTCAATCACTATTTTGGAAGCGGCACAAGCCCAAGGGAAAGGCCAACTCGTCAAAGTGTCCCGATGACGAGGAGAAGCGCCCGCATCTTGCGCCCTTCCGCAATTCACAAATCGCTCGCCTTGCCCTACTAGTCTCAATCCATGGGAGCCGTCACATCAGTTTTCGTCCGCAAAGTGGTCAATGCGGTCCGTGAAGAGGTCGACGCCGATTCACTCCTGCAGTCCGTCGGCATTGACCCGGACGCTGATATGGATGTTCGCACCATGGTGTCCGATCACGCCTATTACGGCATGCTAGAACGCATCGCGAACACCATAGACGACGCGACCGGCCTTCCGCTTCGTGTCGGCGGAAGCATGCGATGCGACGATTACGGGGCGTTCGGCCTTGCATGGAAAACAGCCCCGACTCTGCGCGGATCAATTGCCCGCGCCGAACGTTATTGGCGTCTATTAACAAGCGTGACCGACTACGAGCTCAGACAGAACGGTGACACGGCGATATTCGTCTTAAACCGTGCCGGAGAACGCCGCCTTGGATTGCGCCTTTCAAACGAGAATTCGCTGGCGAGCGTAGTTTCGATCATTCGCGAGATTTCGCCGGTCCCCTTCTCTCCTTTGACGGTCCTGTTCAAACATCTAGCCCCAGAAACGGTGGCGGCACACGAAAGCTATTTCGGCTGTCCCTGTGTCTGGGAGGCCGATCTCGATGCCCTAGTTCTCTCTGCTGAGGTTTTGGAAACGGAAAACCGGAAAGGCGATGCTGCGCTTGCGGCCTTCTTTACCAGTCATCTCGATGAGGAACTGGAACAGGTTCAAAAGGAAGAAACCATCGGCGACCAGGTCCGCGCAACAATTGCAGCCTCCCTTTCAGATGGCGTTCCAAAGGCGCGGATGATCGCCAAGCGGCTAGGTCTTAGCGAACGGACACTCCAAAGACGCCTCGATCAAGAAGGTCTGAGTTTCCAGAAACTCCTGGACGCGATTCGAAAGGACATGGCCGAGAGCTTTCTCGTCAACAGCGATTATTCGATCGCCGAAGTCGCGTTTCTAACCGGCTTTTCGGAACAAAGCGCCCTCAACCGGGCTTTCAAACGGTGGCATAACCGCACGCCGGCTTCGTTTCGGGGAGCGCAGGCCTGACGATCAGTGACAGGTTCGGTCAAAACTCTGGCAGGGCCGGTCAATCCAAAAAGACGGCACCCGGTCATCATGGCTCCAACATTGAGAAAAGGAGCCACGAAATGCAAAACCCACCCATTCTCGTCATCGGCGCAACCGGCAAGACCGGTTCACGGATCGCAACGCTTCTCGAAGCCAAAGGCTATGCGGTAAGGCGCGGATCACGCAGCGCCGCAATTCCCTTTGACTGGGACAACGAAGCGGGCTGGAAAAAGGCCCTTGAAGGTGTCCGGTCAGTCTACGTCTCCTACTTTCCGGATCTAGCGTTTCCGGGTGCCGTTGAAAAGATCGAGGCCTTCTGCAAGATCGCCAAAGAAACCGGTGTTGACCATGTCGTTCTTCTTTCAGGCCGGGGCGAACATCATGCCCGTCGTGGCGAAGAGGTCGTGCGGAACTCCGGGATCGATTTCACGCTCATTCGTGCGGCCTGGTTTGCCCAGAATTTCAGCGAAGGCTATCTGCGCGATCCTGTGGTGAACGGCACGGTTGCCATGCCCGGCGGCGACGTCAAAGAACCGATCATCGATGTCGACGATATCGCGGATGTCGCTGTCGCGGCCCTCACCGAGGATGGCCACAAGGGCGAACTTTATGAAGTGACCGGCCCCCGTTTGATGACGTTTTCCGAAATGGCTGAGGAACTCGCAAAAGCGAGCGGTCATCCCGTCCGGCATGTCCCGATTACATTTGAAGACTTTCACGCCGGTCTTGTTGAGGTGGGCGGTGAGTTCATTGCCGACGTCTTTACCGGAATTGCCCGCGAAACCCTCGATGGCCGAAACGCTCATCTTGTAGACGGGGTGCGACGGGCGCTAGGCCGGGCGCCGCGTGACTTCAAAGAGTTTGCCAAAAACGCTGCCCAAAACGGGGCGTGGACAGGCCAATCCTGACTTGAATCGATCCGGCAAGAACCAGCCGGGCGTGCCTTTTAATGGAGTCCACTCATGCCAATCTGGCTCACCCTTCTGACTCAGTTTTCCATTCTGGCCTTTGCCATTCTTGGAGGCGTTTTCCTCGCCTTTTCCGATTTCCTCATGCGTTCTTTGAAAATGGAGGCGATGCAATCGATCAATCGTGAGGTTTTTCGATACATCTTCATTCCACTTTTTCTGGCAATGGTTCCCGTCTCGATCGTACTTGCGGTCTCGGCCTATCTCACCTTGCCCAACTCGCATTGGTTCATTGCAGCGGCGCTCATCTATAGTCTCGGCGCCTTCGCCGTCACAATGTTCGGCAATGTTCCTATGAACAATAAATTGGAGGCATTGGGTTCGGATACCGAGGAGGGCCTGAGCTACTGGGAGAACCGCTATCTCCCAGTCTGGACGCTCTACAACAGCATCAGAACCGCTGCCTGCATTCTTGCGTCAGGCGTTCTGCTCTTTGCAATGACGCCGTAACGGGAGCGACCGGCGGCCTGATGATAAGACTCCCTAGTAGCGAGCGGACGGTTCTGCTCCTAGATAAGTGTCAGCTCACCATTCCCGGATCTTAAATCCTTGCCCTTCAAAATTGTAAGATCCTTAGCCATCGTATGCATCGTCGTTTATCTGACGACGACGCTCGGGCTTTACGTCCTGCAACGCGAGATGATGTATTTTCCGACGCACGCGAACCCTTCCCCTTCCAGCGTGGGGCTTTCAGACGTTTCGGTGGAGCGATTGACGACCTCCGATGGGGAGCACCTCGTTTTATGGTATGCCGCAGCGGCCGATAACCAACCGACCATCCTCTTTTTCCATGGGAATGGCGGAGAAATGGCTCATCGCGCGGACCGCTTCGCCGTCTATCGCAGTGCAGGTTTCGGCGTCGCCTTCCTGTCGTGGCGCGGCTATGGCGGAAGTAGCGGCGCTCCCAGTGAAAACGGGCTTCTGATCGACGCTGAAACGGCATTTGAATGGCTGACTGACCAGGGGATCCCTGCAGAAGACATCGCGGTGGTCGGTGAATCGCTTGGCACCGGTCTTGCCGTCAGGGTCGCTGCCAACAACCCGGTCGGCGCACTGGTTCTCGGTGCCCCCTTTACGGCAACAGTTGACATCGCAGCCGACCGCTTCCCCTGGATACCGGTCAGCTTGTTGATGAAGGATCAGTTCCGCAGCGTTGATCATATCGGCGCCGTTCAAGCACCCCTTTTCATTCTTCACGGCAGTGATGACAGGGTCGTTCCCTACAAATTCGGTCGCGGCCTTTATGAGGCTGCCGCTTCGCAGGCCATCTTTGAAACACTACCAAACGAGGGGCACCAGGCGCTCTACGCGTACACAACCTGGGCAAAAGAAATCGCTTTCCTTAGAGGTGTATTTGACGCCGATAGCAAACCTTAGGACTGTTCGGGCATAGAACCGCGTCATCAATCGGCGTCCTCCTGAAAGCCACCTGACGATCAGCAAAACCACAAAGGCTGACCGCCACAACGACCATCTTTCCAGGTATCCAATAATTGAGCCAGCAGCAGGTGATGCTCAGCGTCCCTCGCCAAGAAACGGGTGGCTTACAATCTTCCGGGACATCACATCCTCCATCTCAAGACTCAAGATGGAGACGAGCATGGTGCTGGAAGGAAAAACAATCATCATAACCGGTGCGAGCAGCGGGATCGGCGCTGCGGCAGCAAAGCTATTTGCGGCCGAAGGGGCCAATTTGGTTCTGGGCGCTCGGAGGGCGGAAAGGCTCAAGACAATCACCGACTCCATCAACCAATCAGGAGGCAACGCGGTGTTTCTTCCAGGCGATGTTGGAGCTGAATCTTACGCCTCATCGCTTGTCGCGCTTGCGAAAGACCGGTTTGGCGGACTTGATGCTGCCTTCAACAACGCGGGGATCATCGGCGAGATGGCCTCAGTACCGGATATGCCAGACGACAACTGGCGAACGGTACTTCAAACCAATCTCACAAGCGGGTTTTACGCGGCAAAGCACCAGATTCCGGCTCTGAAAAAGAACGGCGGTGGATCTCTTGTTTTTACGTCAAGCTTTGTCGGCCATACGATTGGGCTCCCCGGTATGGCCGTATATGCCGCATCGAAAGCTGGTCTGATCGGCATGGTCCAGGTTCTTGCCGTCGAGCACGGGGCTGACAACATCCGCGTTAACTCAGTCTTGCCCGGAGGAACCAGAACCGAAATGGCAGGAGATGACCCGCAGGCTCATGAGTGGATCAGCGGGCTTCACGCTTTAAAGAGAATGGCGGAACCGGAAGAAATTGCACGCGCGGCGCTGTTTCTTGTGTCGGACCAATCTTCATTCATGACCGGGAGCGCCATGATCGTCGATGGCGGTAACTCCATCAATAAAACCTAACGTGCAACGAGTGATTGGCCGCTTTCTTAGGGTGATCATTTTGGCAGTAGAAGAGCCCTCAAAGCGGCCAGACGATCAGCAAGAGCGGGACACTAACCGCCACGACAACCACTTCTAAAGGTAGGCCAAGTGGCCAGTAGTCGCTGAAACGAAAGCCCCCTGCCCCCAAAATCAAGGTGTTGTTCTGGTGACCGATCGGGGTGAGGAATGCGCAGGATGCTCCGATGGCGACGGCCATCAGGAAGGCGTCCGGATTGGCACCCAAGGCCGCCGCGATCCCGATTGCAATCGGGCACATCACAGCCGCCGTTGCCGCATTGTTCATGACGTCCGACAGAAACATCGTTGTCACCAGAACCACCACAAGGGCCGCGATGGCGTTGCCTCCCGCAACATCGCTCACCAGAACGCCCGCCAGAAGTTCGGCAGCGCCTGTTGATTGCATGGCGCCCGCAACGGGGATCAAAGCGGCCAAAAGGACGATCACCGGCCAATCGATGGATGTATAAACTTGCCGAAGCGGAATGGCGCCAGTGAGGATCGCTGCAAGTGCACCCAGCATGAAAGCCGCCGGTGCCGGAAGAATGCCAAAAGTTGCCAGAAGAACAGCGGCAACAAGAATACCACCTGCCATGATGGCGTGCCGTGCAGCGGGAAGTCTGAGATCGCGTTCAGACAAGGGCGCAGACCCGGTCTCGCTTGCAAAACGCTGCAACGCCTCAACCGAACCCTGCAAAAGCAGAACATCGCCGGTCGCAAGGCGGGTTGAGCGCAAGCGCGTATGAAGTTCCTTCCCCTCCCTTGAAAAGGCAAGAACATTGATGTTGTAGCGCGTGCGGATCTGCATGCTTGCAGCCGATCGCCCAATCAGAATTGAATTCGGCAGGACAACCATCTCGCGCAGGAGAACCTCACCATCATCGCGGATCGTGTCCTCGTTGTCCGACGAAGCCTCTTTTATGACGTCATCGCGCTCTTCCTCTTCCGCGTCTTCTTTCGCTTTCATTTCCGCTTCAAGGCTTAAACGGAATTTCCCGAGCGTGCCGCTCAGCTTCCCGACTTCGGCTTCAAGGATGAGCACGTCATTGGCGTCGATCTTCCGCCCGCCATGGGGAACGCGCAGACGGACATTGTTTCTTACAAGTCCAACAACCTGGGTCTCCTCGTCGCCTGCCTCGCGTTCGAAACTGCGGATTGTCATGCCGACGACCGGGCTATCCTCCGGAACGCGGACTTCGGTAAAATAAGCCCCGGTCTCAAAATCATCCTCCGTGGGCGAGCGGCGGGCCGGAACAAGCCGCCATCCGATGAGTGCGACAAAGGCAATACCGGCGAGCGCAACTGCCAGACCAACGGGCGTGAAATCGAAAAAGCCAAAGGCCGGCATCCCCGCTTCCTGTCTGAAACCCGCAACGATCAGGTTCGGCGGTGTTCCGATCAAGGTCGTCATCCCACCGAGGATCGTGCTGAACGCCAAGGGCATCAGCACTTGTCCAGGCGTTAGATGAAGCCGCTCGGAGAGCTGGACGGCTATCGGAAGGAGGAGCGCCATCGCACCGACATTGTTCATGAAGCCGGACATCAGCCCGCCGACCGCCATTAGCGAAAGCATGGCGAAAAGCCGGTTCGATGTGGCGGGAAGAACGTTTCGGGCAAGCACATCAATCGCGCCCGTATGGTGCAGGCTCTGGCTCAAAATAAGGACACAAGCCACCGTGACAACGGCCGGATGCCCGAAGCCGGAGAATGCCAGATCGGCTGGAACGAGACCGGCAACAATCACCGCCATCAAGGCACCGATTGCAATGACATCATGGCGAAACCGCCCCCAGATGAAGGCGATGAGCGTGAGCCCGAGAATGGCAAAGAGGATGCCTTGCGATGTCGTCACGTGGGGTCCTTCGAGGGCTCAAGGGGAATCGGGTGCGCTCCCGAAGATTTATAAACAGACTTGTTATCGCTGGCGACAGGCGCGAGGAATTAGGCGCGGCCTGCAGAGATTGGCTTTTTGATTCTTTCAGGTCAGAAAGAGCGTGGTAAATAGCTTCGTCATTTATCGAAAGCCAATTGTCTATGCCGAAGAAACTAATGCACCCGACCTACTTCGATAAAACCAGAAGGCCAATTACCGCTGATGAAGCAACCTAGCTTGCCAACCGCATCCTAGACGAGAATGGAAGTGGAAACGCAGCAGTCGCAGCCGAAGAGGTGTCTGAGTGGCGAGGTTATTACATCTGCCCCTATAAGCACAAAGAAATACCGCACCTCTTTTTCGGCGGTGGTGCGGACTTAGTCGTTCGCGCCAGCGATGGCCTTGGCGGAATGGTGCATGGACGCGGCGATGACTGGATGGGCGTCGATGAAGACATACTCCTCGCACGGTATGATGACGCATTCACAGAATTCGATCGCGATGGGCATTGAGGGTTAGGTGCCATCGATCTCAGTGATATAGAGACGCTTCGAGCTGTTTGAGTATTTCGTATTTCCGACCAGTCAAGCTCGTATCTCGCTCCCGGTGATGCAGGACCTCCGCGCTCAACTCTATCTTTGAGTCCGGCTTGTGTTCTTTTAGAGCTTCGACAATTGAAAACGCGGGATTGCGGGTGTCTGCGTCTAAACTGCCGCGTATCATGCTGAGAACCCGCTTTGTTGCTTCGTGATCTGGTTCCGCCCACTCCAACATTGGAAACATATCCTTGTGCCAGAGATAGTCGGGGCCGCAATGCGTGACCTCAAAAGACGGCCATTTTTCTTCCAGCCGATCAGGTAATTCCTCTTCGGGCCTTGGATACCAAATCTTGATGTCGTGATCGTCGAAATCAAAATGTATTCCCCATACTATGCCGTCCCATTGTCCAGCAGGTGGAATGTGTTCTTGAAAGGTCTTCAAATCGAAATCGTCAACCAGCTTCATCAGACTTGCCTTCGTCAACCCATCGCTCGCACAGCTTAAGGATTCACCTGCCAAAATAGCGACTCGTGATTGATTATTCGACCGGTATGAAACGACAGCCTCTGCTGACGAGTAACCACCAGCTTTATCTTCGAAGAACATTGGCTGGCTCAGCTCTCGAACATCCAAGTCTCGTCCACCGGCAACGGTTTCCCGAGGAACCCCCAACTTGTCTACGAAATCAAAAACGCCGTTTTTCGCCCATTCAACGTGCCAATCCGGCCATTGTCGAGCCATGAGTTCAGCATGGACGAGGTTCAGGTTCGCTTCCCAACGGACGTCTTGTCCGCCGTACCAGAGCAAATGGAGGCTATCAAAATCGAGGATACACCCGCCCTCGCTCCATCCGTCGTCGACCCAATAACCGGGTCTTGCATCCCGCTCCTCAATAAACGCGCGGGCGAACTCCGGTCCCCAGAAAAGCTCTGTATCAAGCTTGTTTGCCGCCCAATGATCATAGAAAAGCTCAAACGTTCCGTTTTCGACAATGATCAAATTGCATCGATGTCCCATTACCGGGTCCCTGCTTGTATTGAGTGCATCTCTCGCCGACCGCGAAGAGCGCAATTGCCTTGTAAACCCATAATGTCTTACTTGAGAAGATTATGACAAAACCAGCGATCTTGATTGAAAGATTAGCCCCCAAAGACCTCATATCACTTGACGATCTTGAAGGTTTTGCTGTTGCGGGCAGACCGATTGTTTTCTCGGTGGGCGCGGCAGAAATCCTTGCGGAATTTTCAATATCCGAAAATGTGCTTCATGTTGAAATTGCCGTTGTGGAACAGGGCGGTGAAGGCGTTCTCCCCATACTCATCGATACGATCGAAAAAGCGGCGTTGATGCGCAACTTCATCGCAATCGAGTGGTCGGTCCCTGCGAGGAATTGCGCGCAACCAAATCCGAAACTGATGAAAGTTCTCGAACGGATTGGATTTGAAGTTCGCAGGATTGAAAGCGGCTCTGAATATTACTGGCAGCGCCGATCAACCAACGACTCCCTGCTTTCGCGTAGAGCCCGCTAGAAACACTGAATTTTTTAAGATTATGTACCGCTCAAAGATACACAAAACTGAAAGACCAACGTGGTGGCCGTTCTTTCACCCAGAAAGCCATCTGCAAAAAAGGAAAGCTACGAAACAGCAGAGCGATTTGGCCGCCGAGCTTCTGGCCTATATCGCACTTCGAATGTGCCATTTCTTTACCGATGAAGTATTCGATCGCCATGAAGCAGGATCGGATGCAGCCCGGGAAGAACTCAAACGGCGATATTCAGATGTGGTTCAGGAGCAGGCTCTGACGGGTGCCTTCATGACTCATGACTTTGTCGGCGCATGGGGTACAGGCTGTAGCTGCCTGCGCCTTTGGGACATAACCGAAGCCTCCATGCCTGATGATGACCGCGATATCTACCAGCAGATGAAAATCGATGCGTCGGATATCCCCGCGCTCGTGGAAAAAACCGATGTTAATTTACAGGTATATGGTGTTGCCGTAGCTGCTTTTTTTCATCTCGACCATCAACTAAACTGGGCGGAACCATACATCGGATGGAGCGTCTCAATCCGGGATAATCTCGCAGATCAATTCATTGCTGCCGGTCTCGTCGAAAACATTGAGGGATATCTCCTTTGGACCGATGAAGCTCTGGACCATTGCATCAGCAGTCAGGTAATCCGTCACCATAAATTAGAAGACCGCTATAAGATCAAAATTGACGAAGAACCTGGAGACTTTTTCAACCGCATTAGTGCACCCGTTACGTACGCGGACGATTAGCGGACCCATGCCGATCCTGTTGGAGCAGGCTCTTTCAACGAACCCAATCCGGTCACTCAACCTTCGGCAGCGGGAGCACTTCCAAATCCTGACCCTGACCTTTTCTATCCGGATCCTCCGGGATCGAGACAGCCTGGTTCGGTTCGGCGAAAACAACGCCCTTTGAACCCGACAGAGCCCTGATCACATCGCTCTGGGCGCTGGGGCTTAAGAGTTCAACGATATAGGTCGAGCCGCCCAACACCCGGTCGATAGTGCGGCCGCCAACCCGCGCAATGATCCGTTCCGCCTCTTGTGGCGACACCGTCTCTTCGAAGCGGACAATAATCTGGCCCTGCACATTTTCACTTGTTGCACTCACATTCCGGACCCCGGCTGAGGTGGGTTGGGTCGTGAAGCATGCTGCCATCGCCGGACCCGCGCAAACGGAAATCCCGATCAGAAGAACGGCTAAGAGTTTCATAGCACCGACCTCCCTCGCTTCGCAGTCTGTCACAAGAGCGTTCTGAAACGCCCTATCAAGAATGTAAGGTCAAAAGCCGCCGACACAAACTCAATCATGCCGGCGGCGCCCCCCTTCTGCCATATCGTGCCCCGCCCGCTACTTCTTTGGCACGTCCTCAGTTGGCAGACGTTGTGCTACGGCCTTCGGCATCAGAACCAAGGCGTTCCATTCTCGGTTCCGCTCCCTGATCCGCCTGCGTGCGGTCAACCGAGGTGGCAGCGGCCGATGCGATATCAAGCTTGCCACCCATCACACACGGAATACCGCGCACCGTGAGCGTACCGGAATCGAACCTGAGCGTTGCGCCACTCACCCAGATTTTCCAGTAGATCGTATGGGCGCCTTGACCGAGCGCAATGCTGAAATCGGAGGAAAGATCCCGGTAGACATTGCTTCCACCTGAGAAATTCGCGCGCCGGTAAGAGCCCGTCCACATCACATTGGGAATTTCCTGATTGAAAACGCCGGTGCGCACGATTGTATTGCCAGCGCCCTTGACCCGCGAGGCTGACGTGTCTGTCGAAATGTCCACGACCATCGGCTCCGGCAACACGAAATCCACCTTCAGGATGTTGCTGTTTTCGTCGGTCTCAAGGCTGTCCGACCAGAAGAACTCCTCGTAGGCAATCTGTGTGTGGTTTTTCGCCTTGCAGGCAATTGGCCCTGGCGCTGGATCACCGGGATCTCCCGGATCGCCGGGGCCGTCAGGATCACCGAGTGCCGCCGCAAGATTAAGCCGCGCGCCGGTCTGGCTTGTCCCCGCAAGCGCCGGGATAACATCCGCGGTCGCCATCAGGCGTTTCTTGAGATCGAGATGGCTGAGCGAGGGATTTCCCGCCCAGACCAAAGCCGCCGCCCCCGCCACATGGGGCGTTGCCATCGACGTGCCATTGAAGGAGGCATAAGAGCTGTTTGGCGTGGTCGACAGGATATCGACGCCGGGCGCACCCATATCAACGCTTGCTGCCCCGAACTGGGAGAAGCTGGCCCGGTTGTCATTCTGATCCGTTGCCATAACCGCGAGAACGTTCGGCACATCATAGCTTGAGGGATAATGCGGATTGGTATCGTTGTTCGTGCCCGCATTGCCGGCTGCCGCCACAAACAAAATGCCAGCATTATCGGCGGCCTCAATGGCGTCCTTCAAACCCTGGCTGAAGCCGCCCCCGCCCCAGCTGTTGTTCATGATGTCCGCTTTCATCCTGATCGCATAATCGATCGAGCGGATCGCGCCTGCTGTCGATCCGCTGCCATTCGCGGAGAGGAATTTGACGCCCATAATCTTGGTGGTCCAGTTCACACCGGCAACGCCAAGATTGTTGTCGGTGACAGCCCCGATCGTTCCGGCAACATGGGTCCCGTGCTGGTTGTCATCCATCGGATCGCCGGTCGGCGTGGAGGGCACGAAATTCGCCCCATGGACGTCGTCGATGATGCCGTTTCCGTCATCGTCGACACCGTTGTTCGGGGTCTCGCCGGGATTGGTCCACATATTCGCGAAGAGATCCGGGTGGCGATAGTCAACACCGGTATCGATGACGGCAATCACCAATTTCCCAGAATCCGTCAGCTTATCCCACGCTGAGGGTGCTTTGATCTTCGGAAAGCCCCATTGCGGCGGATAGCTTGGATCGTTCGGATTACCGAGCGCATAGACCCGGTAGACCGGTTCCACATAAGCAACATTCGGATCGGTCCCGACGCTCTCAGTCAATTGACCGATGGCGTCGCTGTCATCCTGAACGACCACAACGCCGACCGCTGACAGCGTTTCAATAATTTCAGCGTCACCCGGCAGGGTCGCCTCGTCGAATTCGGTCGCGGCGACACCGGGCGCAAGCTTCACAATGAATTGGCCGGGAATGATTTCAGGCTCATCGGGCGCTGTGAAGGAAGGTTGCTGCGCAAACGCGAGCGTTCCGGAAAAAAGCAGGGCAAAAGTGGATAGAACAACTCTCTTCATGAGACGTCTCCTTGATCGATCGGTCGGGAAAGTGGGGGCCGCCTCTTCGCGTAATTGCGGCCCCGATCGTGTGCGTCATTCGCGATTGCATCTGGCGCCGAACGGCACTTAGCAACCGATAGCGTTGCAGAGCTTCACAATGTTGTCGGATGTGAAACGCGGACCGTTGAAGGTCTGGCCGAAGCTTCCCGTGCAGCTCGTATTATCGTAGCCGCTCACAACAGAGTTCACCCAGTTGCCGCCGCGCCAGCTGCGGAGCCACGGCCCGCCGCTCGATCCGAATGTCATCGAACAGCCCATATTGAGGACGGAACTGCCGCCGCAGCCCGATGACGGATTGAAGCTTTCGGCAGAGCAGAGCTCCATCTTGTTGCCGCCGCCGATATTGCCCGGATAACCAAGTGCATGGAGCGATTGACAGAAATAGAAGACACCTACAACCATCACTGTAGAAACTAAATGAAAATAGGCCTAGGGCATCTGCAGTGGCCATGTCACGACTTCTTAGG
>JBCDCU010000061.1:0-13721 GCA_039181265.1 Pseudomonadota bacterium | reverse complement strand
TTGAAACGGTGGAACCTCGTCTGCTCTGATCAAATCCTCCTCTCTCAAAAACTTTTGCAGAAAATATCGGCAAAAGAGGTGCTAGCCTACCTCAAGTCCCATATCGAAAACGCACCTCTAAAACAAGGAACCCGCACGAATGCGTTTTTGTGCCCGGCAGACGGCCTCGGGTCGCGCCTGCGAGTGAAGACGTGATTTCGCCCGGTGTCGCCGCTGATTGTTCCTGGATTTGCGCAGTCGTTGCTTCAATCCCGGAATTGATGACAGCCGCGTTTTCCGCGACTTTGACATCTGAAAAGGCGCGGAGCGCATCTTGGAGATTGGCGTTTTCAGGCATCTCCTGGTCCGGAAGTTCCGCATAGAGCGCCTTGCTTGCCCGGTCATCCGCGATTGCTAAGATAAGGCCGTAAGCAACCAGAAAAACGGCGAAGATTACCGGCATCGGCCACCACAGGCGCAAGGTCTCCCAGGCGGTGTTCTTGATGTTCTGTTCCTTGACCTGGCGGAAAAGATCGCGGTTATCGTTCCATGCCCGGTAGAGCACTCTTGATAGAACCAGCGCGAAAACGAAAATGATCGTCGACACGAAGGTCGGTGCATAATTGTGATAGGCGAGGCTCAGCAAGGAAAACGCCGTCCCGACATTCGGGACAAAGAATTCATGCAGGTGAAAAATCGCCGCATCCAGAATGAGCAGGATCAGAAAAAATTTGAAACTTGCTGAAAGGATATGGCCGAACCCGAGGAAGATAAAAACGGTGAGGACGAACAAGAGGAGATAAGCGTAGTAATAACCGGATGTGAGCAACGTCCAGTCGGTGTTCGTATTGAAAAGAAAAATGAAACAGGAATAGGCAGCGAAAGCCACGGGAATGAGAAGGGGCAGTTTGCGCAGTTTGATGACGATCAGAAACTGGGCAAACGCGATGGCAGTAAAAATGCCCAAAGCCGGATGGATCGTCCATTTTTGATCGGCGAGGATGAGCGGGTAGACGTCATTCCCGCCAAAAAAGGGCAGAAGGTTTTGTCCGAAAATGACCGGAACCCAGGTTGGGAATAAAAATAACCAGAATATCTCGGTGAGTGCTTCCGAGCTTGCCCAAAAAGCCTTCAATCGCTTCACGAAAATTACCGCCTACAATACCGCCGCCTTCTAAAGTCATCCAGCAATTGCAGGGTTTAATCAAGGGGCGTGTAATTATGATGGAGGGTGTGTTTTCGCCGCGTTAGGGCGAGCGGTGCTTCTAAGTATCAGAGTGCCGGCAGGGGCAGGGCGGTATCGTCCTTAATCTGATCCATGACGATCTGGCTATGCACCCGCCCGATGGAGGGATGGGGGAGGAGCACTTCCTGGATCAGCCGGTTGAGGGCCGCAAGATCCTTGCAATAGACCCGGAAGATATAGTCAGCGTCCCCGGTGAGCGTCCAGGCTGCGACGATTTCCGGATGCCTCCTCGTCAATTGCTCAACCGCTTGATGGGTTTCACCAGTCTGGGCTTCCGTCTGGATCTGGATAAAGGCCTGAACAGTGAGGCCGAGCTTTGCGGCATTGAGACGGGAAGGCGTTTTTTCGATATAGCCATCCGCTTCCAAACGCTGGCGGCGTCTTCCAATCTGCGACGCGGACATGCCAAGCTTTTCAGAAAGCTCTTGCGAAGAGGTCAAGCCGTCCAATTGGAGGAGGGCAAGAAGCTGAATATCTTTGGGATCTAACGTCATAATGCGGGAGAATAGCGTAAAACTTTGAAAGTATGCAATTTAACTGCGTAGTTTGTTGATCATTTGACTTTCTTTGCGCGCCATTTGCGTCGTTTATTGCTTATCTTTCCTGTAAAAGGAGAGAGCTTATGGGTCCATTCCCGCACCACGCGCCGAAATCCGTCATATCGAAAGAAAACCCCGCCGGAACCGATGGCTTCGAGTTTGTCGAATTCGCCCATCCCGATGCGGATCAGCTTCGCACGCTTTTCGCCCGAATGGGCTTTTCCCACACGGCGACCCATAAAACCAAGGCGATCGAGCTTTGGCAGCAGGGCGATATCACCTATGTTTTGAACGATGAGGAAACGAGCTTCGCGCGGCGCTTCGTAGAAGAGCATGGGCCGTGCGCGCCGTCCATGGCCTGGCGGGTCGTTGACGCTGACCATGCCTATAATCATGCGCTGGAACGCGGCGCGACGCCTTACCTTGGCGCGGATAAAACGATGGATCTTCCGGCAATTGAGGGGATCGGCGGTTCGCTCATCTATTTCGTCGACCACTATTACGACACCAATCCTTATGACGCCGAGTTTGACTGGATCTCGAAACCAAAGCCCGAAGGCGTCGGTTTCTACTATCTCGATCACCTGACCCATAACGTCCACAAGGGCAACATGGATCGCTGGTTCCAGTTTTACGGTGATCTCTTCGACTTCAAGGAAATCCGCTTCTTTGATATTGAGGGGAAATATACCGGCCTCTTGAGCCGGGCTTTGACCTCGCCGTGTGGCCGGATCCGCATTCCGATCAATGAGGATCGCGGCACAACCGGCCAGATCGTTGAATATCTGAAGCGCTATAAGGGCGAGGGCATCCAGCATATCGCGGTTGGCGCGAAAGATATCTATGACGCAACGGATGAGATTGCCGCGCGCGGCCTCAAATTCATGCCGGCCCCTCCGAAGACCTATTACGAGCAAAGCAAAACCCGTGTCGTCGGACACGATGAACCGCTCGACCGGATGATGAAACACGGCATTCTGATTGACGGCGAAGGGGTCGTCGGCGGCGGTGAGACGCGCATTCTCCTGCAGATCTTCTCAAAAACTGTGATCGGGCCGATCTTCTTTGAGTTCATCGAGCGCAAAGGCGATGACGGCTTCGGGGAAGGGAACTTCAAGGCGCTCTTCGAGAGCATTGAAGCTGACCAGATTGCCCGCGGTGTTTTGAAGGCAAGCTGAGCAGTCCGTAACAAAATTCCATCTAAGAGCGGTGTTTTCTTCGCCTGCAGACAGGCGCAGAGTAAGAGCTTCCTACAGCTGAGGTTCTCGTGACGAATACCTATCCGGTTGACACTGTCTACTAGTCGGTCTAGATGGTAGACAGTGTCAACCGTAGGGGTGCGAAGATTATGTCGAGCGATTCATTTCTCATCAAATATGGACCCTGGGCATTGGTGACCGGTGCGTCGGATGGAATAGGCAGGGCTGTAGCCGGAAAGCTTGCTGCAAGAGGGCTGAACCTTTTACTGGTTGGGCGTCGAATTGAGAGGCTTTCAACACTTTCAGACAAGATTGCAAGAGATCATGGAGTAGAGGTCATTCCAATCTCTGCCGATCTTGGTTCAATGGCCGGAATAGATCACGTTCTTGAACAAGTGAGCTCACTGGAAATTGGGCTCTATGTTGCGAGCGCAGGGTTCGGCACCGCGGGAGAATTCGCGGATAACCCTGCTGGTGAGGAACTCAATATGATCGATGTTAATTGTCGAGCCCTTGCAGCCCTTGCCCACACACTTGCCCGGGGCATGCGTGAACGACAGCGCGGCGGTATGATCTTCATGAGCTCAATCGTCGCGTTTCAAGGTGTCGCAAATTCAGCAAATTATGCGGCGACGAAAGCCTATGTGCAGAGTCTCGCTGAAGGTCTCGCGGGTGAGCTTTCGCCCTACAATATCGACGTGCTCGCAAGCGCGCCTGGGCCGGTCGCAACCGGGTTTTCAACCCGGGCGGATATGCAGATGAATGGTGCGACAAGTCCAGACATCGTAGCAGAAGCAACACTTGCCGCGCTTGGGCGGCGTGGAACGACACGACCGGGTTTCCAGTCGAAACTGTTGGGATATGGTCTTGGCATCTTGCCGAGAACAATGCGGACCTCGATACTCACCGGTGTTATGAGTGGGATGATTAAACACCGAAATGCCACAGAAAAAAGCTGACAATCTGAAGACTGCTCTTGTGGATGAAGCCTTTGCGGTGATTGAGGAAAAAGGGGTGGAGCAATTAAGCTTTCGCGAAATCGCCCGCCGCCTAGGTGTGTCCCATCAGGCTCCTTACAAACATTTCCCTTCCCGAGATCACATATTAGCCGCTGTCGTTGCGCGTTGTTTTGAGAGTTTCTCTGAACATCTGAATGCCAGGCCGCGGGGAAACACGCCGGCTGACGACTTGCGCAACATGGGCCTCGCCTATCTCGATTTCGCCAAAGAGCATCCTTTGAAATACCGGCTAATGTTCAACACGCCGCTGCCGCCCCTCAAGGACCATGCTGAGATGCTGGCACAATCCCAATATGCGTTCTCACTCTTGCGGGACAGATTGTTGTCAATGGATCTAAGCGACCCGGGCGGATCGCCGCGTGACCCTGAGAAGCATGATGCGATTTTCATCTGGTCCGCGCTCCATGGTCTTGCCAGTCTGATGCAGTCCGATGCGATGGAAATCGTGGGACTGAGCGAAGAGGAGAGGGCGATTGGAACCGAAAGGCTTTTTCGCCGTTTGAGCCTCGCCCTCGATCCGTAGTGGAAGTGTTGGCAGTTCCCGCCTTCTTCTGCAATTTTTCTCACCAATCAATGAAACACGCTGAATGCCCAGCCTGAGAGCATGGACCCAATCGCCGCCAATGCGAGGTAGAGAAAGAAGGGTTTCAGTTTCAGGACCGGAAAGATCGCCATTGCGCCCCAGATACTCACAACCCCGCCTGAGACAAGAAACGCCATGGCTGCCCCGGTCGACATGCCGTGGTCCAAAAGTGCGCGGGTGAGCGGGAGCGCGGCATAACCATCGATATAGGCTGGCCCGCCGACAAAAACCGCAATCGGTACGGCAAACGCACTCTCCTGGCCGACATAGGCTGCAACGGCATTCGGTTCCAACCAGGCGTTGAGCAGGTATTCGGCCGCAAAAGCCGGGGTAAGGACGAGTAGGATGAGCCGTGTGATCGACCAGCTCTCGCGGTAGAACCGGGCACGCCGAGCCGGTTCCCGCCAGATCATCGGATCGAAACCTTCCACGTCGCCGCAGGTGCTGCAACCACCAAGGGATCCAACAATTCCGTTCGATCTGAGCGGCGCCTTTGTCCAACTGTATCCCGCGAAGAGTGCCGTCATACCTCCGCCGAATAGACCGAGGCCGATGGCAGCGAGCGCCTTTCCGATCGCAAATTCCCAACCGAGCGTCGCTGCCGTCGCGGACAACATTGCTGGTCCAGTAATCGGTGAAGCGAGCCAGAACGCCATGACAGGGGCGAGTGGAACTCCGGCGGCAAGTAGTCCCGCCATCAACGGTAGAACCGTCACGCCACAGACCGGGAGAAGTGCGCCGACGATCGTCGCAGCACATACCGTCTGGAGCGTTCTTCCGTGAAAGACGCTCGCCACATGATCGCTTGCCCCACTCGCTGTAATCCAGGCGGCGAGAAGAATCCCCGGAATGACAAGCGGCGTGACATGCACCATCCCGATCAGAACAAACCGCGCTGTCTCAAGTGCAAAGGAAGGATAAAGGGCGATGAGAGCGACAACAGCGAGCGCGATCAGGATAGGAACGGCTCTTGCAAACGAACGGGTGCGTTCGACACTCTCGGAAACGGCCATATTGTGTTCCTGTCCAGTTCGATCTCAGCCCATTATGACGTCTCGACAGATATTTGAGAAACGCGTAGTTTTAAAAGCAGCCATTGGAAAAATAAATGATATGACGCATCTCTCCAGCGATCTCTTGCGCACCTTTCTTGCAATCGCCGAAACCGGAAGCGTTACGGCTGGTGCTGAGCGGATCGGGCGCTCGCAATCGGCGACAAGCCTTCAGATCAGGCAGTTGGAAGGTATTGTCGGAAAGCCAGTCTTTGCACGGCATGGACGCGGGGTAACGCTGACACCTGCAGGAGAAACGCTGCAACCAGTCGCCCGCGATGTCGTCCGCTCTCTCGATGCAGCCTTGGCCGATTTGCGCGGTGGGGGCCTTAAGGGGCGGCTCAGGATCGGTATGGCGGATGATGAAAGCCGATCAGAACTTGCGGGCATCATTGCAGACTTTTCCGCATACCATCCGGATGTTGAATTGGAGGTTCATTGTGCGCTTGGGGCAGGCTTTGCCGAGACCTTGAAAACTGGCGCGCTTGATCTTGCGATTTTCGAAGTGCCTGAGCCTGAAAAAGACGATCTCATTCTGCGCGAAGATCATCTCATCTGGATGGCGAGCGACATGCTTGATACGGGGCAGGAGAGTCTGCCCATTGCGGTCTTTGACCGCGATTGCTGGTGGCGCGACCTTGCGATCCGAAGCCTTGATGAAGCCCGGCAAAAACACAGGATCGTCTTTTCAAGCGAGAGTTCCGTCGGGGTAAAGGCCGCTGTCGAAGCTGGTATTGCCGCGGGTCTCTTGAGTGCTTCAGAAGAGGACGGAAGCCTCAAGCGTCTTTCCAGCATCCCAACACGCCACCGGACCGTTCTTGTCATGCGCCGGGGTAGCGGCGCGGAAGGATTGGCTCTGGAAGCGATGGCAGATGCTGTGAGACGAGCATTTCCCGGTTGATGGATCCCCGCAAGCGCATCCCCTCACGAAATTGCTGGAACGGAATGGCATCCGTATTGATCCATATCATGGTGCCTATCCCCACCGAATCTAAGGTGTTTCACTTATCAAGCGGCTTCAGCCTGTTTGTTCCCGGTTGAAGCCCTGTGGAAGCACGGGGAGGTACCATGTTTGCTCTAAGATTATCCGCAGTCGGGACTGTCCTGACACTCATGCTCGTCACATCGGCTTTTGCGGATTGCGCAACGGATGCCGAGGTGAAGGCGTTCGTTAAAGGCTATCTGGCAGGCGAGCCGACAAAGGCGCTTGCGGTCGACGGCACAATGGAAGACGCCATCTGCACCCAGGAAAAGCTCACAAAACATCTAACCAAGAAAATGGGCCCGGTGATCGGCTATAAGGCCGGTCTGACAAGCAAAGCGGCGCAGGATCGCTTCGGTGCAAAGGAACCCGTTCGCGGCGTTCTTTACCGTGACATGATGCTTGAGGATGGTGCGGAGGTGCCGGTTAAATTCGGAGCCCGGCCAGTCTTTGAGGCCGACCTCATTCTGGTTGTTGGCAGTGATGCTATCAACAAAGCGACCAATGTCGAAGAGGCAATTGCCCATATCTCAGCGGTCCATCCGTTTCTTGAATTGCCTGATATTTCATATGCCAAGGGAGAACCGATCAACGCGGTGACGCTGACCGCCAATGGCGTCGCAGCCAAAATGGGTGTGATGGGCGCGGCGATCCCGGTCGAAGATGGGGCCGCGATGGCGAAAGCACTGTCTTCCATGACAGTCACGGTGACAGCCTCGGACGGGGAAGTCCTCGCTGAAACAACGGGCTCCGCGGTTCTGGGAAATCCCGTGAAAGCGGCACTCTGGCTGATGTCGAAGGGTGTTGAGTTCAAGAAAGGCGATCTCATCAGTGTTGGATCGATCGGACCGCTCATGCCGCCCGCAAGAGCCAAGGGCAAGGCGACGGCACGTTACGCCGGATTGCCTGGCGATCCGACAGTGAGCGTCGTCTTTAAGTAACCAGCCGTCAGATACTTAAAAATCACGAGACACCGAGGATGGCGGTTCAAAGCCGCCATCTTCCGCATGCGGACCAATACCTTCGAAAAGGACGTCTGTCACCGATGGCAATGTCGCCAACAAGAAAGACACTTCGCGCAGACAGGGTTTCAATTGTCTGAAGCGGAGGAGGCGGAAATGGTGTTTACCGGGGCGGATCTCATCGATCTTGAAAAATATCCAATCCACCGAAAGGGCGCGGCGCGAGACGCTGTCGTCGCAAGCGCCCGGAAGGACCTGGCGCACGATGGCTGTGCGGTCCTTGAGGGCTTTATAACGCCCAAAGGTATTGCCGCGCTGACAAAGGAAGCCGACGGCGTTGCCGACAACGCGCATAATTCCTTCAACCGGACCAACGCCTATTTCACACAAGACGATGAAAGCCTGCCCGGTGAGGATCCGCGCAGGCAGTTCTTTGATCGCTCCAATGCTTTCATTCCAGCGGATAACTTCATGAAAGAAGGCCCGTTGCGCGCAATCCATGATTTCGATGGTTTTGACGCCTTCATCCAGGATTGTCTTCAGGAGGAAGACTTCTACCGCTATGCCGATCCTCTGGCCGATGTCATCGTAAACATGGCGTCCGAAGGAAACGGCTTTCCCTGGCATTTCGATACCAACAATTTCACCGTAACGATTGCAATCCAGAACGCCGAAGCGGGCGGTGCGTTCGAATATGCTGCCAGGATCCGCGAAGGCGATGAAAACTTCGCGGAAGTGAAACGTGTTCTGGACGGAACATCAGAAAGGGTCACCGTGCTTGAGTTGGAGCCGGGAGACCTGCAGCTCTTTAAGGGGCGCTATTCGCTTCACCGCGTTGCACCGCTCTACGGTAAGCAGCCGCGCTATGTGGCAATTTTCTCCTATGTGGAAGAGCCTGACATGGTGGGGAGCATTGAGCGCACCGAACAGCTTTACGGCCGGACCCTGCCGATCCATCATGAACGCGCCGGGCTGCGTTCAGACCTCTATATCGACTGATTAACGGCGTTGCGGCTCATGCAGGCCAAAAGGTGGCCTCCGTCATCACAGTTTCACGCCGTTCTGTTGCGCTCGAGTTCATCGATGGCTTAGATAAAATAGTGCCTTGAGGAACGGGTCATCCGGACCTTCCGCGGGCACTTGTCGGGGAGGGACGCAGCGTAATGAAGAAAGCAGTTAAACCGCTGGAGGCTGCCGAAAGCATTCCTGACGGGGCGGTTCTCCATATCGGCGGTTTTATGGGCGTCGGGACACCCAACAGGATGATCGATGCGCTCGTCACCCTTGGTACGAAAAATTTGACCGTGGTCGCCAACGACACCTGCCGCCCCAATGAGGGTATCGGCAAACTGATCTCAGCAGGCTTGGTAACGAAGGCGATCGTCTCGCATATCGGTCTCAACTCCGAAACGCAGCAGAAGATGATTTCCGGGGAAATGGAGGTCGAACTTGTCCCCCAGGGCACATTGGTCGAGCGCATCCGTGCGGCAGGTTTTGGCCTCGGCGGCGTGTTAACCGCCACCGGAATCGGGACACCCGTTGAAGAGGGCAAGGAGGTCGTCGAGGTCGACGGCAAAGCCTTTCTTTTGGAAAAGCCGATCCGGGCGGATTTCGCGCTGATTGCGGCTCGCCAGGCGGACTACGCAGGCAACCTCGAATATTCGCTGACGGCACACAATTTCAATCCGATCATGGCGATGGCAGCGGAAACGGTAATCGCGGAGCCAAGCATGATTGTGCCACTTGGCATGATCTCACCGGACGCGGTCAAGACGCCCGGTGTGCTTATCGATCATCTTATTGAAAGGGCTGCCTGATGGACGTCAAAGCGCTGATTGCCCGGCGGGTCGCACAAGAGGTGCTGCCTGGAACACTCGTCAATCTCGGCATCGGCTTGCCAAGTCTTGTCGCAAACCATTTACCGCCGGGTGTCCATGTTTTCTTCCAGGCAGAGAACGGCGTGATCGGTCTTGGCGCACGACCGCCTGAAGGGATGGAGGACCCGGACCTGACCGATGCCGGTGGCGGTTTCGTGACGGCGGTGCCCGGTGCTGCGTCGATCGACAGCGCGATGAGTTTCGGTCTGATCCGCGGCGGTCATCTTGATATGACGGTACTCGGCGGTCTGCAGGTGGACGAGCGCGGCTATCTCGCAAACTGGACGGTTCCCGGCAGGATGGTCCCCGGTATGGGCGGTGCGATGGATCTCGTTGCCGGTGCCAATCGCGTGATTGTTTCCATGACACACACGCAAAAAGGTGAGCCCAAGATCGTGCCGGAATGCACGCTTCCGCTGACGGCCCAACGTCGTATCGATCTGATCGTCACGGAGATGGCGGTGATCGAACCGACCGAAGATGGGCTCGTGTTACGCGAGCGGGCGCCTGAGGTCGATGTCGGCGCCATTGTTGCGGCGACGGCGGCCCGATTGATCGTTCCCGACAATGTGCCGGAGATGGACCTGCACTGAAGTCGTTCGGCTTTGGGCCGCAGTGCTGACTTCTAAGCGTTGAACTGAAACCGCTGCCGGTAGTCGCTTGGATTGATATGGGTAAGCCGGATGAAGGCGCGCCGCATCCGCTCTTCCTCGCCAAAACCGCATTGGTTTGCGATTACTTTCATGCTGTGATCTGTCGTCTCGAGAAGCTCTCTCGCCCTTTCCACTCTGATCGTTTCGACCGCCTTTGCTGGTGTGATACCCATCGTTGCCGAATACTGCCGGTGAAAATTGCGCAAGCTCATTCCCGCGCGCTCCGCGAGCTCTTCGGTTCCGATCGTCTTCTGGAGATTATCTGCGATCCAGCGGTGAAGGTCATCAAACCTGCCAGAGCGGTCCATTCGCTGCCTTTTTAAAACCGGACTGAACTGGGATTGTCCCCCAGGCCGAACCATATAGGCGAGAAGCGACTGTGCGAGCTCTATTGCAGGCGGTGTACCAAGGTCCTCCGCGACAATCGCAAGGGACATGTCGATGCCCGCCGTAATTCCGGCTGACGTCCAGACCGGGCGGTCTTTGATATAAATCGGATCGACTTCGACGGTCGTTTCTGGAAAATCACGCTCCAGATGCGCGCAATCATCCCAATGGGTTGTGGCGCGGCGTCCTTGCAGGAGGCCAGCTTCTGCGAGGATCAGAGCACCGGAACACACTGAGCAAACGCGCTCAGCTTGCCCGGCAATCATAGAAACGCTTTCGATGAGACGCGCATCCTTCATGGCGGCGTTTGCACCATTGCCGCCGACGACAACAAGGGTATGGATCTCCCGATTGACCCAACTTTCAATTGGCTCACTTTCAATCGCGACCACCGTATCCGTTTGGATCGGGCCGCCGGTGACGGATGCGATCGCGGTTCTATAAGCAAGCGCTCCATTGTCTGCATGTTTGGCTCCGGCAAAGACCTGCAATGGGCCCGAGAGATCCAGAAGCACAATATTCGGATAGATCACGAAGAGCACCGGGAGTGGCAAACGCTCACTATCAATCGGTTTGGCAGAAAATGAGGTCATCCTGTCATTTATGCCAGATTCCTCACTGATAATCTATGCGTGTTGGTCGGCGGAAAGCCGACGCGGGTACACGCAAGGAGCTCCTATGAAATCGCTCGCAGTCTTCATTTTTCCGGAAATTCAAACGCTGGATCTCTTCGGTCCAATCGAAATGCTTGGCGGATTTCGAGATCAGCTCAAGATCACGCTCGTGGCCGAGAGTGCCGAACCCGTTATCACCCGTCACGGTCAATATATCATTCCGGATGCGTCAATTCACGAAAATAGAAAATACGATCTCTTGCTCATCCCCGGCGGTGATAGTGCAATTGAAGCCGGGCGCCGTGGGGCGGCAGTCGAGTGGATCAAAAAGGCAGCAGATCAGGCGGAACTGGTAATGACGGTCTGCACGGGCAGCATTCTTCTTGCCATGACCGGCATGCTCGACGGCAAAAGAGCAACGACGAACAAACAGGACTTTGTAGATACAATCCCGCTTGGCCCATCCGTTGAATGGGTTCGCCAGGCCCGGTGGGTTCACGACGGCAAGTTCTTCACGTCGTCGGGTGTGTCAGCCGGGATGGATATGAGTCTTGCAGCCGCCGCGCATCTCTTTGGTGAAGGGGCGGCGGATCGGATGGCAGAAGGCACGGAATATGAGTGGCACAAAGATCCTCACTGGGATCCGTTCGCGGAAAAATGCGGGCTCGTCCCGGAGCGGGCTTAGCCATTTGTTGAATGTTTTGCGAGTTTGCAGCCCGACTTCCCTATGCGAACTTTGCAACGGGGAAGGCTCTCATGGCGTGAATCGTTGAGGCGGGACGTGGTTTAGTGTCCCCCTCCAAACATTCCGGTTCTCACAGAATAATCAACGGCAATGCCGTAATCCGGATCGTCATCGGCATCGATGATCAATTGACCGGCCCGGTTCAGCAAAGCGTGGCAATCTCTGGTGAGATGCCGCAATTGCAGCGATTTCTTCTGCCCTTCATACTTCGCGGCAAGGTCCTCAATGGCCTGAAGCGCTGACTGGTCGACAACGCGGCTTTCCATGAAATCGACGATAACGAGGCCGGGGTCATTCTGCGGATCAAAGAGTTCCATGAAGCCAGCCGTTGAACCGAAAAACAGTGGGCCTTCGATCCTGTAGACCTTTGCCCCTTCCGGAGTTTCGTGTGTCACGGCGCGAATGCGGCTTGCATTGTTCCAGGTATAAGCGAGGGCAGAGACGATAACACCGACGATCACGGCTATCGCAAGGTCGGTCATCACGGTCACCACGGTGACAAGCACAATGACGAAGGCATCTGTGAACGGAATGCGTCTGAGGATCGAAAGGCTCTGCCAGGCAAACGTCCCGATCACAACCATGAACATGACGCCAACGAGGGCCGCCAGCGGGATCTGCTCAATCAGGCTTGAGCCGATGATGATAAAGCTCAGAAGGAAAAGGGCGGCCGATATGCCTGACAGGCGGGTTCGACCACCCGATTTCACGTTGATCATGGATTGACCGATCATGGCGCATCCGCCCATGCCACCGAAAAAACCGGTCACCGTATTTGCCGCGCCTTGGGCAAGGCATTCCTTTGATGCGCCGCCCCGCTTTCCCGTGATTTCGCCGACGAGATTGAGGGTCAAAAGGCTTTCTATCAGACCGATGGTCGCAAGAATGACAGCATAAGGAACGATGATTTTCAGCGTCTCATAGGTGAGCGGAACGGTCGGAATGTGAAAGCTCGGCAGTCCGCCTTCGATTGAAGCAAGATCGCCTACGCGCGGAACGTCGATACCGAGCACAATCACCAGTGCAGCAGTTATACCGATACCCGCCAAAGGCGCCGGTACGATCGATGTTATCTTCGGCAGGAAGTAGATGATCGCCATTGTGAAGAGCACCAACGCACACATGATCATGAGGGGCGTTCCACTCATCCAGGTCATGGTGCCGTCTGCGGCTGGAACCTGAAACTGCGTGAGCTGGGCTGTGAAAATAACAATTGCGAGCCCGTTGACGAACCCCAGCATGACCGGATGCGGAACGAGGCGTATGAATTTACCGAGCTTGAAGACCCCGGCCAGGATTTGCAGCAGCCCCATCAGAACAACCGTCGCAAAAAGATATTCCACGCCATGCTGGGCAACAAGCGACACCATAACAACTGCGAGGGCGCCGGTCGCTCCTGAAATCATGCCGGGGCGGCCGCCGAAAAGAGCCGTGATCAAACCGACGATGAAAGCAGCATAAAGCCCGACGAGCGGGTGCACGCCCGCGACGAAGGCGAAGGCAACTGCTTCCGGAACGAGCGCAAGCGCCACTGTCAGGCCTGCCAGGAGCTCGATACGGATACGCTCCGGCGTGAAATCAGCTACATCCGGTGTCTTGATTTCGCCAATGGAAAGGCGTGCCGCAAATGCAGCAAGTGTTGGTTTGCGCATAGAGGTGTCAATTCTGAAGAAAACTTATGGGACTAGGACGGAAGATGCCGAGCGCTTTGAACTAAGTCATATGGGAAAGAGTGTTCAGCCGTAAAGGTGCCATTTGCGTTTAACCGCGCATGGCAGCTCTGAGCTTTTCGCGGCCATGCCACGGAGTGCTCCAGGCGTGCGCCGAGGGTTTTAGGTGGCGCTTGAGGTGAGAGATTGGCCCTCAGAGGGCGCACGGGTGGTG
>JBCDCU010000060.1:0-13750 GCA_039181265.1 Pseudomonadota bacterium | reverse complement strand
CAGCCCGCCAGTTTGTGGAGGTCTTGCGCCTCCCAGCCCACATGAACCTTCTCGCCGACATCATATGCGTCGTCGAAGAAGCTGTTTTCAGACACCGAGGCGACGATCTCGCCGAGGTCACCGGCCTCCATGGAGACGCTGACCGTGGTGCCTAGAAATTCAATTGCGCTAACCTGTGCTGCGACAGTGCCCTCGCCCGCCGATTTCGTAATCGCAATCTTGTCTGCGCGGATTGCGTGTTTTCCGTCCGTCTGCAGGAGCACGTTATGTCCGCCGATAAAGCGCGCGACGAATTCTGTCTTCGGCTGATTGAAAATCTCTCGCGCACTACCCGCCTGCTCGATCTTCCCCTCGTTCATGACGATGACGAGGTCGGCGAGCGCCAGCGCCTCGTCTTGGCTGTGGGTCACGTGAATGAAGGTGATCCCGAGTTCGCGCTGAAGGCGCTTCAGTTCGGTCCGCATCCTGATGCGCAGGAACGGGTCGAGCGCGGAGAGCGGCTCATCGAGAAGAAGAAGGCTCGGTTTGGTCACAAGCGCTCGGGCAAGCGCCACGCGCTGTTGCTGACCACCGGACAACTGGGATGGCAGGCGGTCGCGGTAGGAACCCATATCGACAAGATCCAGAAGTTTTTCCGCTTCCTTGTATCGGGTGGCCTTATCGATCCCGCGGACCTTCAGGCTGAAGGCAACATTGTCCAAAACGGAGAGATGCGGAAAGAGCGCGTAGTTTTGGAACATCATCGATGTTTCGCGTTTTGCGGGCGCCACATCCGTGATGTTGTCGCTGCCGAGGATGATGTCGCCGGAGGTGACCATTTCATGGCCTGCGATCATGCGGAGCGTCGAACTCTTGCCGCAGCCCGATGGTCCGAGAAGACAGGCATAGGTTCCGGCTTCAAACTTCTGGTCGATGGCATTGACCGCGACCATGTCGCCGTAAGATTTCGTCAATGAGATACATTCGAGCGCGACAGGCATTCTTCCCCCCAACGTCCATTGTTTGGCAAAGGCTGTGCCAAGCGCAGTGCGGCACAAGGACCGGACGCTAGGTATCTGAATTTTCGGGATATTTCTTTTTCGAGCGCGTGCTTGCGAAACTTTGCTCGCAATCAATGGGCTTGAGGCTAACTGCCTAAAAATTACTCATGACTGCATGCAAATTGGACGGCTCTTATGCCAAACCGCGTTACGTCCGTGGCCTTAAGGGCGTAACGCGTTTCACATCTCGTCGTCTTCTATGCCCATTGCGAGCAGAATCTTTTTGCGCGTTTCTTCCGTCGGCGACCCATCGGGATTCCAATAAGGACCGTCTATCGAGATTGTTTCTTCGATGCATTTGCGATGCGGGTAATTGCCGATCTTAATGCCGCTGGCAAATCTATATTCGAAATGAAACCCGTCTCTCTCCGTCACCATTCCGTTGCAGATGTAGCAATAGCCAATGAAGTCATCCGGCAGATCGGGCTTTTGAGGTTTTTCGGGTTCGGCATAGGGCATGGAAGGCGTGAGCCGCGCCACAAGCGCATCCAATTCCTCCTGCCATTCTTCGTCGTCCTCTTCCGACCAGAGTTCGGCGAGTTCAGAATTGGATCTGACATGGGCGACAAGGGATTTTGCCTTGTCCAGAAGATCGTCGGAGACATCGTGCCCGCTGAGATCGGGGATTTCCGGCAGGTCTGCCGGTGGCCGTTCAATGCTTGCTGCAAGAAGATCGCAGGCAGCAATCGCGATTGAGGCGGTGTCAGCGTCAAGCTCGCCTGACACCTTGGAAAGCTTCAGCAGTGTTTCCCGAAGTCTTGCGAAATCCTCTACCTCCTCGACAAAATCGAGAGCCGTATCATTACCGAAACTTCCTGCACTCCAGGTTCCCATGATCATCTCCCAATTGAGTTGGTTTCCGTTCGCCATCGCGACCAGCATGTGCCAAATTCCCTAAAATTTGCTGGCAGCCCCCACTCATCACGACGATTGGTTCTCCAGTCGGTTAATGGGTGCTTACCTTAGGTCAAGGAGATTTCGGCATGTGTTCCACAAACGGTACCGCTAAACCAACCATAACGATCGAAAACGACCGGGTCCGCGTCACTGAATGGCGATTTGCAAAACGCGGAGATAACACCGGTTGGCACCGCCATGACTATGATTATGTCGTTGTTCCCCTATTCGACGGTGTTCTGGAAATCGATCTCGGCGGAGGCGAACGGGTCGAGGCGCATCTCCAAAACGGGGTGCCCTATTATCGCGAAATCGGCGTCGAACACGACGTCATCAACGGCAATGACTTCGAATGCGCCTTTATTGAGGTTGAGTTGCTGGAAAACCGAGCGGACGAGGTGAAAGGCGGCTAGCGCGCATCATCACTGCCAGCGGCAACAGACACAATTAAGCTTGCCTCTTACCTAACTGGCGGATCGATCTCCGCCATCGACCGGTAGAGACCAGCCAAAGGTCCGCCTTCAGCGAGTTCGAGTGTTGCGCTTTCCAGGCGATCCGCTTGTTGTTCTTTGATCCCAGCAACACTGCAGTTATCCCGAAACTTGGCAATCAGTCCATCGCGACCAAGATCGCGTCCGGGCGCTCCGGTCCATAGATCGATCTCAGCCGTTTCACGCCGTCCGTCCCTCATAACGACAGTCACACGATCCGGGTCGTTCGGATCAAGATTGATTGCCGGATTGCGCGGTGTCCTTGCGCGGGCTTCCGTCCGAGCCGTGAGTGCGCGGATATCGTGGCGTAGCAGACCTTCAGGCGTGAAATCAGCACTGGTACAGGCACCGGTCGCAAGCGCCACAGAAGCGCACCAAGGGGCTGAAAATAGTGCCTCATCGGAGGTCTGCGGCACACCATAAGGCAGGATCGCGAGGTGGAAGTCCGGCAGGCTCAATTCGACTTCGGCGATCGTATCAATGTCCGGGCCTTCCAATCGTTGCCTGAGTTCAATCGCGCCATCGATGGTGCGATGGGTATAGCCGCAGGATGGATAAAGCTTGGCACCAAGCCCGAACCGGTCAAGCCCCCAGGTCTCTCCAATCCCTTCCAGGGCCGTCTCGAAGCCCGGCACATTTGAGGGTGCCATCAGCGTCGCCAGGCTGACCGGCCCATCGAGCACATGCCGGCTTGCGCTCGCCCCTGATTGCGCCAAGCCGCAGGCAATAATCCCCGCCTTTGCGGATATCCCGGCATGGAGCGGTTTTGCCATAGTCCCGAACTGCGAAACAAAGCCGCCACCAAGCGAGGTAGTCAGCGATAAAGCAGATGCGGTTTCTTTGGCGGTTAGGCGGTTCAACCGGGCAATGGCTGCTGTTGCGCCCAGTGAATCGAGCGTGCTTGTCGTGTGCCAGCCACGATTGTAATGCCCCATATTAACCGCTTCACCGGCCCTGAAGATGACTTCAAGCCCGATCAGGTAAGCATCGAGGAGGTCCCGGCCATTGAGGTCGGTTGCTCCTCTCGCGGCCTCTGACAATAGAGCAGGAACAAGAACCGCGCTTGGATGATCATTCGCAATCAGTGTGTAATCATCGAGATCAAAGGCATGGGCCGCAGCTCCCCCAACGAGCGCTGCCGACGGTGATGGCAGAAAGGCCTCGGTTCCCAGAACCGGGACATCTCCTCTTCCCCAATTCCGTGAGGCTTCAAGCGCGCTGAGCGTGACCGGCGCGTCCCGCCCAAGCAGCATACACCCGAACGTATCGAGGACAGCATCAGCCGCGCGGGCTAGATGGCCGACGTCTACTGAGCCGCGCGGATGCGTTGCAATGAATTCAGCGACACGCGAGACAGCGCTTTCAGATGGGGGGCGCGTTTTCATATGCGTTTCATCCGTCAAACCACCCTCACCAACCGATTGGCATCGAGCATGGCAGCATGGATGTCACGCGGTGCCAGCGCGTCGCCGATGCGAAGAAGAAGATAGTCGCCCTCTCGATTGGCGGTTTCATCTTGCGGCTGCATCAGGACCATGGCCTCGGGATCGATTTCACCGAGATTTCGGGACTGATCCACAAGGTCATCGAAGAGTTCGACGACCGGGGCGGAACCGAAATCGGCTATGATCGTTTGGGCCTCATGGTCGCTCACTTTGCGGGTAAAGGCGTGGCGCAGATGGGCGATGCGTGCGTTGCCGTTTACCGAGACGCCAACAAGCGCCTGATCCGTCACAATCTCAACACCGGCATTGGCGAGATTGCGCATATAGACAGGCGCGTTCTGACCGCCGAGCCCGCGTCCCGCCTGTCTATCGGACGTCACAAACGTCACAGCCGTTCCCTCCGATGAAAGGCGGTCCGCAAGCGACAATGCCGCGTGTTCGCCGACACTGTCATAGATCAGTGTCTCACCGGTTGGGCGCACGTGGCCAGCAAGGCAATCCCAAACGCTCGGCAGGTCCAATTCTAGAGGATCAGACGGGATCGCCCCGGTGGCAACAACGACGACATCGGGCTCAATCGCTGTCACATCGTTTTCGTCTGCATAGGCGTTAAGCCGAATATCAACACCGAGCCGGGCGATCTCCTCACCGAGCCAATCCGCGATACCGATCATGTCCTTTCGCCAGCCCCCGGTCGCAGCAAGCAGGATCTGGCCGCCAAGCCGTTGCTGCGCTTCAAAGAGCGTTACAGCGTGACCGCGTAAGGCGGCGACACGGGCCGCCTCCATTCCCGCCGGTCCTCCGCCGATGATAACAACCCGCCGGGAGGCCTCCGCCCGCTCAATCTTGGAAGGCAACAAGGTTTCCCGGCCTGTCGAGACATTATGCTGACAGAAGGTTTCGCGGCCCGCATAGATCCGGTCGAGACAATAACCGGCACCAACACAGGGGCGGATGCGCGCCTCGTCTCCGCGTTCGAGTTTTGCGACGATTTCAGGATCGGCAAGATGCGGTCGTGTCATGCCCGCAAGATCAAGGCAGTTCTGGCCGATCGCCCAGTCCGCCGTTGCCGGATCGGAAAGCCGTGCCGCCTGAAGGGTTAGCAATCCGCTCGCCTCCCGGACTCTTCTGGCGAGTTCCACATAGGGTGCTGCCGGAAACGCCATTCCAGGCATGAACTCCGTCACCCCCATATCGGAACCGCCATAGGCGCCGTTGACATTGAGCATATCGACCGCACCGTGCCGGGCCAGCATGGCTGCAAGCTCCACACCTTCGTCTGAACTGAGGCCGCCTTCGTTCTCCTCGCTGAAATTTCCGCGAAACGACAAAATAAAATCAGGTCCAACGGCGTCACGGCAGGCTTCGAGACATTCGAAAAGTAGCCGGGCGCGGTTTTGCAGGTCGCCGCCATATGCGTCTTTGCGGAAGTTTGAAAGCGGTGACAGAAACTGACCGATCAGATGACTTGATCCCAGAATTTCTGCGCCATCCAATCCACCTTCCCGGCATCTGAGCGCAGCATCCGCAAAGGCCCGATTAATCCGATTGAGTTCCCTCGGACTGATCTCATAAGGCATGGAATGGTGGGCCGGGTCGCGCCGCGCCGAAGGTCCTTTGGTCGGCAACCAGTCGCCGCTATCCGACGTGGTGCGCCGTCCCATATGGGTGATCTGGCACATTGCTGCCGCGCCATGGGCGTGGATGCGCGCGGCAAGATCTCGAAAAGCCGGAATAACCCGGTCATCACCGACATAAATCTGGCCGTAAATCGAGCCGGAATCGCGCGCCACATTGGAAGAGCCGCCGAACATGATGAGCCCGCAACCGCCACGCGCCTTTTCCTCCTGATAGGCTTGATATCGTTCTACGGGCAGCCCGGCCTCAGCATATCCGGGCGAATGCGATGTCGATACGACGCGGTTCTTCAGGGTGAGCCCTTTGATAGAGAGCGGCGAGAGCAGATAGCCGTAGGCGCTCACTTCTTCCTCCCGAAAGCGTTCCAGATATCGCGCCCACGAAACAGAAGATCGGCAAATGGCAGGAACCAGGGATAACCGCGGTGCCAGAAGCGCGTTGGGAACGGGGTTTTCTGAAAGGCTGTCGCGCCCTCCGGATCGCCTGCAATCAAAAGCCCCGCCTTGTGACCGAGCCATGGGGCCATGGCATTTCCGCTTCCGCAATAGCCGATTGCATGCCAGATCCCGTCAATCCGGCCCACATGGGGAAGAAAGCTGAAGGTGAACCCGGTTTTCCCGCGCCAAAGATGGGAAAAGCCAATTGTTCCAAGATCGGGGTAGATCTCGCGGATGAGCCTTTTCAATTCCCGCTCCACGATCCAGTCCGGTGCCTCGAACATCGCGGCCCGTCCACCGAAGACCAGTCGCTGGCCGTCCGGTGAGGGCCTGTAATAGCAGTGCCGTTCCCGGCTTTCGGCGACCATGCGCCGTTTCGGAAAGATGCTGTTGATCGTTTCAGGTGGGAGGGGTTCACTCGTGATGATGTAGCTTGGAAGAGGCACGATCCTGCGCTTTGTCTGCGCGAAGGCTGCACTGGTGTACCCGTTGGTGGCGAGAAGAACATCGCGCGCTTCTATACTGCCGCGCGACGTCGCCGCTGTGTAGGACGCTCCATTCTTTCTAAGGTCCAGGACAGGGGTTTTTCCCTGAACGCACGCACCGGCGCGCTCTGCCGCTTTTAACAGTCCACCGACCCATTTTGCCGGATTGAGGCTGCCATGGAGCGGATAGACAACGCCGCCTGAATAGAGATCCGTTCCGGCCTCGGCGCGTTGCTCGGTGTCCGGAACCATATGGGCGTCGACAGGGACCATGGCCTTAAGGCGATCCAAGGCGCGACCCGCTTCGTCGTATTCCTTGGTCGTCCACAAGCCGCGAAAGCGCCCGCATTCGACGTAATCACACGCAATTTCGTCGTCGTCCATGAGGTGAAGCGTGAAGTCCCGCGAAGCACAATGCGCCTCATAGAGAAGATCGCGGGCAATGTTGGACCCGAATTGCCGTATCAGCGCCTCGGTCGATAATCGGTGGCCTCCCCCGATCATGCCTCCATTGCGACTGGAAGCGCCCTCTCCAGGTGCCATTGCATCAAGAACGAGTACCGACCGGCCTTTGCGTGCAAGGATCCGCGCTGCAGCGAGACCCGTCAGCCCGGCACCGATGACGAGGACATCGACTGCCTTTGGAAGCGCGACGTCAGGCGGAGATGTTGGCCGCCCGGCACTCTCCCACCAATAAGGCTCAGACTTCAGCATCACCGATTTCCCGAGTACGGCGGCTTACAAAGGCTTCGAGGTCCTCCCTGATTTCCGGCGCCATCTCCGGCGGCCGATAGGCTTCGAGCATCTCCTTCCATTTCTTCGTCGCCCGCTCCGCCGTATCGGGCGCCCCTCCAGATGCCCAGAATTCATAGGGCCGCCAATCTGAAAGGATCGGGCTGTGGAACGCGCCGTCATAGCGGCTGATCGTATGTGGAGAGCCCAGGAAGTGGCCGCCATGACCGGCTTCCGCAATCGCTTCCATCGCTTCATCAGCGTCGGAAAAATCGATCCCGCCCTTGAGCGCGCCCATCATGCCAATCATTTCAGAATCGATGACCGTCTTCTCAAAACCCGTGGTGAGACCGCCTTCCATCCAGCCATGGGCATGATAGACGAGATGCGCACCACCGAGTTGGGCAGCCCAGAGCGAGAACATGGTCTCCCAGGCGCCCTGAGCGTCAGGCGCGTTTGAGGTCGATCCCAACATGACCCGTTGAGGCAGACCATAACGGCGGGCCATTTGACCGTTAGCAAGGGTTCCTGTCACCGTTTCCGGCACTCCCATGGCGGGCGCCCCGGACTTCATGTCGATCGGTGTTGTCAGGACACCATAGAAGCAAGGTGCCCCCGGATTGGCCATCTGAAGAAAAGCAATCGTACCGATACATTCCGCATTGCACTGAATAATGCTGCCCGAAAGCGTGATCGGTGACATGGCGCCTGCAAAAGCGACGGGAGAGACGACGACCGCCTGACCGGCGGCACCGAGTTCCATGGCGCCCTCAATTAAAGGCGCATCGACGACCAGTGGGGAATTCACATTGATTGACGCGTGGAGGCGCGGATGGGCCCGCATTTCATCTTCGTCGAGACCGTGGGCGATCCGCATCATCTCGATACTGTCCCGCGCCCGGACCCGCCCGATCGCGTAAATCCGCGTGACCTTGTCGGATAGGGTATGCCAGGCAAGCGAACTCGTCAGGTGCCTTGTATTGACCGGCGTGTCGATCGGTTCCACCGGGTGGCCGGAATGAAAGGCGCAGGTCGGAAGCATCTGGTTGAGTTTAACCAGCGCCTCGAAATCGGCCTGTGTTCCAGGACGCCGCCCTTTTTCGCGATCAAGAACATTCGGCGCAGAGGACGCCGATCCGTAGTGGATCTCTTGACCGCCGCAATAAAGGTCATGGGCCGGATTTCGCGCTTTCAGGGTGAAGGCGTGCGGGGCAAGCCTGCAATAGTGCTCGACCACTTCAGACGGCATGAGCACAGTCCCCGCTTCCCGGTCGACGTTGCAGCCTGCTGCCGCCAGGATCGGCCATGCCTCGGGAGAATGGAATTTAAGGCCGACCGTCTCCAGAAGGCGGAGGGACCTTTGGTGAACCTCTTCTTCCTGTTCCGCACTCATTATGTCAATCGGTGCATAGGCCCGTTGAGCGACCTTGAAATCGCAGTCAAAGCTTTGCTTGCGCTCGCGCCTTTGCCGTCTTGCGACCACGATTAACCTCCCGTTTTTCGCCGAGAAGTATGCCGGGCGCTGCACCTCCCGTCATTGCGAAAGACATAATATCCTCTATAACACTTTTATTATGAAGATGAGCGACCTGCAGACCTTCGTGGAGATCGTGGAGGCTGGCGGACTGACAGCCGCAGCCAACCGGAAGGGCGTCACCCAACCAGCGCTGAGCCGCTTGTTGCGCGATATCGAGACCCTCCTCCAGGCCCAACTCCTGCGGCGCACAGGCAGGGGTATCGAGCTTACCGCAGCGGGTAACGACTTCCTGCGCTTTTCCACTGAGACGCTTGAACGCTACGAGACAACACGGCGGATAATCCGTGAGCGGGAAAAAGCCTTTCCAAGACACTTACGGCTTTCCGTCCCGCTGCGCGTTGGTGGCCTGCTCATCCCTGATCTCCATCGCGCATTCAGCGATGTTTCGCCGGAAACAACGGTGCATGTTTTTGAAGAAACGTCTGAGCGGGCGCGGGAGATGTTGGCGGATGGCCGTCTTGATGCAGCCCTCACCTACCGCTCCGGGTCCGGTGCAGATCTTGGTTTCACCCCTCTTTTCAAAGAAGACCTTTATGCCGTCGGGAATGCCAACTCCTTCGGAACGGACCAAGACACGATTGCCTTGAACGCTCTCGGCAAGCTTCCGCTTCTCCTGCCAAGCACCGGCAGATACCGCGACCTCATCCAGTCAGCTTTCAGGTCAGCTGCTTGTGATCTTAAGGTCGCTCGGGAACTCGAAACGGCAGAAGGCCTTCTTGCCTTCGCGGCAGAGGGCGAAGGAATTGCGATCCTTCCCATGAGCAATGTCTATAAGGAGGTCGCACGTGGCGAGGTGATGGCCCGGCTCATTGTAAACCCCGGGATCTCGCGCCAGATTGGTGTTCTCTTCAGCGGTGGAATACCTAAACACACCGCAGGTCTCGTCCTGTCGACGATCCGAAAAACGATGCGACACTCTAGACAGCCTGCCGCTTGGCAAAACCTGAATGCGAACTGAAACGAGACATAATCCGTGGGCGGAACGGGTATGCCTCCGCGTGGACATCAACGCTGAGCCCGATACGATCGTGAACAATAGGCTCATTGTTTGACTTGGAACAAAGATTGCCACGCCGAACTGGCTAAGAGCGATCGGAGTGAAAACGCTTAAGGAGGCTGCCCATGAGCGAACGGCGTGTTGTCATTATCGGAGCCGGCGTCGCTGGACTTTCAACTGCTTATTGGCTCAAACGTGCAAACTGGCAAGTGACAGTTCTCGAGCGCGCGCCCAATCTGCGTTTCGGTGGATATATGATGGGTCTTTCCGGCCCTTGCCTTGATGTGGCTACCAAGATGGGCCTGCGCCACCATCTCGACCAGATACCGCGCACGATCGAAGAACAGGTCTACAAAGATCAAAACGGCCGCGAACTCGCCCGCCTTCCTTACAAAGATCTGCTGAAAGAGCTTCCCTTTATTGTCCTAAGGCGAACAGACTTAGTCGAAGCCCTTTATGGGCTTGTTAAGCAGGATGTCGAGATCATCCTCAATGCTCAGATTACCTCCATTCAGTCGGATACCGACGGCGCATCAGTCACGCTTGACGATGGGACCGCTTTTCGCGGCGATCTGGTGATTGGTGCTGACGGTGTCCGATCATTTGTCAGGAACCATTGTTTCGGTCCGGACGACACTTTTTTGAAATCCCTTGGCTATCGTTTTGCCGCCTACAGTACACGGGCCAGCGATCATTCACGCCACGATTTCGTCTCGTATGCCCAACCGGGCCGGATCAATGAATTCTATTCTCTCGATGACAAGCAGTTGATTGCGCTTCATATTTGGCGAGAGACCGAAGAAACTGAGGTATCAGGAAAAAAACCTTGGGATGTCCTCTGTGATATCGCTTCTACGAGCCATCCGGATGTCATCAATACGGTCGCGATAGCAAAGGAGCGCGGAGAGCCATTGGTTTTGGACGACATGGTTATGGTCGATATGCCAAAATGGTCGCACAAGCGCGTTATGCTGCTTGGCGACAGCGCACATTGCCTCACGCTCGTTTCCGGTCAGGGCGCAGGGATGGCGCTCGTCTCAGCTTCAATCCTCGGTGAGAAGCTTGCAACCCTTTCCATTGACGATGCCCTCATCGCACATGAAGCGCAGATGAGACCGACGATCGAACACCTGCAAATGCGCTCGCGGAAGATGGCGCGCGTCTTCGTGCCTGCATCGAAGCTCACATTCCACCTTAGGAATCTTGTGATGCGCGCTGTGCCGAAGAGCTGGATTGCCCACTATCTGATCAAAGGTATCCGCTCAGAAGCATTGGAGAACAGTAAAATTGCCGCTTAAGTCTCCGCCCTTATAAACAAGAGCTTACACGGATGTGCCCTTGGCTACCTTTGTCTCCAAAGACTGTAGGCCCGACCGTCTACGTGGTCCTACACTCGCCTTTTGACATTAACGGCCATATGGTTCCCAACGCATGCTGGGGGGTGCCCGGCAAGGCATAGAATGAACAAACAGAGCTATAAATCAGAACAACTGCGCGAATTTGAACGTTTGTGCGGAAATGAAGCTTCTACCTTTTCGCGGATCGAGCAACCCGGAGACGAGCTTGTCGAGGGATCGATTACGTATTTGAAACCGTCGAACGATGTGAGTCTTTGTTTCAGCAACACTGTTTCTATTGTTAACGCTCAACGCTTCAATTTAATGCCACGCGGTATCTGGATCGCGCTTGCCCTTGAGGGCCGCGGTACCGCTGGGTGCATCGGGCACGAGGATGTCGACCTGTCAGCGGGCCAAGGCGTAATTCTGTCCGTTGCCGAGGCAGAAGATCTGATGAAGCAATATCGAAAGGGTGAACATTTCAAATGCGTTTTTGCTCATATTGACCCGTCAAATCTCGCAGATGACATGGTGGCAAGCCGGTTTACCGAGCTTTGCAAAGAAACCCGCATCATTCCTCTATCATGTGGTCCACGGTTGCAGGCACAGGCTTTTGACCTTTTCGACTCATACGAGGAACCAGTAATCCAAAAGCTGAATGCTGAAGCTTTTGCAGCCAATGCAATGATCGCAGCCCTGTCTTCAGCCTGGGACGATAAAAACGCTGAAAGAGTCTATCAGTCAGACGCTTTAAAGCTTCGCGAATTGAGGGATTTTCTAATTGAATATCCTGGCCAGCAGCACACGCTTGCAAGCCTCGCAGCACAGTCCGGTATGTGCACGACGAGCCTCAGAATAAAATTCCAGACTGTTTTCGGCCAATCTCCTATCGCCTTCCTCCGGGATGTGCGTATGGAAGAGGCGCGGCTTGGGCTGGAACGCGGCCTATCAGTTAGCGAGGCAGCGCGAATGGCTGGTTTCCGGCATCAAAATAACTTTTCACGCGCCTATCGCGGACGCTATGGCGTTGCGCCCACCTCGAACCGCGGCAAAAAAGCCACAGGCGAACGGAATGAACCGTGACGGCAACCGATGATATGAATCATAACACCTATGATACAGAGGTATATTGAGACTGGATTTGCTACTCTGTAACCCTAAGCCTCGAAAATCATGGATGTTTTTCGGGGGCGATTGCTGTGAAAATTACTTACCTCAGTCAAGTAAGCGTATTGGCCTTGGCCGTCGGAGCCTGGGGTTTCCTGGGCCTTGCTACCGTTGAAATCGCACACGCACAGGACGGTGCCCCGCCCGTTACAGGTGAAGAGACGACCGTTGGCGAAGACCAGACCATATCCCTTGAAGAAACGTCAGCGCCCGTCGGGGGCGAAACGGAGCTGGAGGCCGTTACAATTGAAGTCACCGCACGGCGGGAAGCAGAAGATCTCCTGAATGTTCCGGCAAGCGTTGCCGTTGATCAAAATCCGTCAGAATCCATTCAGAACCCCTCGGAAGGTGCCGCTGAGGTCGGCAGGCGCGTTCCGAACTATTCGGTGAATGATGTCGGGACTCCGACCCAGACCTTCGGCGCGGTCAGGGGTGTCGGCACCCTTGGTTTTCCGCTTAATGCATTCGACACCACTATTACGTATGCCGTTAACGGCCTGCCAATTTCGCTTCTTGCCGGTTCCCACCAATTGCTCGATCTGGAACGGGTCGAAGTCTTGCGTGGACCACAAAATGTCCTGTTTGGACGGAGCAGCCAGGGCGGTACCATCAACTATGTAACCCGCAAACCGGATGGCGAACGAGATATTCGCGTACGAGGCGAGATCGGTACCGATGGTGAGTTTCTGACTGACGTCATACTCGGCGGGACGATTATCGAAGATCGGCTTAATGGAAGGGGCTCCTTCCGCTTCACAGGCGGCGACGGCTTTGTGCAAAACATCCCGACCGGGGAAACCCTACCCGACCGGCAAATCTTAGGGGGCCGCGGCGCATTGCGCGCGTTTCTCACGAACAGAACGACCCTCGATGTTTCCGGCTATTTCGAGCAGGACGAACGTGAGACATTCAGCTCATTTATCTTACCTGATGGCCCTGATTTCCCCGCCTCTTCGGTCGTACCGCCACAGACGAGCGACCGCGATTTGTTTATAGGCGATGCGGTTTTACGGCATGAATTCAACAAGTTCGATCTCACGACGTCGTTCGGTTATCAACGCATAAACTTTGAATCGGTATCCGATTCAACCGATGGCTTGATCTTCAGCGAATTGACCGGCGCACCGTCGTTCTTCTTCGATACACCCGGCACGGATGAAGGTATCCTCGCCCAGGAGGAGCGGACATTCTTTGGCGAAATCCGGGCAACCTCCAGTCCCGATGCCGATACGCGCTGGATCATGGGTGTTGGGGTTTATCGCTCCAACTTCGATTCCATGGTAACAGGCGTAAACTCATTCGGCGCTCCAATCCCGAACGGCGTCAACGATACCGACCTCACCCTGACTGACGTGTCAGGTTTCGGCGAAGTCAGCTTAAACGTAACGGACCGGCTTACCTTTACGCCGGCATATCCGGTCTTCGCGGACGTATAGACGGTTGTCCGATCTGTAATCCGATAGTCGAGCGAAACGCCGCCCGCTGCATAGAAATCTTCGAACGTGCCACTATCGGAGAAGCTTGGAAGAATTCCCGGCGCACCGTTT
>JBCDCU010000059.1:0-13893 GCA_039181265.1 Pseudomonadota bacterium | reverse complement strand
GGCAGAAGTCCCCCCTGATTGATCATTTCGATCAACATCTTCCCGCCATTCCAGGCCGGAACACCGAAGCTTTCGGCAGCGCCACCGGATAAGAAGGTGACGACGCCCACTTTGAATGTGTCGTCGGCAGCTTTCACCGCAGACAGGCCACCTATGAGCGCCAAAGCTGACGATCCGGCGACGAGCACCGTTTTCAAGAACTGTTTCATTCCACTCCTCCCGAAGATTGAACGTTCTGTTATCTCAAGTCTGTGTCCAGCATCCTTGCGAATGCTGACGTATTTTGTCCTTTCCGATTGCGGAGACCATTAGCTGACGATACTCAAAACACATCCGGCAACCCTCCCAGTTTGCCGGCCGCATGCCCATAGTCCTCCCATTCATCAGGGCAGAGTTCAGTCTAAACCGGCTTTTCCGCGAAGATCAATCACTTCGTAAAAACGTTTTTGCGGCCTTCTAATTGGACCTTTTGCTTTCTTGGAAATGGAATATTTCTAAAAAATTCTGACGTGAGCTTGCGGAAATGCTTTCCGGTTACAATAAATTTCTGAGGCGACTGTTGGCGATAGCGGCGCTTTCGACGCCTGCAAGTCGGAGATCGCACAGTCACAATTGATGTCCAACCGGTAGACTCCGGGGATGAGGCATTTTCTTTGCATTCCGTGCTTCATGTCTAAACGCGCGATTTACCATGCCTGCTATCAAGATGGAGGTATTTAACGAGCAGCGCATTCAGTCGCAAAAATTCGGTGGTTTCTGCACTTTGTCCTCATTAACTCTGCTGTTGAATACCATTGAATCCGAATAGCGCAGGTGTTGGTTACGATGTACATTAAGATTTTGAAATATTTAGCTATATTTGGAGTAATGTTTTCGGCGAGTTGGCTAATCCACGGATTCAGAGCGTATACCTATTATGAAGCCAATGCGATCGCCCACCATATATTCAACGAGAATTACCAAAGCCGCTTTGGCGGGGGCGTGATCCCTTACAAAGACTTCGTTCCGTTTGAAATTGTAAAAACCTGCGTCGTGAACCCGTACCAGTCATTCGACGGTTTCATAGAAAACGATATCCTCGTCAGGAACATCTATGGAACGCATTCGGCTCGTGACTACTACGGCGGATTGTATTCGATACTCTTTTATTCATCGGACAAACAAATGGCAGTATTTCACTTCGACGAGAAACTGTACGAGGTGAACGCGCGTTTCGAGTGCTCCTTGTCCGACCAAGTTGAGATTTCCTTTCAAAATTCCTTCGAGCCGAAGATTTATGTCCGGGACTTATCCAAGCAATGAGCGTGTCGCTTTTTGCATTGTGAAGAACTGCTCTTGCCGTAATGCTTCTCGCGGAGACACGGGAGGAGTGCATGAGCATAGATCCGAGAGTGAAGGCCTGGGCTGAGACCTATCAGCGCGATGGCTATGTCGCAGGTGTGCCGATTATCTCCGGAGCAGAAGCCGCAAAACACAGGGCGTCTATGGAATGGGCGGAAGGGGAACTCGACACGTCACTCCATTACAAGTCCAAGATTCACACGATCTTGACTTCGCCTTATGAGCTTGCAACCCATCCGTTGATGCTCGATCTCGTTGAGGCGCTGATCGGTCCCGACATCCTTCTCTACAACGTCACCTACATCATCAAGGAACCCGGCTCGACATCCCATGTGAGCTGGCACCAGGATCTTACCTATTGGGGCCTCAGCCACGACGATCAGGTCTCCGCCTGGCTTGCGCTATCGCCCGCAAATGAAGAAAGCGGGTGCATGCGCATGCTTCCCGGAAGTCATACGCACGGCATGGTGACCCACGAGACCACGGAGGATGCTAATAATGTGCTTCTCCAGGGGCAAACGGTGAGGGGAATTGATGAAAGCTGCGCGAAACTCTGCCCGTTACGTCCGGGCGAAGCGAGCTTCCACCACGGTTGGACACTCCATGCGTCGATGCCGAATGTCAGTCAGGACCGGCGCATAGGACTGAACATCCAGTATCTCGCAGCCCATGTCCGGCAGACGAAGCATGACCTGGACACCGCAATGCTTGTCCGGGGGAGAGACAGTTTCCATCACCTCGGTGTGGATATTCCGGCGGGAAGCGATCTGGAGCCTGCTGCTATCAAACGCCAGGCGGAACTGGAAAATCTCCATGTGGAAACGGCGGGTACGGCGTGAGGCGGTTTTGAACCAGCCACGAGGGACTATCGAGCAAGCGTTAGGCGGCGCCGCATCACGAGGGCGATCAGAGCAACAGCCACTGTAAACGTTCCAACATATCCCATGATGCCGATACTTCGGATGGACATATCCCCGACGGCAGCGCCGAAAAGGCCAGCTAATGCGAGAACGCCGCTCACAAAGAGAAGGCCTCTTGCCCATCCCTCCAATCGTCTGCGCTCAAAAGCAAACGCTAGGAAGATTGCAAAGAAGCCGAAAAAGAAATCCCAGGCGAGAACGTCGATCACATAAGCGAGGGATGGCCATTCGAACGCGAAGATGTGGCTGATGTCGGCGTAGTCGGGGGATCGGCTCAGGAACAGGATAGACGCATGAACGGTCGTGGTGAGCGCCACCAGGATTGAAACGAAGACGAGTGCTGCAAGAGCGTAGGGCTTTCTGCGCGCTTTACATGACGCATGGATTGCAACCGTCAGGACAATGAACGCAGGCATCATGAAAATGATCAGGAGTTCCATGATCGTGAAGAACGGATCGCCAATCGGATCATTCGTAGAGGGAAGCGCCGACAGACCAAGCGCCAAGGCAAGAGCATAGGCGCATTGCAGAATGACAAGCCAAACAGCCGCACCGAGCCCGAGCAGCGAAACAGATCGGGACGGGCTTTCTGTTTGAACCGACATCTTTGAACCTTATAGAGAAGCGGGTCTTGTTGAATTTTAGACAGATATCGCGGTCGATTTCATTGACCGTCGTCAAGATGCGATGGCGTGGCTCGGGTTTCATCAACATTCCTCAGGTAGACCATCCGGCAGAGCCCCAGGATTTGGAGTTGGATGCGCACTTGCGTGTTAGTCATCTTCGTGAATCTGTTCGCAAAGCTTTGCGTCTGATCGGGGAGAAGAATTCTGATGGCAATTATTGCGGTAACAGTGCTCGTGCTTGGATTGATCTGCTGGCTCGGTCAGATCCTGGTTGTCTTCAAACCCGATGAGGCAGTGAAGTTTGGGCTCGGCGAACGGGAAGAGGAGGTCGACCGGTCAATGTATCTCTTCGAGCGGTACTCGCAGGGCATTCCGGATATTGCGCTCACCTGGATCCTTCCGACATCAGCGCTGATGATGCTTCACGGTATCGATCTCTGGCCAATTTTTGCACTCATCGGTGGCGGCATCTATCTCTATTTCCCGCCCGTATTCATGATAACGCGATGTGTTCTGCGCAAAGACGGCAAGAAGATCGGCAGGCCGGAATATGTTGCGTTCGCTTACATTCTCGGCATTCTCTGGTTGCTCTCAGCGCTTTTTATGATCGCATTTGCCGTCATCGAACTGCGCGCAAGCGTTTAGGCCCGCATGATTGCAAAGTGTGTAGAGCTGACGTCCGACCCACCGACAGCCATCAGAGCCCGATTGAGGCGATGACGATCGGCTCGCTGCGGCCTAGTCGTAAGGTTGTGCGTCGGCAGAGCGCGGCACCTATGATACCACGGCTTCGCGTCTGCCGCTGACGCGGAGCGTTAAAACCCTTGAAACACCATATCGAGGGCCGCGGTGATGTCGTCGAAACGCGCGGACACGTTACTGATCGGTTGATTGAGGGCCGATTGCGGGATCGCGGACAGAAATTGCGTCACCATCACATGCGGCTCACCGCCGATTTCAAAGACGGGATTCAGGCGATCAGCGGCTTTCGGAGCTTCGCTCAACGGCAGCAGAGGAACGACGACGCGTGTGTTGAGATCGCTCAGAAGATCGGTCTGAACGTCAAGCACATAACCTGCGCCCGCAGGAGACGGGTAGACATCGTACTTTGCAACTAAAACGGCCTGAATTTATTGAGGGGTAGACCGTTTCTTTCGACCCATTCATTGGAGCTTTCGAGCGCGCCTTTATTTTCGCGCTTCCATTGCTCCGCCCTTTTCTCCGCAACGGCAAGCTCCAGACCGGATTCAGCAGCTCTGGAGATGTTGACGCCAAGCGCCTTCGCTTCCTGCAACAAATGCTCGTCCAGTGAGAGGTTGGTTGCTTTTCTGCCCATAAGTCAATCCGCGAAGATAAGGTTAGAAATCATATGCATGTTACATGCGCATGAAATATACAGGGCACCTTGGGTAACGACAAGCCTCGGTCAACCGCGTCGTTCTTGCAGGCAAAGACCGACACGGCAAATGGGGGTGTTGACCTCATGGGATTAAGGGCGGGGATCGGCGATCCTTCGATCAACAGGAAACACCCCAGAAACACACAGGACTAGAGCCGATTCCATGACCCGCATCAGAACGCTTGGAAGACATACCGCACTGGCCCTTCTTGCCGCCACGATCACGACCGTGGCCCTTGGATTGGTCAATCCTGGCACCGCCCATGCGCTTTCACTGGGCCCCGAACTCCGGAAAGAATGGCAGGACTACAAAGCCTGCATCCGCAACATCGGGAAGTCTAGGCTGAAACAACCCTGTGTGCGGCCCGAACGCGCGATCCAGCAACTCCGCGAATGGCATTGCAAGATGCGTAATCCTGCCCGCACCCGTATCAACTGCAGCAAGCCTCTCACGAAGAAGATCTGGCGGAGAGGAACGCCTACCGTCTGTCTCGGCTCAGGAAAACAATGTTCGCCCGGAAGCCGGGGAAACATTAAACCATCTTCCGAGGCTACCCGTCGCGATTAAGGTCGATGAGTGCCAAATATCCAGACATTTAGGGGCATCTGTGCTCGCCCCACGGCCTCCAATGATCTCCCACAAAGCCTTTGACAGGCGCTCCGGTAGTCCGTAGGCCGGATGACAACGATACCTGCTGGATCCCTGCCATGACCAAAGAACACCGCGTCTGTTTCGACTTTGAGATCGACTTCTCGAATGGCGGCGGGTTGCAGGGGCAGGGCTTTCGGCTCGACATTGATGGCGACGATATCAGCGATGCTGATCTTGCCGATTACATCGTCCGCGATATGCGTCTCTTGATGGTGGGCGCGGTGCGTATCTTGAACAAGACGATCATCGAAGAAGCGCACAAGCGCGGAGGGTCGGACGCTATCTAAACGGCAGAACCGAACCGTGAATGTGTTTTTCGGGTCAATCGCGTGCCTGGGCTCCCTTGTTTCCACCCGCAATTTATAACCTGACTGCCATTCATTTGAGCACAGCGTCCAGTCTTTGACGCTGGACGATGCTGCGCTGCAGCATTACATTCACCGCGGGAGGACACTTTCGGTGCCGGCAAGCCCGGCTGAGCAAAGAGGTCCTAACTCATGACACATGAAAACCCGTTTTTTTATCCAGGAATCAGACGCTTACGAATATCCGACCAGGGGCGCGTGATAGAGCATTTTGAAAGGCTCGACGAGGAGACACGGCGCTTCAGATTCGGCCACACGGTGGGCGATGCGTTTCTCATCGATTATGTGGAGACGATTTTCCCGCTCGCCTCTGCAAACTACGGGGCGTTCCCCGATGATGAACTCAGGGGCATTGCCGAATTGCGCGAGCTTCCCGAAAGTATGCCGAAATCTGCGGAAGTTGCCCTTGCCGTGGAGCCGGACTGGCAGGACCGGGGGATTGGCGATGCGCTCTTCAATCATCTGATTGCCGCTGCTCAGAACCGGAGCATCAAGAAGCTGCATATGATTTGTCTTCACGAGAACGCCCGCATGCGCAATCTCGTCAAGAAACACGATGCTGACCTTGCCATTGAGCGCGGTGATGTCGAAGCAACCCTGGCGCTTCCCTGGCCGACGCCGCTGTCGATCTTCCAGGAAATGTTCGGGAACCCGAAAAACTACCTCCTCGCGACGTTCAATGTGACGAAATAATCGGATGAGTGCAGGAGCGGACGGAGTATATCTGTCAAAATCGGTAGTAGGCGTAACCAACCGTCCAGCGCACCTCGTCCGTTCGCTCAAATAAGGTTTAGATGAGCGCTCACCAGACCATATATGAACGCGCCGATTGCGAGAAAGAAGCCGATCCCCCAGGCGAAACTGCGAAAGGGCGTAATCCCGCTGGCGTAAAAGAGAAAGTGGAGCGCCCTCGTAAGAAGGAACAGGAGTGCTGCGCCTTGCGTCCAGACATTGGACGTTCCGGAGACTGCGGCAATCAGGACAAGCGGCGCGAAGAGCGCAAGACCTTCCAAATGGTTGCGGACGTTTCTAGTAAGGCGGCCCGTCAAATCAGTCGCGCCTTCAAAGGCATGACCCTGGTCACGGTTCGAGAGGGCGTATTTGGTTCCGCCCGCCCGGTCCATCTGAACTTGCTGAAGAAAGATCGAGAGCCAGAAAACCACGATTACCCCGAATAGCGCCCATAATTCCACAGTCATGTTTGGTTTCCCTCTTGCTGTTTGCCCATCGGAGCGAAGCCAATCCGTCTTCCGATTTTTATTATATAACGATCGTTATATTTCTCGGACTTCCTCTTGGCAAGGGTTTTATAACGATCATTGTGAAATAAGCGCGGATCACCTATATCCATGGATGTGGAGGCTTGAGTGTGGCGCGACCCAGATCATTCGATGAAGACGAAATTATCGAAAAGGCGATGTTTGCTTTCTGGCGGCAGGGCTATGAGGCAACGTCAATCGGTGACCTTGAAGATGCAACCGGCATTTCGAGGATCAGCATCTACAATGCGTTCGGCGATAAGGAAGGCCTCTTCCTGAAGGCATTGAGGCGCTATCACGGGATTGCCCACGATTTCTTCAATGACGGCTTCGTGGAGGGCGGGCTGCGTTCGATCGTGAATCTTTTTGAGACCATTGCGAGCGACAAGCCTGATGACGCGCCGCAACGTTTCGGCTGCATGCTGGTAAACACCGTACTCGACGTAGAAACGGTAGGCGTGAAGGCGGAAGCAATCATCGAAGAGTGCCGGAACGATATGCTTGCCGCCTTTTCAGGCGCAATAGATCACGCCGCGAAGAACGGTGAGATCGAAGCGAGGCCGGAAAAGACCCGAGACCGGTCAGAGTTTCTAGTCGGCGCGATGTGGGGGTGTTGGACAACCGCACGCTCTCAGCGAAGCACCAGCGCAGCCCATGGCATCGCCCGCACAGTCCTCGATGCCGTGAAAGCGTGGTGAGCGCTAAGGGAAGGAACTGGGTGACACTCTCAGGTAATTACCGCATGTCGACCCAACGTCCCGCGTTCGACGACGTCGTTCCTTTTGCAAACGCGTTCATTTCTGAAAAGTCGGAGCGGATGGTCTGGTGAACGGCCAGGCCCCATCCGGCGGTGCAGGATTTCGCGCCGGACACTGGTGCTGGTCGAAGCGTTGAAGACCTTTGTGCGCTCTGGCGAAGAGAAAAGGGGTATTATGGTCGATAATCCGGCAATACTGTGCGGCTTTGACGAAAGCTTCTGATCAACCAAGGTAATGAATGTGCGGTTAAATTGCCCTTGTAGGCTCATCGATGGAGTAGATATCGCAAGCCACTCATCGTTCGATAGAATTCCCCGGTTGTTTCATTTTGCCTTGCCCGCACCTCCGCTCACTTCCCGTTAATCCTGTTATCCGGAAGGCGCCGAAGCTTAGGAAAAGAAAAAGCCTCTTATGGTAAAAACCAGGCATCGCTTTCGCCTCTGTTTTTGGGCGCCTGGATTATGACCTATCACTTTTCACCGTCGCTATTGGGACGGGTTTTTTATTCGTTTCTTGCGTGTTGCCTCGGGCTTGGGGTCTTTTTCACGTTCTTGATCCTGATTTATGCGGGTCGAAATTTCGCAGTCGGCGGACCGGAGCCGGGCGAAGCAATCGTGATCCTTCTTCTTTTAGCGGTCAATTTCCTCTTTGCGTTTCCCGCACTTCACTGCCTTCGGATTGCGGCGTCATCATCACCGGAGCTTATTCTCGACCAAGACGGTGTCCATTACCGGATGATCGGTGTCGGCGGTCTCGTGAGCGTCAAATGGCGCGATGTTCTGGGGGTGAGGCACAAGGGCTTCTTTAAGGCGGTCCACCTTTCAATCTCATTGAGGAAACGGGCGGATGTTAGCGCGCCCCGGAATATTTTCTACAAAACGGCAAGATGGCTTTTCCCGGCACTTTTCCTCTCTCGATATGAGGGGCCGGGAAAACCGTGGGAGATTCATGTTTTCCGTCCGAGCATCGGCGTTTCCTTTGAAAAGCTTAAAGCGGCGATAGAGGAAGGTATTGACCACTATTATGACGATGATCCGCCCCACAAAGAGCCAGCCCGCGTTTCCCACTATGCGCCCGCGATTCCGGGAGAGAAACGTCTTCAGAGAAGACGTGCCGGAGTATCCGTCTTTTCGGCAATCGCGTTCGTCGCTGTTGTCGCGCTGCCGTTTTCCGGGTTCGCTTTGGGTTATGCCGCCTATAGCGGTCGCTTGCAGTCGGACCCGCAGGTCGCAAGAACGCAGATCCTCTATGAACAGGCTGCCGCAGGGGATGCGGATGCGCAAAACAAACTTGGCTGGCGCTATTCAAGAGGTGTCGGCGTACATAAATCCGAACGCCGAGCATTCATGTGGTTTACGCGTTCGGCAGAACAGGGATTCGCCAAGGCACAATACAATCTCGGGCTCGCCTATCGGCATGGGCGCGGCACCGAGAAGGATTACAGTAAGGCTGCTCAATGGTTTTGGCGCGCTGCGAACCGCGACTTGAGGCTCGCAAAAGAAGCCCTCGCTAATCTTTATTATACCGGCAAAGGCGTTGACCAGTCTTACGCAAAAGCGATGGCGCTCTACAAAGATGCTGCGGGAAAAGGAAACGGCCGCGCCTATTTCTACCTGGCTCTCATGCACGAAAAAGGGCACGGAACGGCGAAGTCGAAAGAAATGGCCATTGAGTATTACAATCGAGCCTTGGAACGCGGGTTTGAGTCCGCGAAGAAGGAGCTTCAGCGCCTCGGTGTATAAATTCGAGATGTTCCGGCATTTACACCTTCGACGAAAGCGCTGCGCATAAGAGGCGGCAAACTTCCCGGATCCTGGCGGACGTATCCGGACCTTCGGTTGCAAGGATCAGATTGGGATCGGTAAAGGCTCGCAGGGCATCGAGAACGGCGGGCGTTTTGTCGGGCGCGCCGGTGATTTGGGTAATCAATTGCGCACGGTGCTTGTGGTGATGGATCGCCTGTTGAGGCATTTCCCGTAACGCGAAATGATAAAGATCAAGGGCTGCCATGTTGTTGGATCGCCGGAACATTTCCGCGCGAATAGCAAGTACGAGTGCGACGAGATTGTCTTCCTCCGTCCTATTGAGATCGATCGCGTCTTCGCTTGCTTTGCGGGTCTCTGCCATCCACGTTTCTGCAACTGCAACAAGCAGATCGCCTCGTGATTTAAAGTGCCGATAAACATTGGCGTGGGACATATCGAGAGAACGTGCGACAGCGCTTACACTGGTTGCGTCCAAGCCTTTTTCCCCGATCAAACGATCGGTCGCTTCAATGATCTTGCTTCGGGTTTTCGACGTGTCCGTCTCGCGGCGTTTCGGCTCGGCCATTTTTTCTTGGTGACAGACTTGAATAAACTGTCACTTATTCCATAGTTGCAGAAGTTGCAAAATTGTAATCAAGACTGAAGGTGCGGTCCATGCCTGATCCTGGAAAACGCGGAACACTTGTTGTGACCGGTGCGACGGCCGGTTTCGGTCTTGAAGCCCTTCGTATGGTTGTTGGTCAAATTGAGCAATCCGTGATTGTCGGGGCGAGGGATCCTTCGAACATGCCTGTCGACATTGCTGGGGAGGTGACGGTTCTGCAGCTTGATCTTGCCCGGCTTCAGAGCGTTGCGACCTTTTGCGCAGAGGTTATGCAACGAGGACCTATTTCCGGCCTGATCCTTAACGCGGGTCTCTCGCCCAGGCGTCTTCATAAGACGGAAGACGGTTTCGACCGTGCCTTCCAGGTGAATTATCTCTCCCATTTCGCGATGATACAGCGCCTGTGGGATGTTTTGGAGCCGGATGCCCATATTTTAATGACGGGAAGCGGCACGCATGACCCGGAAGAAAAGACACCGCCGCCGCCACCGAACCATGCGAATGCGCTAAGGCTCGCCTATCCAGAGACAGATCCCGAGCGCGACCGGTTCGGGTCGCGGGCAGCGGCGCGCTCCTATACCAGTTCTAAGCTTTGCTGCATCATGGCGTCACTTGAGCTGGCAAGGCGAAGGCCGGAGGGCCTCTCTCTTGCGTACGACCCAGGTCTCGTGCCGGGTACCCGTCTGACGCGCGAATTTCCGCAATGGCTGGTTCGAATCCTGCTTCCCATTTTGTCCCGCACGATGCCTGCAGATCGGACGAGCACGCTTTCAGCGAGCGCCAATGCCTTCGCCTATCTGATGGCAGGGCGGTCACTCATCGGTCAGAACGGCGATTATGTCGCGATGCGCGGTGGTTATCCGGTTGTCGTAAATCCCTCGAAGATGGCGCGTGATCAGCACCTGAGCGCGCAGTTGTGGTCGGATAGTGAAGCGCTTCTTGCTGAGTGTCCCGCCTGGATGGAATGACACGGTCCATTTTAAAGAAGTACGCAAAGGAGTGAGAAATGATGAAACGCCTGGTCACGGCTGCCGGTTTCGTTTTGGCTTTGTTTATTACCCCGATATCCGCAGAGCCTTTGGAGGCTGATGCCATCCTCGGGACTTATATCAATCCCGATCGGTCCAGGACCGTGAAAGTCTATAAGGACGATGGGCGCTACTTCGGCGTGATCGCAACAGCGCCCGAAATCCCCGATGGCAATGAAGGCGTTGGCTTCATCGTCTTTAAGGACTTCGAATTCAATCCGGAAAAAGGGGTTTGGGAGAATGGTCGCCTCGATAGCCCGATGCAGCCGAAGATCGAGTTTTCCGGGCGCCTTTCCATTGATGAAAACGGCGATCTCATCGTGCGCGGTTTTTTCGGTCTGCCGGTGTTCGGTGGCTCATCGGTCTTTCCGAGGGTGAAAGGATAGGGAGCGTCATCCGAACCCCGCTCCAGGCTTTCACCCCTCAACGGCCACGCGCCGCATCATGGCAGGCACGATTTTCCGGTGAAAGGGAAGAACGCCAGCAAGATAGAGCCTGCCCGGAAGACCGTGGCGGCGGACAAGTGTCGTCACATGAGCGCGGGCTTTCTCCGTGCCGCGCCCCGTCATGTCGATGACAATCCGAAAATCGAGATGCTTGTCGTCAAATCCGAGAACGGCCTGATCGTCTTCGCATGACATGAAGGGAAAGCCGTTGACACTGTTTCCGTCCGTCTTGCCGCCTGAAAGCCCAAACGGGCGCACCATCACATTGCGAAGAATGAGAAGCCGCTGCGCCCAATCCGGCGGGTCTTTGATCATGGCGCGGGCAAACGCCTCCGCCGTCATTGATGAGTGCCCGAGATCGCGTGCATAACAATCGGCAAAGTCGGCACCTGGAAGGGCCGGGTTTGGAAGTGGGGCCGGTTTTTCCCTGATCCGTGAAGGTGTGCGTCCTGTCATCAGGTTCCCATCCAGAAGGAGTACGGGTCTCTGGAACTATCTAGCGCGTTTCAGCATTAAGGCGCGAGGCAATCGCCGCATTGTTGGAGGGAAAACTTAAAAGCCCCGGCTCAAGGCCGGGGCATCAGATTGAGGTAGAAGAGGGTAGGGAGTGATAATCCCACGACGCTCCTTAGGCAAACGACCAGCGTTCCCACCAGCGGTGGCCGTCCTTGTCCCAATGGGATGAGAAATCATCGCCTCCGGTATCGATGTTGGCTGCGGTCGCAAAGACGAAGTTTGCAAACATTGGAATGATTGCACCGCCGTCTTCGTTGAGAATGAGCTGCATTTCGTAATACATCTCGCGCCGCTTGGCCTCGTCGAGTTCTGCACGTGCTGCAATCAGAAGCTCGTTGAAGCGGGCATTGTTCCAGAAGGTGTCGTTCCAGGCGGCGCCCTCTGCATAAGCCGTTGTGAACATCGCGTCTTCCACTGGCCGGCCGCCCCAGTAAACGGCGCTGAAGGAATGCTTCATCCAGACATCTGCCCAATAGCCGTCATTCGGCACACGATTGACGGTGAGGTCAATTCCGGCAGATTTAGCTGAATTCTGGAAGAGAACGGCTGCGTCAACGGCGCCACCGAAGGCGGCGTCGGCAGCAGACAAAGAGACGGTCAGGCTGTCGAGGCCTGCTTCTTTCAGGTAGAACTTTGCCTTATCCGGATCATACGCCGTTTGCGGCATTTCATCATTGTAGAAGCGCTGACCGCGGCCGATCGGGTGATCGTTGCCGATCGAGCCGTAGCCGAACAGAATCTTGTCGACGAGTTCCTGCCGATTGACGGAATATTTGAGCGCGCGTCTGATGTTGACGTCCTTGAATGGGTCCTGGTTGACCGACATCGCGAACGTATAGTGCTGATTTCCGGCAACCGAATGGATCTTGATGTTCTTGTTGCGGCTGAGCGGGGCAATCGTCTTGAGATCGATCTTGTCGATCAGTTGCACATCGCCGGAAAGAAACGCCGTCGTTCTGGCGTTTGCGTCGACAATGGACAGGACCTCGATCTCTTGAAAAAATCCCCGGTTCGGATCCCAATCATTCTCGTTTTTGACGAGTTTCACGCTGACGCCGGGCTGGAAATCGACGAGCTTGTAGGGTCCGCAGCCATCCATGGAACGCCAGTCGATGCCGCGCTCACCGCCTGCCGGCATGATCGCAAGGTGGTAGTCGGTGAAGGTGAACGGGAAGTCCGCGCTGCCGGCCTGAAGGTTGAAGACAACGGTATCGCCATCGACCGATATGTCGATCACCGCGTCGACGAGCGGTTTGGCGGCTGACGTTGAATCTTCCCCGCGGTGGAAATTGATTGAAGCGACGACATCTTCGGGCGTGACAGGCTTTCCGGAATGAAAGGTGACACCGGAGCGGATCTTGAAGCGCCATTGTTTCGCGTCAGCGCTTGCCTCCCAGCTTTCTGCGATCTGGGGTTCCAGAGATCCGTCACGGCGGACACCGGTAAGGTAGCCGCAATAGGCGTATCCGAGGCCGTTGACGAAATCGTTTTCCCAGGTGCCCGGGTTCAGCGTATCAGTGGTCGATCCGTGCCCGAGGGCGGCGCGAATGCTGCCGCCGCGTTTTTGAGCTGCCCTTGCTTCACCGAACCCGAGGCCGCTTGCGGCAAGACCGGTGAAAGCGGCCCCCGTTGCCAGCACAGCGCGGCGAGACGGGCGCAAAATCGTAGAGTTATTCTCTTGTGTCTTCATCAGGCTTCCTCCCATAAAGTCCTGTTCGCATGCGTGATGCGTTATTGGCGACGCCTTCCCAAGGCCGTCGGGGATCATTCTACACGGCGAGTCTTTTGTGACAATGGAGCGCGGGTACCAGGTCACTCACTCTATGATGTGCGGCTTATCGTCCTTTTCGGCGGCGCTCCCTGAAGCCAAAAGGCCGGTTGCGAATTCTTGCGGATGTAAGTCTTTTCCCGTGTAAAGAAAAAGCCTAGAATCCAATTGTTAAACATTTGGTTCAAACAGCTCCGATGGAAGCGCTGCAGAGTTGGTCTTCATGGGGAAGAGAAGTATTGTACCATTCAAATTCGCTATCCATAAAATTTTTTATGGAATAATTCGACAAAAAGTGAATCTGATCCTATTGTATACTTGATAAAGAAAGTATTTAAAGAGATAGAAGGTGAAGTTTATAGGGATTTTTCGAGGGCGTAATCACAAAGTATAAATAATAGCGACCGTTTACCATATTATCAATTTACAAAATACACCCCTAGCG
>JBCDCU010000058.1:0-13998 GCA_039181265.1 Pseudomonadota bacterium | reverse complement strand
TCGGATCGTCAGCATGTTTCTGGCATCGATATACTGGTATCGCGTGCTTGCGCTTGCTGGCACAGCCTGCATTGGCCAAATCAACTTTTGATTGGCGCTGACAGCACTTGGATGATCCGCGCTCAGTCTCGAAGAAGAGATCGAAACGACGGCAACCGTATACGCTGTGATCGTTCTAGCAGCGTTGATTATACGTCTTAAAGGTCGAAGTTGACGTTCGTGTTACTATAGAACTTGGGAGGTTTGAGCTCTTAGCGGGCATTGAGCGTTCAACCGCCGATGGTTAGTTTGGCGGCTTTCCAGCCCTTCTATCGTTCAATACGCATCTCGCAGCGATAAACGTCCGAAGGATATAGAAACGCTTCATCCTCAATTTATACTGTCCGCCAGCGGACTTCGTTTAAAGTATAGATTACTTTGTTAACAGGCGAGTTACCATAAGACCGTATCTAATCTGTATATCTATGATGAAGTGTCACATCTGTGTGAGCGATACTGCAAATTAAGATCTTTTGACTATTGGTAAGGCTCCAAAACAATATTGAGACCGTGTTATGTTTACCAGATCCTTTAAATTGGCTTGTCTGATCGTCTTTGCCGGGCACGCAGCCTCGGCATCGGAACTCACCCTCATGACCGAGGAATATCCGCCGTATAATTACAAGTCTGAAAATGGCATCTCCGGCTTTGGTGCCGAGCAGGTCTTTGAGATCATGAAGCGCGCGGATCTTGGCTACGAAGTGGAATTGACCCGGTGGTCGCGTGCGATCGGGTCCGCACGCAAAAAACCGGCAACCTGCGTTTTCTCGACATTTCGCACCCCTAGTCGCGAAGCGGATTTCCGTTGGATTGGGCCGCTTTCTGTTGACCGGGCGCTGTTGATCAAGCGGCAGGATAGCGATCTCACGCTCGAGAGCCTTGATGATGCCCTCGGCTATTCCGTTGGAACGCAGAAGGGCGAGTTCACCGTTGGCATCCTTGAGGCAGCAGGGTTCAAAGGGATCGAACAAGCCGCCACAATGGCCGATGCCCTCAAGAAACTCCTTGTCGGCCGGAACGATCTGATGGCCGTGCCGGAACCCTATTTTGAACGTTTGCAGGAAGAGGGCGTCCCGGTTTCCTCAGCATTCGTGCTTCCCGAGCTCCAGGTAGCTCTTGCCTGCAATCCGAAGACCGATCCGGACCATCTTTTACGGATGCAACAGGCCTTGGACAGCATGATTGAAGATGGCACCCAACGCGCCATCCAGTCACGTTACGAGTAAGTGCAGATCCAATCGCTACGGTAGAATTGACCGATGAGTGAGACGGTTCTGCAAACAACCGGAGAGCAAGAGCCTCAGACCGTGAAGCAACGGTCTTTGAGCGCTGTTCTTCTGCGCCGGACGCTGGTTCTGACCCTTCTGCTGGGGCTCGTCGGGGCCGCCGTCAGTATGTGGATTGATCTGCAGCGGGAAAAGGACGCCGTTGAGGTTGCTGCCCGCGAGTTCATGTCAAGTTCCGCGCCGACTGCTGCCGCAGCAGTCTACAATTTTGACCAGGAAGCCGCCGAACAGGTCGCCGAAGGTCTCTTCTCGCAGCGTGCCATCATTGAAATTGCCATAATCAATGAGGGCGATGTCATGGTTCATCGCACGCGTGCGGCATCGCCAACCCTCCCGCAGATCGGGACGATCGGTGAGGCGGACGAGATCGTGCTCACCATGGTGCTCACCTCTCCGGTCGGCAATCAGAAGGGTGAGGATATCGGACACATTGCCATTACTGTCGATAAATCGCTGGTGGCCCCCGAGATCGTGGATCGCCTCATAACCTTCTTCTTTGTGACGGCAGCGAAGAACGTCCTCTTTGGCCTTCTCTTGTTCATAACGACCTTTGCCGTGCTTGCCCGTTATACAACCGCCCTTGCTCAATCTGTGCGGGACTGGCAGCCGGGAGAGGGCGGAGTAAAAGTGCCGAGCCCGCCGAGCCTTTTGAAGAACACGGAAGTGGAATGTGTCGGACGCCGGATCGAACAACTGACGGAAACGGCAAGCGGTGTGATTCACGACATCCGCGTTTCGCGCGACGCCATGGCGGATACCAATACGGCGCTGAGCAGGCATTCTGCGGAGCTTTCCGATGCCGTGCGCAGCCGGACATCGGATCTTGAAAAGGCCAATGCGAAGCTGAAGTTGATGTCTGAGAAAGACAGTCTCACCGGTCTCTATAACCGGGCCTTCCTCGACAGGTTCCTGTTGAAAGCCTTCGATGATGGCATCGATCACAGGAAAAACCCGCTGACGATCTTCATGATCGATGTCGATCACTTCAAGCCTTACAACGATTTTTACGGCCATCAGGCGGGCGATGAAGCGCTCGCAGCCATCGGCCGCATCCTGAAAGAGATCGCGCGCTCGACCGGTTGCCTTGTCGCGCGTTATGGCGGCGAAGAATTCGTCGCGGTTTTGAGCGGCACGCTGATTTCGCCTCAGGACCTTGCCAAGAAAATCCACACAGCAATCGAGGCCGCGGAAATCGAGCACCAATATTCAACGGTCGCGCGCCGCATTACCTTGAGTATTGGAACGGCGTCCACCCTTGAAGACGATTTCCGCTCTGCCGACCTGATGATCTCGGCGGCAGACGATGCGCTTTATGAGGCGAAGTTGAGGGGAAGAAACCAGACGGTGAACTCAACCCCGGAAATCCGCCTTTACGCCAAAGGGAAAAGAGCGTCGGTCCACGGTCTTCTGGATGCCATTGAAGCTTGTGAATTTGAGCCCTTTGCGCAACCGCAAGTCGATGCGAGGACAGGTGCGCTTGTCGGTGTCGAGGTGCTCGCAAGATGGGTGCGCCCGGACGGAACCATCATCCCGCCGAATGGCTTCATGGATACGGCGACGGAAACCGGCCTGATTGCTAAGATCGACGGGATCATTCTTGAAAAAGTCGGCGCATTATTGTCGGCCTATCCGGATGTGCTGCCCCGTGTCTCGTTCAATGTGACGGGCGAAAGCTTCGAACACGACAAATATGTGTCAGACATCGTCGCGGTGGCGCAAACCAGCAAGACACCGATTGCGGTCGAACTTCTGGAAACAGCCTTCATGGACCGGCCGGATGCCCGGTTCTTGTGGCAACTCGATACGATGCGCGAAGCCGGTATCGAAATCGAGATTGACGATTTCGGGACGGGTCGGACCTCGGTCCTCGGGCTGATGTCGATCAACCCCGACAGGCTGAAGATTGCCCGCGAACTGATCCTGCCGCTCGGGGTGAGGCCCGAACAGGAAAAGCTCGTGAACAGCGTGATTGATATTGCGAAGGCGCTCACCGTGAATGTCATCGCGGAAGGCATTGAAACGCGAGAGATCGCGCAGCTTTTGACCAATATCGGCTGCCCGATCCAACAGGGCTATTACCACGGAAAGCCGATGCCCCTGGCCGACTTTATCGAGGCGTGCGCAAAACGGCGGGCGTAATCGGTCAAGCGCGGCTACGCCTGGTCTTTCGAAAGCCGTGTTTTCGGCACGGTCCCAAGCGCTGTGGTGATGGCAAGGACCGACAGCAGAATAATAAGGGAACCCAACAGCTGAAGCCCGGAGATCTTTTCTGCGAGAAAGAGTGAGCCGAGGGCTATCGCCCAGATCGGTTGCAGGAATGATGCGGCACCGACTTTAACGGCTTGGTATCGCGAAATGACAACAAGAAAGAGCAGCGCCGGAAGCGCTGTGCAAAAAGCACCAAGCATAAATACCGCAAAGAAGACGTCGCGGCTCCAGTCAAGCTGCCAGCTTTCACCAGCAAGAAAACTTGCAAGAAGGGTAACGCAGGCCGCGACACTGAGCTGGCCTGACGCGATCAACGCGGTGGCCTTCGGTTTCGCCCACCGTGCGTAAACAGCGCCCGCACCAAAGCTGAACGCAACGCCGATCATAAGGAAATACCCCGTAAATGTCGCCGTTGACTGACCGTCTGCTGAGGTCGCAACCACAAGCACCACACCCAGGAACCCGGAGATAAGACAGAGGATCGTTTTGAGTGACAGGGTTTCATCGCGAAGAAGCAGTGCCGCGAGCAATCCGGTTATGATGGGCGTCGTCGCCTGAAGGACACCGGCTTCGGCGCTGGAGATCGACGTAATCGCAAATGCCGCAAGGCTGTTGGGGAGCCAGCCATTGAGGGTTCCGATCACGAGCATGTCGCGCACCCTATGCCAATCCAAGAAGAACTCGCGCCGAACGGCACAGATCGCAATGAGCAAAGGCACCGCGACCCCGGCGCGCAAGGCTGCAAGCAACAACGGAGGTATCTCCGCACTTGAAACTTTCAGGAAGAGATAAGCGCTGCCCCACATGAAAGAGATGGCAATAAGATAAGGCAAAGGGCTGCGCTTTGGTTCCATGGCTACAAAACTAGGTCGATATTGATAGGTGTCAGCCAGACTTGATTGTCGCCAGGTCTAACGTTTCGGCGTTTCCAGCACGCTTTCGGAAGGCTTCTCCTTCCCTTGAACCCCGCGCTCCTCCCATCAACGGTAAGGGCGCGCGCATTGTCATAGATTGTTGATCAGGAACGGATAATGTTGGACCATGACCCAGTCCACCTCTTGGGGAGGCCATGATGAACGATACCCCGGATGCGTTTGGGACGGTGTATGATTTCTATTATAATGGAAGATCGAGGTTACAAGCGCGCTGAAAAGAGGACGCGCCCGCGAACCCATCCACCAATCAGCCTAATCTGTCCTATAGGTCTCGAGAACCTCCAGGGGAATGAAGTCGAGGGCGCGTTCGTGGGTCGATTGCGCCTTGATGGGCGGGGCGACACCCGCCTCGTGGGCTTCTTTCCACCTGAGCGCACAAAGACACCAGCCGTCGCCCGGTTTCAGGCCCGGAAACTGATATTCCGGCCGTGGGGTTGAAAGGTCGTTTCCGCGGGATCTTGTGTAGTCCAGAAAAGCATCGGTGACGACGGCGCAAATCACATGGGTTCCATGGTCCATCTGATTGGTGTTGCAGAAACCGTCCCAAAGAAAGCCGGTCATTGGATCGCTGCAGCAGAGTGCAAGTTCGCCGCCGAGTATGTTTTTGGCCATGACGCCATGCCTTTCTGTTGTCACCCGCGTTGATCGGATTGATCGATTGCGTGAACCGATCCCGCTTAATCGACGTAGAACCCGTCGGAAAGGCTTCAAGGTATGACTATGATGACCAAAGATCGCGACCTGTCCGATCCTGAGATGAGCGAGATCGTCGAGATGGCGCTGTCGGACGAGGTCGGTTTTCACGACATCAAGGCGCAATATGGCCTTGGCGAGAAAGACGTGAAGGCGATGATGAGACGCACGCTGAAGCCCGGCAGTTATCGGGCCTGGCGCAAGCGCGTGCGCACATTCTCCGACCGCCGAGCGCATTATAAGTGAGACGCGGTTGCATTTTTGCTGACGCGTTGGGGTTCCAACTGTCTATTCGGAGTTGGATGCGTATTCGAATCCGGATCTTAGGAGTGTGCCTGTCCCCATTCTTGAGTAGCGGAGGTGAGCGTGTGCGCCCGGCCCCCGAAAAACGCATAGAGCGGGCGGGACGGGCGCAATCCGATACTTGCGCACCGGATGGGTTCTTGAGGAGAGAACGCTCCCATTTGGCCGACTGGAGTGCCGTTGGATGGATTTCTCTGGATCCCGGCTCAAACTCGTTCTGGGGCCGGAATACTGGTCAGATAGCTTTCGCAAGATTCCATCCTATCGCGCGGAGGAGCTTAAACGGCGATGTTTGCGTCAGCGTCCCTCACGATTAACAGCATCCACGGGCCTGACCCGGGGGCCAGCATTTGAGGGCGGCTTAAACGGGAGCGAGGAATGATAGAACTCGACAGGCCGTTTCGTGCATTCAATCGACAACGATTTAATCGGCCACCATTGCTCTGGATCCCGGCTCCAGGCCGGGAATGCAAATAGCAGGGCACGGGGCTCTGCGGCAATTAACTCATATCTGATGCCTCTCCGCACCCCATCTCAGGATTGTGCCCGCCCCGCCAATTTCGTATTTGGGGGCGGGCGCAAACGCCCACCTCACCAAGAGAAGAATGGGGGCCGGGCACAATCCTTGCGACTAGGCACTCAACGTCGCTGAGACGAGTAGATGAGCGAGTGCTCTCCGGAAGATAACCTTTTTGCCCGAAGCAATGACTGTCGGAGGAATGGGCAAGGCGACATTGTTCGCTAAGGCACACTCAGCGTCCCTCGCACCCAACCGTTACAAACCTGTCACAAAAAGCACATCCGGCCGTTTCGATCTGGTATATTCAATTATACCAATAAAGACGGGGCTGAACGGACCGGCAATTTGGGCGAGCTGGCAGTCTCGGGGAAGTTCGGGAGGCGCCAATGACACCAGCAGACAACGCACGCAAAGTTCTTCATGAATTCTCGGAAGCCTCCGGCATCGAGGATCTCACGGTCGACGAGGACAACCGCGCCTTTCTCCTTTTCCAGAACGAATACGGCCTCTTCATCGAGGTGAGCGAAGAGAAGGCGCTTCTCATGCTCTCTTCAAGCCTCGGCACGCCGAATGTCCCCGATGAGGCGGCGCTCTTCCGGCTCCTCCTCACAGTCAATGGGCTATGGCGCGACAATGCCATCACCTTCGGGATCGAGCCGCAATCAGGCTATGTGATGCAGATGTGTGCGCTCCCCGCAGCCGATCTCACCCTTGAGCGCTTTCAACAGGCGCTCGCAAACCACATTGAGGCGCTCGCGACCTTCCAGGCTATCGTCGACGGTGACGGGCAGGCGGGTCAGGCCGTCGCAGCTGAAGCGCAAGGCGGAGAAGAGGCCGATGTCGATCCGGCCGATATGACCTCCGCGATCCGCGTCTGACGCATCAAATTTCAGGGAAACACGAAAATGTCCGAACTCAATCTTTTCAAATCGCTGGAACAACCCCAGGCCAATCTCACTGACTCACTCGTCAATGCCGACACCAAACCGCCAAAGCATACGATCGAGGAATACAAAGACCTCTCCGACAAGAACAGCAAAGGCGAATTCCACCTCGACAAGAAGGGCAATCTCTCCGTTTCCAACACGAATGCGGTGTCGAACAAGTTCCAGTTCATGAACAAGCTGACGAACCCGAACAATCGCCAGCGTGCCATGGATGATTTCAAGCTTGCTTTGACCGATTATTTCAATGATCCCGCCAAGGCGAACGAAGTGTTCGACAAAGCCTGCGGGGGCAAGAAGAAGCTCGATACGTCCGATCTCAATAAGATCTGGACGGAGCTTGGGCCGCTCGACCGCAAGCTCAACGATAGCGACAAGCAGCAGATCAAAACCGATCTTGCCAAGGTCGCAGGCGATGAGCGGCTGCACCAGGCGCTGGAGCGCACCCATCCAGGAACGATGACAGCGCTTTATAAGCACGGCCTCAAAAAGCCCAAAAACATCGTCGGCTCGCTTCCGGTGGTGAGCACCGTCATGAAGGGTACGTCAGCGGTGGTAAGCAACACCGAAAAGAAGATGCTGAAGTCGCTGCGCGAGGATAATCAGCAGCAGTTGAAGGCCGACGCCCTCGTCGATACCACCCTCACAACGCTAGAGAAGCACTATCACCAGAAGCGCAACAATCAGGCGACGGGTGTTGCCCTGGATGTGGTGAAAACTGCTGCGACGACGCTCACCGGCGGGCTTTCCGAACTTGTGATGACGCCGATTGCCATGGCAGGTGAATACGCAATTGGAAAAACCGTCGAGACCGGCCTCAACAAGGGCGGCGATATGGAAGCCGACGCCAAGGTGAAAGGCGACGGCCTTGACGACAGCGTGAAGATCGGCGACGGCGACAACGTTTCCGATCTTGATGATTACAAGACCGCGCGCGGGCTTCTTCTCTATCTCGGGCCGAAATCAAGCGTCGATGACATCAAGAAGGAAATCAATCAGCTCAAGACCGCAAGCGGCGACAATGAAGCCAAGATCGAGGCGCTCGAAACCAAATTGGAACAGGAAGAAGCGCGGGTTGAATTGAAAAAGCGCTTCGGTTCCGATCCGAGTGAGGATCTGGTGAAGCGCGGCCGCTTCGATAGTCCGACCGAGGACGACAAAGCGTGGGTCGCGGACCTGACAGACCGCAAAAAGGTGAAAGCCGATGACGGTCTTGGCAAATACACCAAGATGAAGGAAACGAATTCCGATGAATTCGTGAAGCCGAGCCTCCTGCGCGGGATCTTCCTCGCCGAGGGCTGGATCACCGATGACTCGCTGATGCGCGAGGTGAAACACGAGGCGAAGGAACTCATCAAGCAGAAGACCATGGCCGTGAAGGATATGGTGATCGACGTTCATCCTTACGGCAAATTCGAGGACGAACTATCGATTTCGATTTCAGAGACAGAAAGCGAGAACAACGATAATGCGTTCGATATGACGCCGATTGTTCCCGATCCCGTGACAACCGGGACGGGCACGTCGAACAATGATCTCTTGCCCGAAGACGAGGTCGACGCGCTTTTCAACGCGCCAATGGATGAGCCGAACGATTTGGCGAATGACCCGGTTCAACCGGTAAGCGTCAATCCGGTAAATCCGTTCCTCGATGTCAATGAGACGGAGGAGGCGAACGATACGACGAACCCGTTTTTGGGCGATGAGCCGGACCATCCGGTGGGCGACACATCGGGGACGATCTTCGATGACCTTATGAAAGAAACCGGCTCGAAGAACTAGGAGCGTCGGGGGCGGTCACCTGTGAGGGCTGTGGATCATCACACGCCCGGCAATTACGGCACCATTTCTCTGGACCCCGGCTTCCCGGATCAAGTCCGGGACAGGCTCTGCCCGGGGACCCAGACGAGAGCACTTTCGTTTCATAGGTTCCTTGGAAATCTTAGGGCGAAAAAGCGCTGCTTGCCGCAGCGCCCCATGCCCTTCACCAGCATTCCCAGGCGTGACCCGGGATCCAGAAAAACCCGTCCGACGCCGCTCCAGGCGAACACATGAGCATAATCTCTCAAAAAGCTCCCCCCATCCGGTGCGAAGCGCCGGATTGCGCCGTCCAGCACCAGCCCTCTGTTTTTTGGGCGCGGGCGCACACGCCCACCTTCGGGCTGCGCATACTCCTCAGATCGAGGGATTAACGGCAGAACACCTTCACCGGAACGCCCTGCATGCACGAAGCTTCGAAAATACGTCGGACCCCACCACGGCTTCCCGGATCACGTCCGGGAGAGGAAAACACGAGATCCTGCGTGTATCGCTGGCTCGCAAATCCCCACCTGATTTCCATTGGCCGAATAATGAATTCCTAAGAATTTTGGTGTTCCCTTATTCCATTGAAAGTTGGTTATTTTCGAAAAGGATATTGGACCATGCAGCCTGAGGGAACTGAGCCACATTTCGTACTGCCAGATGTCGTTTATGAGGAATACCGGGACCTGATCGATCAGGTCACCCAAGGAGAATTCAATCAGAATGCCATGTACAATGTGGTTTTCCTCTACACCGACCCGGAGGACGCCAGACGCGCCGGAACCTTGCCTTATGGTACGGACAGTGCCGGGCTCATCGCCGCTTACTCCAACTTCATGGAACAAATTACCCGGGAGCCGGATCCGATCGAACAATTGAAGATGTTCAAGGGGGCTCATTCTTATTTCAGAGAGGCACTCTTCGTTGAGAAACGGCCTGGCGTCCATGACCCCTGTGCCAGTAAAAACCCGCTGCCTTCGCTGTCGAAGACGTCAAAACGCGGCGGAATTTTTAAGCGGCGCATATTCGGAACCCGTTAACACTTGATCGAGGATTTCCGTCGAGCCAATGCTATTTGAGGCTCCGCGCCTTCGTTGATCTCCTTAGCGAGACTGTGCGGAGCGATGTCGCGAGGGATAGGGGGCTTTAAGGTTCCGATTGCGGGAAAGCGTGCACCTCACGGCGATCCATAATCGCGATAAAGGGCAATCGCCTCAGTAACGAGGGCGGAATTGTCGGCTGCAAGATCGCCGTTTCGAAGATGCGCGCCATCCTCAAGCCCGATCCGGGTCGACCAGCGCTCGCGCCGCGCGCGCTCAACGAAGTGCCAGACCGTTTCGTCAAAGCCGTGGAGGAGGAGAGGGCGGCTCACCCCGGCCCGGTCGAGGACCCGGCAGATCCCGTCAACGGTGGCGTCGCCCTCGGAAAGTGTGCCGTGTTCGATTTCAAGAAGAATGCGAAAGGCGCGTGTCCGCTGCGGAAGAGAAGCGAACCGCTCCGCATCCGCCACCGTTGCAAGCCCCGCCTCGATACCGACGTCGATCCGCTCAAGAAGGGCCATCACCGTCGGCGCATCCTCTTCGGCAAGATTGACAGACGCATAGTCCGGAAGGGCGCGCCAGGCAGCGATCCGCTTGCGGGTTTCAGGAATGCTTCCCTCAATCCAGGCGCCGGTGGAAACGCCGACAAGCGTACCCGGACAAGTTTTGCGCAAAGCCCGGACAACCTCATCGACGGCGGCGAGGCTTTCCCTGCCATCACCATCGCGTGGATGGACGTGGAGTTCGGCAGCACCCTGCGCGACGCAGCGCGCGCCGTCTGCCGCGATCTCATGAACGCTCACCGGTAGAGCGGGGTGGAAGTCGTTTGGCCGCGCGCCATTAAGACATGCCTGGACAATCATCGGGAGGCCTCTTGATGGAAGGTGCCTGAAGATAGCCGCCTTCCGGTTGAGGTAAAGGGCTTGCCGCTTTTAAACCGGCTAATCCTCTATGCCCTTCGTGCCACACGCCGCAAATCGGCTTAATCTGGAAAGGCGAGATCCACGGTCACATGCGCGCGCGGAGCGAAAGTAAACTCGCCTTCGACCTCCGCAGAGGATGGCCGTTCACCGGGGCGCACAGCAACGAGTTTGATGGTCTTTTTGCCGGGTTCAATCGGATAGCCGGGGACAAAAGTGCTGCGGGAATGCGACCTGGTTTCTCCGGCTGCGATATCGCCGATGATTTCATCATTGGCATAAATCAGGATCTGTGCATCGCTTGGCACCGATCCGCGGTTGACCTTGACTTTCACGCTCGCCCGGTTCGTGAGTTCGCGCATTTCATCAGCTCGTCTTCCGGGTGCGCGCAATCCGAAAATCTCAAACAACTGGAAGATCAAGGAGCTGCCACCGGCAAGGATGAACGCCGTCACAGCCTGCGTCAGCCAGCTCGACCGCTCGCGGGAATCGGACAGACCGAACTCATTGAGGACGGCCTTCAGGACATCGATATTGAAGCTGTAGACGATGATGAAAGAGACGAAGACGGCAATCGGGGTCTTGTAGCCGCGTCCCTCATAGCGCTCCTGAAAGAACCGCCAATTGAAAAGGACGGAAAGAGCCGCTTCCAGAAAGATTGCAATCGTCAGGAGAAGAAGAAGCTGGGCGCCGATCACTTCAAGCTGCCCCGGTGTGTAGCGGACATCTTGATTGAAATTGACAAGAAGCGTGACCGTCTCCGGACCCGTTTCGCCGGTTTGCCCATCGCCCGCCTGACCGTCGCCTGATTGAACCTCAACCGTGATCAGAACCCGTTCCGGAATGTCATCCGGATCGTCGGCTTCAAGGACAACGAATTTCTTGTTCTCCGTGATCGAGATCGCGCCGAAGCGCTCCGAAACACTCGCACCGACAAGCGTCGCACCTTCCGGGAAGCCCAAGGCGGCAAGGGGATCAACCGTGATCAACCGGTCGAACCGCGCGTCGATCTCTTCAAACTTTTGGGCATGGGCAAGGGTGGAAAGAAAGGTGAGGCCGACCAAAATCAAGGAGAGCGCGATCGCGCATGTTTTGAGCGCCGCTGTCTGAGCGGGCTGCAGGTTGAAGCAAAGTCTCTTATTCATTGCCAATACTCCGTCCGGAATACTCTATCGACCTTCGCGAAAGGCGATCAACGGCTATGGATTTCGCACCGCAACCGCTTGTGGTTGCTTCTGGAATACGCCCGCCGCAGCCGGTGTTTCACTGGAGCGTCCCAGTGAGGGTGGTCTCAAGGGAAATGCTTTTCGCCGTTGCTGCACATCTTATCAATGACCATAATCTCTAGCAGAAAAGAAGTGAAGCTATTGGATTTCTTAGCGCAAACCGGCTCGATTTACTTGTGTACCATTGGTTTTTAATTGACCATATCAGTCGTGAAATAAAGCTGGGTAAAATGGTGAGGCTGCTTTTATTTCAAAAGACAGCGCCGCATGATGACAGAACAGGGCTCACACAAGATTCATTGCGGGAATAATGAAGACCGTCCTCAAGATCGGTTCAATCGGTGTTCTCCTATTCATTATGTCTGCTTGCGCGACATTGCCGCGCGAGGAGCTTGCGATCTATGCCGACAGTGTTTCGAACACCAAGACCGCCGGTGATCTGATCCTGGATGAAGTCTCCGCTGTTATCTCGACCAGCGGTGCGACACGACAACCCTCCTGCGAACGCAACTCACAAGGCTATCGCCCGTGCTTCAGGGTTGAGTTTGCGCTCGGCGATCTCAACGCCCGGGTCGACGAGCATCCGGATATCCAGATCCGCCGCCTGTCCCTTGTCGTGCTTAGGACATACAGCCAGATTCTCCTCGATATTTCAGAAGGACGGCCCGCAGCCGTCATCGAACAAAGGGGCCAGGAGCTTTCAGAACTGACGTCGCTCCTCACGACGCTTCTTTCAGGCACCGGGGTCGGATTTGCGAGCCTTCCGATCAGCGGGGCGGTCGAGATTGCAAAACGTCTTGCAGAGGCAGCGATTGAAACCGGCGCCAGGCGGTCTGTTCTGATCCTTGAACCGGACATTCGCTCGCTCATCAGCCTGATGATTGATGATACGCCGGCGCTCTACAAGATCTATGTCTCCCAGTTCATCGGCTCGGTGCGCCAAACGTCGATTGCTTTAAACCGGGCCCGTATCAATGGTAATGTGGCTGAACAGGAAAGGCTCCAGCGCAAGCTCGATAATCTGCGCAGCCCGGGAGGCAATGCCGCAAAGGCAAATCTCTTTGAGGAAGCGCTGACCGATTACGTCAAGCTTCTGGATAACACCGACAAGGCGCTCGTGTCCTTGCGGAAGTCGATCACGAACGAAGACGCGGGCCTCTTCCGGCAAAGCGCGGAATTCATTCGCCGCGCAACGGAAACGCGGCTCTTGCTTGAAAGCATTACGAGGGATTTGAGGGATTTAAGAGAAGAAGACCGTTGATCGGGGCCTGAAATGTCAGATTTCACGTATGACGAAGATCACTTCATTGACCTTGCGTCAAAAGCAACGACACTGGACGAGCTTGATATTATCGATAAGCTCTGGATTGAAGCCGAAGAAGCCATGAGACTGGCCGCACTCAAGGATTTGCGGGCGCATTCCATCGCAATGCTTGACGTGGTGGGGCGCATGATCGGCCATATTGAGCACCTCGGCAGAACGCTTTCGTTTTCCGGTTCCCCCGTCATCAAAGAGCTGAAGGAGGAAATGGGGCGCCTTCACGCTGAACTCCACACATCCGGAGAGAACGGACAGGCCGACGATCCCGCGACCCCCGATCCCGGCAGCGACTAGGACGATGTCGACGACAGCACAACGGTTCCGATTGAACCCGCCGACATACTGGATGTGCAATCGCCGATCAATTCGCGCAAATATTCCGATCTCGCGGACGAATATGTGAAATTCTTCAATGGCGCCGGTATCCGTCCATCGCATGCGGCAAAGGTGAAAAAGATGGCCGATACGGCCTTCAGTCACAGGGCGCGCTATCAGGCGATTGGAAGTCCGCTTGGCATTCCATGGTGGTTCATCGCCGGGCTCCACCAAATGGAATCGACCTATAATTTCGAACGCCATCTTCATAACGGCGACCGGCTGACGGCGCGCACAACACGGGTTCCTGCCGGAAGACCCACCGGTTCGCCGCCGTTCACCTTTGAGGAAAGTGCCGAAGATGCGCTCCGCCAAAAAGGCTTTCACGAGGAGACGGACTGGTCGCTCCCGCGCGCGCTTTTCCGGTTTGAGCGCTATAACGGAT
>JBCDCU010000057.1:0-14116 GCA_039181265.1 Pseudomonadota bacterium | reverse complement strand
TTATGCGTTTTGCAAGGGGTGCTGCAACGCCCTCGACCACCATGGCGAATGCACCGGCGTCTGCGACCGCACGGGCGTCCGCTTCGATTGCAGCCCATTCCGCTTCGTCGCGGCCCTGAACTTTGAAACCGCCCATGGTGTTGAAGCTTTGCGGGGTCAGACCGATATGCCCCATGACGGGAACTCCGCGCTCAGTCAGAAAACGGATGGTCGGCGCCATCAGGGCTCCGCCCTCAAGCTTTACCGCACCACATCCGGTTTCTTTCATGATCCTGGACGCTGAGCGGAAGCCGGCCTCCGGACTTTCTTCATAAGAGCCGAACGGCATATCGACGACGATCAGGGCCTCTGAAGATCCGCGCATCACCGCGTGACCCTGTAGAATCATCATGTCGACTGTAACTGGGATCGTCGTCTCGAGGCCATGCATGACCATACCAAGGGAATCGCCAACGAGAATGAAGTCGACATAGGGGTCAATTATTCCGGCCGTGTGAGCGTGATAGGCCGTCAATGAGACGACCCTTTTGTTGCCCTTCATTTGTCGGATGTCGACCGCATTGCGTCTGCGGCGTTTGGTTTGAACGGACATAGGAAGCCTCCCGAATTAGTCGATCAGGTCTGGATCGGCGGCACGCCAAACAGGAATTCGTGAGCCCACACCACGAAAAGCACATAGATCGCCAAGCCGATTACGACGGCGATAATGTCCTTCCAGACTGGACCGCCCGGATTGTCGGATAAAAGACCCGCCTGGACGCGTTTCTTTGCTGAGATGCGGGCGGCTACAGCCCAGGCGAGAAACGATCCGAAGAGGAGAATTGACGCGGTGTCGCCATTTACCAGCAGGTGAGCTGTCGCCCATATTTTCACTGCAAGCAGTTGTGGGTGCTTGACTGCCTTTGCGATCTTTCCACGCGCGCCTGACATGACAAAAAAGATCAGGGCGAAGAGCATCAGAAGCGCTGATATGTGCGAGACCCAGGACGGCAATTGATAGAGGAAAACGGTTTCCTCGCGGGCAAGCCCGTAACCCCAAATGATCAAGCCGAGGCCGACAATCGAGCCGACCGCAACCGGCGCCTTCCAGTAAATCTCCTGTCCGCCGTCGATCAATGCCTTGCGCTTGCGTGCAAGACCGATCATCGCCCCATGGGCACCGAGAAAGACGATAAGCCCCAAAACGAGCACCAGCATAGACTTTGTCCCCCGACGAAATACGGATAAGCTTGCTTGCTTTTAGCGCTTTGCCTGCGATGAAGGAAGGTGGAATTGCCGATCGATGTGAAACTTGCCGAAAAACGCCTTGAAGCTTTGCGCAGCGAACTCCGGCGACTGGAAGAGATATCGGAAGAGGCCAGAAACACGGTGGAACTCGACCAACAATCGGTCGGTCGGCTGAGCCGGATGGATGCTCTTCAGGGGCAAGCGATGGCGCAAGAGCAGCAAAGACGACGGCAAATGGATCTGGTGCGCATTGATGCCGCAATGCGCCGGCTTGCCGACGACGAATACGGCTATTGCGTTGAATGCGGAGACGAGATCGCCGAACGGCGCCTCGAAATCGATCCGATGGCCTCGCATTGCGTGAACTGCGCCAGCCTCAATGAGCGGGGTTAGCCTGCGGACTGTTCGACGTCTGTAGCTTCAGCATCGTCGGTCATGTAGGTCGCGACGATTTCCGCCATGCGCTCCGCATCAACGATGGGCGGGACAAGGGTTTTGAACGAGCCATCCGGACCAAGTAGGTAAACAAAGCTGCCATGATTGTAGATTGGACGGCCCTGTATGTCCGTGCCGACCTTTTCGACAGAAACCTTGAATTTGTTTCTCACATCGGCCAGTGCGCCATCTGATCCTGTCAGGCCGATCAGCGACGGGTGATAGGCGTTGAGGCGCTCGCGCATCACCTCAAGCGTGTCGTTTTCGGGATCGACCGTAATCATGACAGGCGTGAAGCGATCCCCCGCCGCTTTCTTCAACCTCGTGACCGTATCGGCCATGAGAGGCAAAGCTGTTGAACAGATTGCTTCGCAATTGGCGTATCCGAAAAAGACCAACAGATACCGGCCCTCATAATCCTTCAACTGGCGCGGATTTCCATAGTGATCGATAAGATCGAAATCGCCGCCAATTTCCGCGCCGAAAGGAAGAATTGCAGCAAGCGCGTCGGCCGGGCTTGGCTGAGCAAGATCAAGAGGGGATACCGCCTGTTGCGTCGCTGGTTCAGGTTCAGCACTCGTCTGCGTCGCAGGAGGGCTTGGGTCGGAGCCGAATACCAAGGCGCCACCCACAAAACTGACAGCCGTCAAAGCTGCAAGCGCAGCAAAACCGGCAACCGTTCGCGAAGCCTTTTTCATGATAGCTCTTCTTTGGTTTTTTTCAGGTGTTTCGCGGTTCATTCGCTTCTGTCGCGCGCACTTATGGAGTGCGCGCGAGGCGTCTTGTATATACCGCCGGGCCTTCCCTAAAGGTACGCCGACCTTGGAAAGCCGTCACTGAGTGTGCGTCAGTACCACTCTTTAATGAAGCGTTCGTCTTCCTCTTTGCCGAGGCCCATATAGCCGTTCTGCTCGATCTGAGACAGAACGCGCGGGTCCCGCCGGAACCACGGGCCTTCACCGCCCACATCCGGGAACTGCTTCGCCCATTCTTTGGTATGCAGATTGGCTTTCTGCCACTCGCCACCTTCAGGTTTCAGCAACTGAACCTGATAGAGCTGCGACGGGATATCTTCACCAACGAATAGGCCATCCACACCGATGGTTTTTCCGCAATGGGGGAGAAGATCGACAACACCGCCATTGAAGGACGTCTGGCCGTTCTTATTGACCGGGATCAGCATGTTGTCGGACGTGCGTACCAGGCCGAGCGGCAGTGATCCGTCACCGCAATTTGGCGCGCAGACGCCGGTCACTTCACACTTGATGTCAACAACCTTCGCCTCAAAGCGGGCCATCTTTTCACCGACGAGGTTCCAGCTATTCGCCTGGCTTGCTTCTTCAGCGTGGGCCGCCAGAGGAAGTGCAAGGGCTGCGAGTGCTAAAATGAGTGTCCGCATGGCTCTAACCTCCGCGCAGGGACTTCGGAATTGCGAAGCCCGGAATGGGACCGAAGTCGTTGTGATTCAGATTGGTGATGCCTTCATTGTTCGTGATCTTGTCGACCACGATGTATTTAAAGCCGTCCCGCTCATACATCATCGCATCAACGGTCAGACGGTCGCTTTGGACGCCAAGGACGGACGGTTTGCCATCAGCGGTGCCGACGCCTTCAAGTTCCAGAATGATGTAGACCTGGCCGTCGTCGGCCAGTAGTCCGATCGGGATCCCGCCGGCAGCACACCAGATCGCGCAGGTGTGGTGCGCTGTGCCAACCACTGCGTCCTGTCCACCCATCACGCCGGAATAATAGCACCAGGTGTCCATTACCTCGCCAGTCAACGAAACGCGCTGTGGTTCGGAAGCAGCCTGGGCCGCGCCGACGCTCATCAGCATCGCCGCTCCAACGGCTGCCATAGATAGGAATTTCATGAGATCCTCCGGAGTTACCCAATCGCCGCAAAATCACGGTTGATGGAGTATCGTCAGGATCTCGTGAAAGTGTCAACAATACGATTGTAAAACAATCGTGACGCATGGGTTGAACCCCTTATTCTGCGGGTTCAACTTTCTCTTTCATTTCCGTTTTGTCCCCTTGGGTGGGTAAAACCGCCGGTTTATCAAGCGCTGCAATGAGTCCGGGTTTGCGTTCATTGACCCGATCCATCGCCTCTTTCTTGACTGGCCCAAAGCCCCGGATCTCGTCCGGGAGGCTGGCGATTTCGACGGCAATCGCTTCGACACTTGGATCCAGTTTGGCGAGAACGGTTTTGATCGTTTTCTCGTAGTCTTTGATAAGCGCTCGCTCTTCACGCCGCTCACTCGCATAGCCAAAGGGATCAAGTGGCGTTCCGCGCAGTCCCTTAAACCGCTTCAGATACGAAAACGCTTTCAACATCATCGGGCCATAAGCCCGTTTCTTCGGACGCCCGGTCGCAGGGTCGATGCGAGAGAAGATCGGCGGCGCGAGATGAAGCTTGATACGACCACCTTCGGCAAACGTATCATTGATCTGGCGCATGAAACGGTCGGTCGTATAGAGACGGGCGACTTCATACTCATCCTTGTAGGCAAGAAGCTTGGCGTAGTTTTTGGCCACCGCAACGGCGAGTTTGTCGCTCAGTTCTTTCTTTTTTGCAGCCTCTTCCACCTTGGACACGAAGGCCCTGTATTTTTTCGCAAGACGGGCATTCTGGTATTCCGTCAGATGTTTTGCGCGGTGCTCGATGATCTCTTTAAGGCTTTCCGGAATGGCCGGCACCTCGGGCAGCGTGTCTTTCAGGAGTTCGGAGACTTTTTTCGGATCATGGGCAAGCAGGCGTCCCCAGTTGAGCGCCTTCTTGTTGAATTCAACAGCAACAGCATTGAGTTCAATCGCACGTTCAATCGCTTGCAGCGTGACGGGCAGAAGGCCGCGCTGATAGGCAAAACCGACCATCATAATGTTGGTCGCGATCGCATCCCCGAGGGCCGCTTCAGCGATCTCGGTGAAGTTGTGGGTGGCGAGATCCTTGTCGACTGTCTCTTTGATCTTGCCCATCACCGCCCATTCACGAAAATCAAAATCGCGATTGCGGACAAATTCCTGTGTTGGTGTCAGATGGGTGTTGACCACGCCGGTTGTCGTTTCAGGATCACAAAGAACCGCTGATTCAACCGTTCCCGCGACAACGTTGTCGGCAGCAAGAAGTAGGTCCGCAGATCCCGTTGTAATCCGAGCGGCTGCGACTTCATCCGGGGTTTCTGCAACCCGGATATGGCTTAAGACGGCCCCGCCCTTTTGAGCTAGGCCCGCCATATCGAGAATGTTGGATGCTTTTCCATCAAGGTGCGCGGCCATGCCGATAATGGCCCCAACCGTAAGGACACCGGTGCCACCCACGCCCGTTACGGCGATGTTGTAAGGTTTGTTGAGCGCCGGGCTCTTGTCGGCCTCGGGCAGGAAGGAGAAATCAACGCCGGAAATCTGATCGCGTTTGCGAAGATCAACGCCTTCAACCGTAACGAAGCTCGGGCAGAAGCCCTTCAGACAGGAAAAGTCCTTGTTGCAGGCCGACTGATTGATCTTGCGTTTGCGCCCCATCGGCGTTTCAAGCGGCTCAACGGCAACGCAATTCGATTGAACGGAGCAATCCCCGCATCCTTCGCACACATCGGAATTTATGAACACGCGGCGGGATGGATCTTCCATAAGGCCGCGCTTGCGGCGCCGGCGCTTTTCAGCGGCACATGTCTGGTCATAGACAATGGCGGTGCATCCGGGCGTATCCCGCAGTTCCTTCATCACCTGATCAAGCGTATCGCGATGGCCGACCTTCACACCTGGCGCAAGTTCGGCGCGGTTGTATTTCTCAGGCTCGTCCGAGACGAGGTGAATGACTTTGACGCCCTCGTAATGAAGCTGTTGGGTGATCTGCTGGGGCGTGAGCTGACCGTCGACTGATTGGCCGCCCGTCATGGCAACCGCGTCGTTGTAAAGGACCTTGTAGGTTATGTTCGCGCCGCTTGAGACCGCTTGGCGAATGGCCAGCGAGCCTGAGTGGAAATAGGTACCGTCGCCGAGATTGGCGAACATGTGCTTTTCGTTCGTGAAGTGGGAGGTTCCCGTCCAGGCAATCCCCTCACCGCCCATATGGCTGAAGGTCTCAGTCTCGCGGTCCATCCAGGTTGCCATGAAATGGCATCCGATCCCTGCGAGCGCCCGGCTTCCTTCCGGTACTCTTGTCGACGTATTGTGTGGGCAGCCGGAGCAGAAGTAAGGCGTTCTAACCGCGGCGGCCTCGTGCTCACTACGGACTTTGGCGCGGTTGTCGAACCATTTAAGGCGCCGTTCGAGGTGATTGCGGAAATCGGCGTCTATATCGCTGTGTAGGAGTTCATCACAGATAGCGCGCACAATCCCGCCGATTGTCAATTCGCGATCGAGGGGAAGAACCGGTTTGTCCTTGGAATCAAACTTGCCAACGATTTCCGGACGGACATCGGCACGCCAGTTGAAGAGCTGCTGCTTGATCTGGTTTTCAATGATTTCGCGCCGTTCCTCAATCACGAGGATCTTCGACAATCCTTCCGCGAAGTGGCGGACACCCTGCGGCTCAAGCGGCCAGGGCATACCGACCTTGTAAACGCGAAGACCCAGCCGGTCTGCCTGGACATCGTCGATATCAAGTTCGCGGAGGGCCTGACGCACATCTTCATACGCCTTGCCCGATGCGATGATGCCAAGGCGCGGATTTCTCGAATCGATAACGACGCGGTCGATCTTGTTCGCGCGCGCCCACGCGATGGCTGCATAGCCCTTGTAAACCTGAAGGCGTTCATCCTGTTCCCAGCGATCATCCGGCCAGCGAAGATTGAGACCGCCTTCGGGAAGCTCAAAATCATCCGGAATGACAAACTCGCGCTCTTCGGCAGCGAGATCGATGACGCCGGTCGTCTCGATCGTATCCGCGATCACTTTCATGCCGACCCAGCATCCCGAGTAACGAGACATGGCAATGCCTGCGAGGCCGTATTCAAGAAATTCGCGTGCCGATGAGGGATAAAACATCGGGATCAACGCGCTCATGAATTCATGGTCGGACTGATGCGGAAGCGTCGAAGATTTTGCACCGTGATCGTCACCCGCAAGGCAAAGGACACCGCCGTGTTTTGAGGTTCCTGCTGCGTTGGCGTGTTTCAGGACGTCGCCAGATCTGTCGACCCCTGGGCCTTTGCCGTACCAGATCCCGAACACACCATCATATCGCGCACCTGGCGAAAGCGGTAATTGCTGTGTGCCCCAGACAGCGGTAGCGGCAAGATCTTCATTGACGCCCGGTTGGAACTTCACGTCGTATTCTTCAAGCCATTTGGAGGCTTTTTGCAGCTGCTGGTCATAGCCGCCGATCGGTGAGCCGCGATAACCGGAAATGAACCCTGCCGTTTTCAGTCCCGCTTTGCGGTCTCGCTTAATCTGGGTCATCGGAAGCCGGATCAACGCCTGCGTCCCGCTCATGAAGACGTGCCCGCTTTCAGCCGTGAACTTGTCCTCTAAAGTGACATGGGCATTGGGGAGCTCGTGTTTCATTCCTCTTGCGTCCTTTGTCCTGCAGCGTGAACAATCGATATTATGTCAGCATTACTGACCTATTTGATTTTGTCAAATAAACAAATCGCCGCAACGGCCAGGTTTACGGGCGATAGTCCGATGAAATGAACGCGCCTAGGGCGTAATCTCGGCACCGTCAAAGGCAAAGATCCTCCCAGACTGGTCAGGGGTTAGCGTGTTGAGAACATTTAGCATACACGCAGCCGACCATGCCGGTTCAAAAAGCTTATCAGGCTTTACATTTGACTTAAAGGGAGCGGAAAGCCCGGTTTCCACCGTGCCGGGATGAAGCGCGACGCAAATCGCATTCTTGTTTTTCCTGCCGATTTCAATCGCCGCGCTCTTGATGATCTGGTTCAGCGCAGCTTTCGATGCGCGGTAGGAATACCAGCCGCCGAGCCGGTTATCCGAGATCGAGCCAACGCGGGCTGAGATTGCCGCAAAGACCGTTTTCTTCTCGCGGCTGAGCCGTGGCAGGAAGTGTTTGGCAATGAGCGCGGGGCCAATCGTGTTGATCGAGAAGACCCGGTTCGCGTCTTCGAGATTGAAATCGCGGAGCGCCTTTTCAGGAAAAAGCCCGATTGCATCGTCATGCAAGATACCAGTCGCAACGAAAACAAGGTCCGGTGATCCTACCTCTTCCGCAGCAGTGACCATCGTCTCCTCGCGTTCAATGTCGAACGGTTTGGCGACTACCTTCGGATTCGTTTCGGCGATTGGCTGCCGGGAAAAAGCGTAGATGGTGTTCACCCGAGAATTAGAAGACAGCGCATCGACAACGGCGAGGCCAATGCCACCGGATGCTCCGAACACCGCAACCTTCAAACCATCGCCGAATGTAGCGAGATCCACATCGTACGGTCTCTCCAGCATCACTTGACGCCTGCAGCGCGCTTATAGGCTTTTTGGATGAACGGTCTGACCAGAAGAAAGCTGTCGTAAGCGAAATTCAATCCCTGGCGGATTACCGGGAGACCGCCCATGCGGCCGAGGGTGCGGAAACCGGGTGTGGCTCGCCACAATGCTGCAAAGGCATCACCTCCATCGACCAGTTTGCCATCCGCATTACGGACATGAAATCGGGCCATGGCTTTGTTGCGATCAAGATCTGCCGCAATGTCATCGGACGCAGCAGCCTCATCGCTCGCAGACACGTCCACGAATTCAACAGCCCCGTTGTTGCGCTTTTTGTAGACGCCGATTTCGGCGACACACAAAGGGCATGAACCGTCAAAATAGACTGTCGTCTTCGTATTGTTTTCGTAACTCTCTGTCATGCGCGTCGATTTAGTGTTGATTATCGTTTTGGAAACCGCCCGGCGACAATCATGCGCAGTCGGGGTCACGCTTCAGCGTGATCCAATTGAACTCCCGGTCCCGAACGTGTAAGTCCCGTCGCACTATTTAGACGACCGCCGGAGCCATTCCTTGTACGAAACGTTTTACTTTCTCGCAGCGCCCACGCAGGACGCTGAGACGGCTTGCAAGGAAGCTATCGATGTTTACGGGCAGTCGAACCCTGAAGAGGCGGACGTGATTGTCGTCTTCGGCGGTGACGGCATGATGCTCCAGACGATCAATCAGTTTTTGAACTGTGAGAAGCCGATCTATGGCATGAACCGGGGCTCGGTCGGTTTTCTGATGAATGCGTTTTCGCTCGAAGATCTCCCGCGCCGCGTGATGAAGGCAGAACTCAATAGCATTCATCCGCTCACAATGACCGTGATTGACGAGCATGGCGGCATCCAGACTGCACTGGCGCTCAACGAAGTGTCAGTGTTTCGGCAGTCTTATCAGGCTGCGAAATTGCGGCTTATCATCGACGGAAAAGTGCGCATGAGAGAACTAACCGCAGATGGCGTGCTTGTCGCGACGCCGCAGGGAAGCACGGCCTATAACTATTCCGCAGGTGGCCCGATTATCCCTCTGCGTGCCCCTCTCCTCGCGCTGACGCCGCTCAGCCCGTTTCGGCCGAGGCGTTGGAACGGCGCGCTTATTCCGAACCTGTCGCACATTAAAATTGAAGTTCTTGAACGCGAGAAGCGTCCGGTGAATGCGGTTGCAGACCACACCGAGGTTAAATCCGTCCAAGAGATTTCGATTTATGAGGATCAGAACCAGACGGGACAGATCCTGTTTGATGCAAGCCATAATTGGGAAGAACGCATTCTCGACGAGCAATTTCCAGACGGTTTGTAGACAAGTTCCGGTGTTCAGTCCTGCACCTTCATTGCCCAAGGAAAGTCTCGGCCTCTTGGCGTATTCTAAGCGCTCTGCTTTCGGTGCTTGGCCGGATATCGGCTTTTGATACGATTTGCCCTTTGCGGACCGGCTTTTGCAGTATCACACCTTTTGCAAGGCCGATTGGGAGGGCTGCGGACGCCAGACTCCGCGCTGCCGGGATCGCTTTACCCCAGACCGTGTAGCCACCTTCACCGTCCAGTAGTTCGCCCGCAGAAAGGTCCCGCTTTGCAACAGCAACTGTATCGGCACGAAACGCACGTGTGACGCCGGTGGCTGTGCCTTTCAAGGCTGCCTGGTAAACCGAGACACCGAGTTCGAGACCGATCATGTGATACGGGCGATAAAGGGCAGCATATCGCCCGCTATCATCGGTTTTCACCCCATACTGGGCGAAGCAGGCTTGCGCATAGTCGTTCGGCGCTTCGAAGACGACATAAACGCCCCACCTAAGGTCCCGGTAGACCGGACGCCCATCGCGCTCAAGCGATGAAACGACTTCCGCAACACCGGATTTCTCAAGAACGCCTCCGACCACATGGGGACGCAGAATGTGGGCGAGATCGTCGACACCACACGGTGGAAAGGCAAGGCCATCGTCCGGCACTTCGAGGCCGCAGGCATTGGCAATCGCGCACATCTCAATTGCCGATTTTGTTCCATCCAGAAAGGAATTGAACATTTGCGGGTTCATGCCGGCCTTTGCGGCCGCGTCGGAACTGAGGCCGTAATGGGTCCAAACGTCATCCGGTGTCACGGAGTGATAATTTGGCAGATACTTCGTGCCCTTACCCGCCGCTATTACACTGAAGCCGCACGCCCGCGCCCAATCGATGAGTTCTGCGACCAGTGCCGGTTGATCTCCATAGGCCATGGTGTAGACAACGTCAGCCGACTTGGCGCGTTTTGCAAGGGCCGCGCCTGCAAGAACGTCGGCTTCAACATTCACCATCACCACGTGTTTTCCATGGGTAATGGCCGTATCCGCGTGAGCAAGCCCTGCTTCGGGATCTCCGGTAGCTTCAATCACAACGTCGATAGCGTCATGCATGGCAAGCGCTGCGCCATCCTCAAGAAACTCGGTTGCCGAAATTCGGTCATCGGTCCATCCGACAACCCGACACGCGCTTTTCGCACGTTCAACGGACAGATCCGCTATCGCCCTCACCTCCAACCCCGCCATATGCGGGACCTGATTGAGGAACATGGAGGCGAATTTCCCGGCCCCTATAATGCCGACATTGATCGGACGGTGCTCCGATGCCCGTTCCTTTGCCAGGGTAAAAATATCCATTTGATCCTTCCAAATGGATCCGCGTCGCGCTTGTTGAGGCAGAAGGTGATTGCGGGCGATTAAGACGCGTCCGCTATTTCACCTTGCGTATCGCCATAGACTCTCTGCGCAAGTGCGGCTTCCATATATTTATCAAGGTCACCGTCGAGCACCGCCTGAGGGTTTCCGCTCTCAACGCCGGTGCGCAAATCCTTCACCATCTGATATGGCTGAAGGACGTAAGAGCGGATCTGGTGACCCCAGCCGATTTCCGTCTTTTCGGCAGCCTCAGAGTTTGCCTCTTCTTCACGCCGCTTCAGTTCTTCCTCGTAGAGCCGTGCGCGCAGCATGGCCCATGCAGTTGCCTTGTTCTGATGCTGTGAACGGCCATTCTGGCATTGGGCGACGATGCCGGTCGCAAGGTGTGTGATGCGCACGGCGGAATCGGTCGTGTTCACGTGCTGCCCCCCCGCCCCGGATGCGCGATAGGTGTCGATCCGCACATCGGATTCAGAGACTTCAATCTGGATGGAATCGTCGATCACCGGATAGACCCAGACACTGGCGAAGCTCGTGTGGCGGCGGTTTTGACTGTCGAACGGAGAGATCCTGACAAGGCGATGAACACCGGATTCTGTCTTCGCCCAACCATAGGCGTTATGACCCTTGAGGAGGAGTGTCGCAGATTTCAGGCCGGCTTCTTCGCCGTCCTGGGCTTCGAGCACCTCGACTTTGAAATTTCGCCGCTCGGCCCATCGCGTGTACATGCGGGTGAGCATTTGAGCCCAATCCTGGCTCTCGGTGCCGCCCGCGCCGGAATGGATCTCGACATAGGTGTCGTTGCTGTCAGCCTCGCCTGAAAGAAGCGTCTCCACCTGGCGGCGGGCCATCTGTTCTTTCATATCGAGGATGGTGTTCTCGGCTTCGGAGACCACATCCTGATCGTCTTCCATCTCGCCGAGTTCGATGAGTTCAATCTGGTCGTTGAGGTCGGTTTCGAACCCTTTCACCGCATTGATGCTGTCATCAAGTTGTTGACGCTCGCGCATCACCTTTTGGGCTGCTTCCGCGTCATTCCAGAGGTCCGGATCTTCTACTTTCTGATTGAGTTCGTCGAGGCGTTTGAGGGAGCGGTCCCAGTCAAAGATGCCTCCTCAGCAGGCCGATACCCTGCTGGATTTCGTCGATGGTCGACTGGATTTCCGCGCGCATTCCAGATGCCTTCTGTCTTCCCGCCTTATCGGCGGCACAATAATATTCGCAGTCGCGGCGTCAAGCGGCGCGACGCTCTCTCAACATGGAGAGAGCGACACGCATTGATCAACGCGTGTCGTGATGAGATTCTAGTAGAGGCCGCCCGTCCCGGAGATGATCGCTCGGTCGACGTCTTGCGACTGGGTGATTGGAGATCCTCCGAGCGCGTCGGAATATCCGATGATATCCGTCTGGCTTGGTGGCGCCGTGCCTGGCTTGAACGCTTCAAGGATGACGTTTTCCTCGCCGCCTGCCGCACGCAATCCGGTTTTCCGGTCAATTGGAATAAGTCCGATACCTTCCGGAACACGGAACTCGACCGGCGGATTGTCTTTGAGGGCTTCTTTCATGAATTCTGTGAAGATGGGTGCCGCCAGCTGACCGCCTGTGCTTCCCCGTCCCATGGCGCGCGGCTGATCGTATCCGACGAAAACCCCGACAACGAGATCGGGTGTATAGCCGACGAACCATGCATCTTTTTCATCGTTCGTGGTGCCTGTCTTGCCGGCAATCGGTTTTCCGACTTCGCGAACGACAACGGCTGTGCCGCGTTGGACGACGCCTTCCATCATGGAGGTGATCTGATAGGCCGTCATCGGATCGAGAACCTGCGCGCGGTTATCGACGAGTTCCGGTTCAGGCTGATCATTCCATTCTACCGCTTCGCAATCCTGACAAACCCGTTCATCATGCTTGAAGATTGTTTTCCCGTAACGGTCCTGGATACGGTCGATCAGCGTCGGCGTAATGGCACGCCCGCCATTGGCGAGAACCGAATAGGCTGAGACCATACGAAGGACAGTCGTTTCGCCTGCTCCGAGCGACATCGCAAGGACCGGTTGCAAATTGTCGTAAATCCCGAAACGGCGGGAATATTCCGCGATTAGAGGCATGCCCATGTCTTCAGCAAGCCGCACCGTCATGACGTTCCGCGAGCGTTCAATCCCAAGACGCAGCGTTGATGGTCCGTAGAATTTGTTGCCGTAGTTTTTTGGACGCCAGACGCCGAGTCCAGCGCCCTGATCGATTTCGAAGGCCGCATCAAGAACGACCGATGACGGTGTGTAGCCGTTATCGAGGGCTGCCGCATAGACGAACGGCTTGAATGACGAACCAGGTTGGCGCAGTGCCTGAGAGGCACGGTTGAACTGACTTTCCGCAAAACTGAACCCGCCGACCATCGCGAGGACGCGCCCGGTATAGGGATCCATTGCGACAATGGAGCCTTCGACCTCCGGCACCTGGCGCAGCGAGAACGCCTTGGTGTCGGCAGCTCGACCTACGGGTTCGACGAAGACAACATCGCCGATTGACAGAATATCGCCGGCGTTTCGTGGCGCGACGCCTTTCCGGTCGCCTTCCGCCCACTTCGCCCATTTCATGTCATCAAATGAAATCCGGCCTTCCCTGCGCGTATCGTCGATACGTCCTGCAACCGTCTTTTGCGGCTGCAAGCCGATACGCGCGCCTTCCTCGTCCGTATCAAGGACCACAGCAAGCCGCCATTCCGGAACATCTGCGAGGCCTTTGACTTCGGCCAATTCTTTGCCCCACTCATCATTGAGTTCGAGCTTGGCATAAGGTCCACGCCATCCGCGTTTGCGGTCAAAGCCTTCAAGGCCATTATGGAGGGCCCGCCTGGCGAGTACCTGCATCTTCGGATCAAGGGTGGTCCGAACAGACAGACCGCCCTCATACAGGCCCTTCGAGCCATAGAGCCGCAAGAGTTCCCGACGGGCATCTTCCGCAAAATACTCCGACGCAAAGAGTTTTGTACCGGTTGCTCTTGGGCGGACTTCAAGCGGTTCGGCCTTCGCCTTTGCCCCGTCTTCGGGCGCAATGAAACCATTTGCGATCATACGATCGATTACCCAGTTCCGGCGCTCGACCGCGCGATCACGGTTCCGGAATGGATGATAATTGTTCGGCGCTTTCGGCAAAGCGGCAAGATAAGCGGCTTCTGAAAGCGTGAGTTCGCTTACGGATTTGTCGAAATAAACAAGAGATGCCGCACCAACGCCGTAGGCGCCAAGGCCGAGGAAAATCTCGTTCATGTAGAGTTCGAGGATCTTCTCCTTGGAGTAGGCCTGTTCGATCCTCAGTGCGAGAAGAAGCTCTTGAACCTTGCGTTCGATCTTCTGCTCATTTGTCAGGAGA
>JBCDCU010000056.1:0-14124 GCA_039181265.1 Pseudomonadota bacterium | reverse complement strand
TGCCGGAGCCGATTGCCGCGACCACGGCGCTCACATCTACGATGTTCCACTGGGGTTTCCACGCCTGGGCAATTTATGCGGCGACAGCTCTGGTCATTGCTTATTTCGCCTTCAGAAAAGGCACCCCGATGCTCGTGAGCGCCCCGGTGAATGCCATGTTCCCGGATGAAAGCTGGGCGCGGATTGTCGGCTGGCTTGCCGATGTCTCAGCGATTACGGCGATAGCGATCGGTGTCGGCGGATCGATTGCGATGGGCGTCTTTCAGGTCGCTGACGGCGTTGATCTGCTGATGGGCGGTTCGGGCGCGGGCACCTTTCTTGTGGCAGTCGTCTTTGCCGCAATGGCTGCCTGTTATCTGCCACCGCTTCTGGTCGATCTTGGAAGCGGTATGTCGCGCCTTTCGAACATCGCCATGGGACTTGCTGGTTTTCTGCTGGCCTTCGTTGTCCTGCTCGGTCCGACACAATATCTCATGAATGCGATACTGAACGGTTTCGGCGCGTATCTGACCGAGGTCATCCCGCGTGGATTTCAGACCTTCACATTCTTCGACGACAGTCTCGGGCGCTGGTTCCATGACTGGACGCTCACCTACATGGTCTGGTGGATCGCCTGGGGGCCGTTCGTCGGTGTCTTTATCGCGCGGATTTCGCGCGGGCGGACGATCCGCGAGTTCATTATCGGTGTTTTGGTTGTCCCGACGCTGTTCTCGCTTGTCTGGTTCGGAGCTTTCGGCGGCATCGGTCTTTACGAGACGCTTAATGGCAGGGGCGATCTCCTGGCGCTCACGAAAGAGAATGTCGACCGCGTCACGTTCGGACTTCTGGAAAAGCTGCCGTTCGCGGCTCTGTCCATCACCGCGACCATTCTGGCCGCCTTCCTCTTTATCGTGACAAGTGTTGTCAGTGCCGCCTTTGTTTTGGGCACGTTTTCAAGCGGTGGCGACCCGGAGCCTGCGGTCGGAACCCGTCTTACCTGGGGCGTCATTCTGGGCGTTCTCGGAGCCGCCATGATTGTGTCGGGGTCGATTGACGCGATACGCGGCTTCATTGCGGTCGGCGCGCTTCCCTTCGTTTTTATCACCGTCTTGATCGTGGTGTGCTTTCTGAGGGCCTTGAAGGAGGAGAAGCATGATCACCGGTGACGTTGCGAATACCGTGATGAACCTCACGACCTTCGCCTTTATTGCCGCGATGATCTGGCTCTACGTGCGTTAAAGCCCGGGCCTCGAAAAGGGAACAGTTTTGGGAAATCAGCGCCTCAAACAGTCTGGACCAGCCCTCCAACGGGTCTATCTCCATTGATGGATATTTAGCCAAACAATCGGAGGGAATTTTAGATGGTCCTGTCGCGAACCGTTCTGGCAGCACTTTTTGCTGTCGGTCTTGGAATGTGCCCCAACCTTTCGCTTGCAACCGAAGACGAAGTCGCGCGCTCCGGCCAGAGCGTCGCAACGCCGTCCGACTACTTTCTTCTCACGATTTTCTTAAAACACGATCAGTCGAAGACGCTTTCCCAAATTGCCGATGAACTGAAAGAAACAGGCTTTTGGGCGAAGTTTCCGCCGGAAGGGATCGAGATTGAATCCTGGTATGTGATGATGGGGATCGGCCAGGTGGTAACCCTTCAGGTTCCTCCCGAGCGGCTTCGCGAAGTGAACCGCGCCATAGAGCTTTACGGTTGGAGCGCGTTCCGCACCGAGTTCTATCCGACCTATGATCTGAGAGCGACTGCGAAGAAACTCCGGGCACGGGCGCTTGAAGCCGCTGCGGATCAATAAGCCATTTGCATTGTACTGGCGGCCACCAAACCGGTGACGGGGCATCTTCGCGACAACGCAATGCTGCCAATCTCCCTTGTCGTCAGATACTGGCGCCTTTCACAACCTGTTCGACCCAGTTGAGCACGGTAGTGATTTCCGGCGTCCTGGCGATATGTCGGGGAACAAGGGCCCTGAGACACCGGGTAAGCTCCGGGTCTTCGCCTGATAAACGTTTCAAGGCGGGGTCGCGTTCGCCCAGATAGGTCGGGATCAGGCCCTTGCCAATCCCGTTTCGAATTGCGGTTTGAACAAGTTCGGCATCATCGGCGAGAAGCCTGACGTCGTTAAAGGCAACATTCTGTTTTTCAAGCCAACCGAAGGTCTTCATGACGACGGATCCGCCAAACGTCGAAACCCAATTCGATTGATCCTCCAGAATGTGTCTGTTTCCGTAGATCGCATAGGTGAAATTGGCGAGTTCGATTTCCAGTTCCGAGCGGTGAGCCATCACGTCAAAGCGCAACGAAAAGGAGTGTTCGGTTCGCCCTCTCTTGTCTTCGACGACATCGCCGACAAACGAGATCTGGATTTTCGGGGCACTCTCATAAAGACGCGGCAGGGCCGGAATGAGGAGATGATTGATGATCCAGCTTGCTGTGTTGACCTGGACGAGACCCTCCGGTTCATCCGGTGTTGCAGCCGCAATGGTTGCAGCCCGACGGACATCTGCCTCCATGCGTTCTGCAATCTTCACAATCTTCTCGCATAGGTCAGTCGGCTCGCAGCCGTCCCGCGTTCGGGTGAAAAGCGTTTGGCCGAGCGAATCCTCAAGCGCAGAAATGCGCCGTCCGATCGTGGTGTGGGAGACTTTCAGGAGCGAAGCGGCCCGTGCGAAGGAGCGGCTGCGGTAGGCTGCGAGAACATATTTCAGGTCATCCCATTCCATCAAACGCGCTCCACAATGGCCCAAAACTCTGGATACTAAGCACGATATTGCAACGCTAAGATAGTCACTGTGCACAAATGCACAGTTCCATTGCGAAACTGTTTATTGACCGGCCAAGCAGAAAACAGGACATACTGGGTGTGCAAGGGTGCTCAGATACCGATGAGAAGTATCGAGCAAAAAGTGTAAGTAAGTGTGTGTAGTAATAAGGGGGCTGTTGTCGTGAAGCGACTGTATTGGTTGTTGACCGTTGGGTCTATTGTAGGGCTTTCAGGTCAGGTGAATGCGATAACCATTGATTTTGAGAGTATTCCGGGCAGCATGCCGATGGAAGGTCTCGCAATCTCCAATCAATTCGAAGCGACGGCTGGAGTCACCTTCTCCCTCTCCGACGGTACTTCTCCGGTGCTGGCCGATGTCGGCGGCGCCCGCACGGCATTTCAGGGACCAGGAAACGGCAACGATAATGTCGTGGCCGGAGAAGACGTCGGCAACTTCTTCCTCACCGACGACGGGCTCACATCCGGTACCGCAACCCCGACTTTGATTGTGAGCTACAGTACCGCAACCCAGAATGTGAGTGGCGAAATCCTCGACATCGATTTTAACGAGAGCTTCGTCATCACAGCGTTCGATGCGCTTACCGGCGGCTCGGTTCTTGAAACGGTGACCATCAATGCAGGAGACGCTGATACCGGAAACGGTGTTGCAACGAATTGGTCAATCAGCCGGGCGAGCGCCGACATCCTGCGGCTGGAATTTGCCGGAACCAGATCGGGTTTCGGCTTCTTCGGCCTTGGGTTCGACAATTTCAATTCCGGCGTCGACACGTCCGGAACAACGGTTGTGCCACTCCCCGCTGCAGGTGTTCTCCTCTTGTCTGGCATTGCCGGGTTGTTTGTTTTACGCCGCCGGAGAAGCTAATCCGACGATGGCAAGCTTTAGCTTTCCATTGTGCCCTCAATTCCCGAAACTTTAGCACGAATTTTAGACTGACCTATCGCCTTAACGCCAAGCTTTTCGTAAGTTAGGCTGATACGGTCGGTCGTGTGCAAAGGGAGATTTTCATGAGGGTATTAGGCGGAATTCTGTTAGCGGCCTTGCTGGCCGGGACATCGTTTGCAAGCGCCGAGACGCTGCGATGGGCGCGGGCAGGGGATTCTTTGACGCTCGACCCGCATTCACAGAATGAAGGGCCGACCCATACGGTCTCGCACCAGATTTACGAGCCGCTGGTACTGCGTGATACGGCTGGCAAGATTGTGCCGGCGCTTGCGACGGAGTGGGCACCGAAGAGCGACAATCCCAATATCTGGGTCTTCAAGCTACGCGAAGGCGTCACGTTTCACGACGGCGCTGATTTCACCGCCACCGACGTGGTGTTTTCTTTAAAGCGTGCCATGTCACCGAACAGCGATATGAAGGCGCTTCTTGCGTCGGTGAAGGAGGTTCGCGCGGTTGGCGATTTCACGGTTGAAATCGAAACCGATGGTCCGAACCCGATCATGCCGAATAACCTCACCAACCTTTTCATTATGGATAAGGAATGGAGCGAGGCGAATAACGCCATCGAGGTGCAGGATTTCGAGGGCGGCGAGGAGACCTTCTCATCCCGCAACACCAATGGAACCGGGGCTTATCGGCTCGTCAGCCGCGAACCCGATGCGAAAACCGTTTTGCAGGCCTTTGACGGATATTGGGGGAAGGATGAATTCCCGCTCGATGTGACGGAAATCATATACACACCCATTCAGAACGCGGCGACGCGGGTTGCAGCGCTTTTGTCCGGTGAGATCGATTTCATTCAGGACGTGCCCGTCCAGGACCTTAAGCGCGTTGCCGATGCCGAGGGCCTGAAAGTGATCAAGGCGCCGCAGAACCGAGTGATCTTCTTTGGGGTGAACCAAGGTGATGCCGATCTTGCGTCAGATAATATTGAAGGCAAGAACCCGTTCGCGGATAAGAAAGTCCGCCAGGCGATGAACATTGCAATCAATCGCGAGGCGATCCGGAAAATCATCATGCGCGGCCAGTCGATCCCGGCAGGCGTGATCGTGCCACCCTTTGCCAATGGCTGGACGCAGGACCTCGATACAGTGCCGGAAACCGACCTCAAGGCCGCCAAAGCCCTGATGACGGAAGCAGGATATGGTGACGGCTTTTCGGTCACCCTCAATTGCCCGAATGACCGCTATATCAATGATGAGGCGATCTGCCAGGCAGCAGTCGGCATGCTCGCCCAGATTGGTATTAAGGTGAACCTCGATGCCAAGCCGAAAGCCCAGCATTTCCCGCTCATTAACACGCTTGAGACCGATTTTTACATGCTCGGTTGGGGTGTTGCGACCTTCGATTCAGAATATGTTTTCAACTTTCTCGTGCACACGCGCGACGACAAATACGGAGCCTGGAACGGCACGCGCTACAGCAATCCTGATCTGGATGTGAAGATCGCAAGCCTTGCTTCCGAGATCGATCTCGACAAACGCAACAAGACGATTGGCGAGATCTGGGAAGTTATCCAGGAAGACGTCGTCTATCTGCCGATCCACCATCAGGTCCTGAACTGGGGCATGGTGGAAAAATTGCAGACGGAGATCCAGCCGGAGGATCAACCCAAGGTCAAATATTTCGAGCTGAAATAGACCGGTTCATGGAAAAGATGGCGTCGATCCGCCCCGCCAACAATCGATAGTGAGCGGGGCCGCGGGCTTTTCATGATCAGCTTTGTCGTCAAACGTCTGTTACAAGCGGTTCTGGTTCTGCTCCTTGCAGGCCTTGTGGCTTTTTCCATGTTCCGTTTTGTCGGCGATCCGGTCGAAAGCCTGCTTGGGCAAGAGCGGACCCAGGCCGATATTGAAAGGTTGAGAGGACAACTCGGGCTCGATGATCCTTTCCCGGTCCAGTATTACCGTTTTCTCGAAAGGGCCGTGCAGGGGGATTTCGGTCTTTCCTACCGGCAAGGGCGCCCGGTTGCCGAGATCATCGCGGAACGCGCACCCGCGACGCTGGAGCTTGCTGCTGTCTCAGGGCTTTTCGCAATCTTTGCCGGTATCACGCTTGGCGTCTTTACAGCTCTAAGACGCGACAGCGTGTTATCGCGCTCCGTCATGATGGTGTCGTTGATCGGCGTATCCCTTCCGACCTTCCTGATCGGGATCTTGCTCATCTATGTGTTTTCTGTTGAGCTTAACTGGCTGCCGAGTTTCGGACGGGGGGAGACCGTCGATCTCGGCGGCTGGACAACCGGTTTCCTGACGGTCTCCGGCCTGAAAGCCCTGATCCTTCCCGCGATCACGCTTGGCCTTTATCAGATGACGCTCATCATGCGGCTCGTCCGCGCCGAAATGCTGGAAGTCCTTGAACAGGATTATATCCGCTTTGCCCGCGCGCGGGGCCTCAGCGAACGCGCGATCAATTTCCGCCACGCCTTGAAGAACACGCTGGTTCCGGTGATCACAGTTACCGGTCTGCAACTTGGCTCAATCATCGCCTTTGCGATCATCACCGAGACGGTTTTCCAATGGCCCGGCGTCGGCCTTCTCTTCATCAACGCAATCCAGTTCGTCGATATTCCGGTGATGGCAGCCTATCTCATGCTGATCGCGCTGATGTTCGTCATCATCAACCTCGTCGTCGATCTTCTTTACTTTGCAATCGATCCGCGCCTGCGTGCGGAAGGCGGGCGAGCCAATGTCTGATATTATTGGGCCTGAAAGCGACCGCTCGTCCTTGAAGCGCATCTGGACATCGGACCTCATATGGTCGTTTCGAAACGCGCCAGTCGCAATTTGCTCTGCGATCGTTCTTGCCATTTTGGTTCTGAGCGCACTCTTTACCCCGCTGATCGCGCCCTACAATCCCTTCGATCCGTCGACACTTAATCTGATGAACGGTTTCTCGAAGCCTTTCGAGAAGAACGAGTTTACAGGGGACCTCTTCTGGCTCGGTGCGGATGATCAGGGGCGTGATGTCTTCTCAACGATCCTCTACGGGCTCAGGGTCTCGCTTTTTGTCGGTTTTCTTGCCGTTCTTCTTGCCATGGCAATTGGTATTGTTTTGGGCCTGATCGCCGGATATGCGGGCGGTATCACCGACACGATCATCATGCGCATTGCCGATGTTCAATTGACCTTTCCATCGATCCTGATTGCGATGTTCATCTTCGGGATTGCCAAGGGCATCACGCCAATCGAGCTCCGCGATCAAATGGCGATCTGGGTGTTGATCCTTTCAATCGGGCTCTCGGACTGGGTGCAATTCGCCCGTGTCATTCGCGGCGCGACGTTGGTTGAAAGCAATAAGGATTATGTCCAGGCGGCACGGATCATCGGGCGGAGCTCGACCGCTATCATGTTCCGGCACATTCTTCCGAATGTCGTTAGCCCGATCCTTGTAATCGCTACGATTTCACTGGCGCTTGCTATCATTACAGAGGCAACGCTCTCATTTCTCGGGGTCGGTGCACCGCCGACGCAACCGTCGCTTGGAACCTTGATCAGGATCGGTCAGGGCTTTCTCTTTTCGGGTGAGTGGTGGATCCTGCTTTTCCCTGCGTTCACGCTTCTGTTCCTCGCGCTTTCGGTCAATCTTCTCGGTGATTGGTTACGCGATGCACTCAATCCGAGGCTGCGGTGATGCTGGAGCGTCTCGACGCCCCCCTTCTTTCAATCGAAGATCTTGTGGTCGAGTTTCCGGGCCGCAGCCAAGTGATGCGCGCCGTCGATGGGGTGAGCCTGAAGCTTCATGCCGGCGAGATTCACGGCCTTGTCGGGGAGTCCGGCGCTGGAAAGTCCACCGTCGGCGCAGCAATCATGGGTTTAATCGGTCGCCCAGGGCGTATTGCGGGTGGTCAGATTCGCTTCCATGGTGAGGCGATATCGGGTCTTGAGGAAGCCGCGATGGCGGCGTTGCGGGGCAAGAAAATCAGCATGATTTTTCAGGATCCGCTGACCTCGCTCAACCCGCTCTTTACGGTCGGACAGCAATTGCAGGAGACCATTGAAACCCATCTTGGCCTGAAGTCCGCAGCCTCGCGTGCCCATGCGATTGAGAGGCTCGTGGAAGTGGGAATTGCTGATCCCGAAACACGGATCGATCACTATCCGCACCAGTTTTCAGGCGGCATGCGCCAGCGGGTCGCGATTGCCCTAGCGCTTTGTTCAAAGCCGGAAATCATAATCGCCGATGAACCGACGACCGCACTTGATGTAACGATCCAGGCGCAGATCCTGAAGCTTATCAAAGATCTCGCTCGATCCAATCAGGTCGGGATCATTCTGGTGACCCATGATATGGGCGTGATTGCCGAGACGACCGATAGCGTCACCGTCATGTATCAGGGCCGTTTCGTGGAAAGCGGCAAGACTGAAACTGTCCTTGGGACACCGTCGCACGACTACACAAAGGCGTTAATGGCGGCGGTTCCTCCGTCACAGACAAAGCTCAACCGGTTTCCGAAAGTAACTTATGGGGGCAACCGGGCCGAATTTCACATCGATGATCTTGCAAAGACGTGGCCAAAACGGACCGCCAACCGGGGAAAGCCGCTTTTGCAGATTGCCGCTTTGACGAAATCCTTTGCATCCAACCGATCGCTCTTTCCCTGGCGTCGGACCTTTTTCGATGCGGTGAGTGATGTCAGTTTCGACATTCGGGATGGGGAGATTTTCGGGCTGGTCGGAGAATCCGGCTCGGGCAAGTCGACGATCGCCCGCATCATTGCTGGGCTTCACAAACCGGATTGGGGGCAGATCCTGTTTGACGGTCAGGAAATCGCACCGTCCAACGCCACGCGAAAAGCTCCGGATATGCGCCGCAACATCCAGATGATCTTTCAGGATCCGTTCTCAAGCCTCAATCCACGAATGCGCATTTCAGAGATCATCGCGGAACCGGCGAAGCACAATAAGGTTCTTGCAGGTGCGGAGTTGAAACAGCGCGTTGTCGATCTTCTGGATGCAATCGGTCTTGATGCTAGTGCGGCGGATCGCTATCCGCATGAATTCTCCGGCGGTCAGCGCCAGCGGATTTCGATTGCAAGGGCTTTAGCGACAGAGCCGAGGCTTCTCATCTGCGATGAACCGACATCAGCGCTGGATGTCTCGATCCAGGCGCAGATATTGAACATTCTAAAGGATTTGAGAGAGCATCTGGGTCTCACCATGCTTTTCATCAGCCATGATCTGCCGGTAATCCGCCAGATGTGCGACCGGGTCGGCGTTTTGAAAAACGGTCGCCTCGTTGAGCTTGCCGAAACGGAGCAGCTTTTTGCTGAGCCCAGGCATGAATATACGAGCGATCTTTTGGACCACATTCCGCGTGTCGATGGCTTTCGTGCCAGAACGGAAAACAGCGAAGGCTCTGCACAATCGGGGCCTTGAACTCTCCGCGGAAAAACGAGTTTAGGAACGATCAGGATAGGACCGCTCTTTCTGCGGGCTTTACCCCTTTAAAATCAGAAGCGGACCGCCGGTCGCGTCCAGGAGTGGGAGGAGCTTGTCGTTGAGCACAGGCGAGGGACCCTGCTGCCAGACGAGATAGGAGGGTTGAAGCACATTGATCGCATCCATCGCACTCGCCACATCCGTCTGGTTGAATGAAACGATCTCCAGTCCCTCTTCATCCGACTTGACTGTTCCGCCCGGCGTAACGATCACCACTTTGCGGTCTTCCGCTTTCGCGATTTCTTCGACGATTTGTAGCGCGGTGTCGCTGGGAGCGCCTTCAGAGGCGATGAGCACGACCGGCCCCATGTTTTGAAAAGCACGTCTCGGGATGAGGACAGCGCCAGCGGCGTCTTCTGCAGCATCCAGAGCGGATAAAAGCGCGTCCCGACGGCTCCTGAAGACATTTTCCGGATTCACAATCACAATGTCGCGGGGCGAAGCGGCCTTTTTGAGTTCGATGCAATAGTCGCCGCGTGTGATAGCAAAACTATAGGACAGCTGATGGCGACGGGCCCCGGCAGCAAGGCGCCGCCGCCATGCTTTTCCGGCTTCGGTGATCTCTCGCTCCATATCGCTCGCGCCAACATCTTTCACGGCCCGGCCATGCGAACGCACGATCCTTGTGAAAGGCAGGCTTGCCATGTTAATGAGACCGGCTTCCTCGATGAAATGACCGGCGACCTCAGCATGAAGCGCGCGGGCGAGGGCAAGGGCGGCATCAAGCGTGCGGATCTCATCGCCCGCAGAGCCGAAGCCAGCAAGGATGCGCCGCGGTGTTCGCTTTGGCTTATCCTCCGTCTCACCCATCTTTCTTGTCCTCGCCGTCGCCTCCAAAAGAGCGGCGTCTTGTGGCGAAGGTTTCGAGTTTTTCCTCAACCAAAGCGTTGATGCTCTCCGCCGGATAGTGCCCGTCCTCATCCCGTTCTCCAGCCACTCTGCCGGTGAGAAGCTCAATCCCCTCATTGATCGTGGAAACCGGATAGACGTGGAACTGGCCATCCGCCGCTGCGTCCACAACATCTTGGCGTAGCATCAGGTGTTTGACGTTCGAGGTGGGGATCAGAACCCCCTGATCACCGGTGAGACCACGCGCTTTACAGATATCGAAAAAGCCCTCGATCTTCTCATTAACGCCGCCGATCGCCTGAACCTGTCCGAGCTGGTTCACCGAGCCGGTGACGGCCAGTGACTGCTTGATTGGGACATCGGAAAGCGCCGAGAGAAGGGCATAGAGTTCGGTCGACGAGGCGCTGTCACCATCGACGCCGCCATAGGATTGTTCAAAGACGAGGCTCGCCCAAAGTGAAATCGGCTGATCGAGTGAGAAATTGCCGTTGAGATAGCTTGAAAGGATCATCACGCCTTTGGAATGAAGCGGCCCGCCAAGCTTTACCTCGCGTTCGATATCGATGAGCTTGCCGGTTCCCATCCGCACGCGTGCGGTGATCCTGGAGGGCTTTCCGAATGCGAAGCCGCCGATACCGAGAACCGCGAGCCCGTTCACCTGGCCGACCATGCTCCCCTCGGTATCGATGAGCATGGTCTCACGCTCAATCGCTTCATACATACGCTCGCGAACCCGGTCCTTGCGCCGGATGCGCTCCTTGACTGCGCAATTCATATCGTCGGCGGAAACAATCGAGCGCTCGTCTTGGCGCGCCCAGTAATCGGCCTCGCTTAAGAGATCGCAGAGTTCTTCGGTGCGCAGCGACAGGCGTTCCGCATCCTGCGCGTCTCGGGCGGCCTCCTCAATCAAAAGGGCGGCCCCTTCGGCGCTGAGTGGCAGAAGGTTTTCTGAGCGGATGATGGAAGAAAAGAGCCGGACGGTCTGGCTCTCATTGTCCTCGGTGCGCTCCCAGCGGTCGTCAAAATCGGCCTCGACTTTGAAGAGATCACCGAAATCCGGATCGAAGTGAACGAGAAGATCATAGAGCCGCCGTTCGCCGATCAGGATCACTTTGACCTGAAGCGGGATCGGTTCGGGATCGAGCGAGACGGTGGTCGAAAGACCAAGATGCTCGGCGCCCGATTCAATGCGGATCGAGCCGGATCTGAGTGTACGCTTGATCGCCTCCCAGACGAACGGTTCGGTCAGAAGACGCCGCGCGTCGACCAACAGATAGCCGCCATTCGCCTTATGGAGTGCACCCGGCTTGATCAGCATGAAATCGGTGAAAAGCGTTCCCATCTGCGACATGTGCTCGATGCGGCCAAGCACATTGCCGAGCGTCGGGTGGTCTTCGAAGATCACCGGTGCGCCTTCGCCCTCGCGGTCTGCGACGATAACGTTGACGCCGTAACGGCGGAATTTCGCAGCCCCTTGTTCCGGATCGCTCCGCCCCATCAACGCCATCAGATTGGGCTGTTGCTCCTCTTTCATGAAAAGGCCGATATTGTCGATCATGTCGGCTTCCGCCGCTTTCAGATAGTCAAGGATCGGCTCGACCTTTTGAAAAGAGGCTGCAACTTCCGCGATTGAGGCGCCAATGGCTGCCGATGCCAATTCCTGATTGAGTTCGCGGACCTTGTCGCGCCGCTCTTTTTCGATAAGCGGCATCTTCTGGAGCGTTTCTTCAAGATCTTTCTGAAGCGCCTCAATAACGGTCTCGATGCGCTCCTGTTCCGACTTTTCGAGCGCCCGGAAGACTTCCGGCTTGATCACTTCACCGTTTTTGACCGGTGCGAGTGCGAAACCCATAGGCGTCTTGAGGATAGCAATCCCTTCTGCCTCGGTTTTTGCTCTGAGCGCCTCGAAGGCCTCTTCCTGTTCGTGCTGGCTGTCTTCGGCAAGAACCTGCATCCGCGTTTTGTAGTCATCGCTTTCGAAGAGGCTAGGGATTGCGATCTCAAGATCCTCGATAAGCGCCTCCATAGCCTTTTGAAAGGGAAGGGCGGTATTATGCGGCAGACGGAGTGCTTTGGGATTGCGTTTTGCCTTGAAGTTATTGACATAGACCCATTCATCGGGCGGCTGCTCGCCTTTTGCCTTCTCCTGGAGGAACTGGCTGCTCGCCTTGTGGCGGCCAAAGCCCTGACTGCCGATAACGAAGAGGTTGTAGCCCGGTCGGTCGATGGCGGTTCCAAAGGCGAGTGCCTTGCGCGCACGCTCCTGCGCAACCAGCACGTCAACCGGCTCGATCTCGTCCGTGGTCTGAAAGCCGAGGCGTTTCGGATCGCATTTCCTACGCAATGCCTCGACCGCTATGGGTTTGACCGCACTCACCCTAATCACCAGTCCTGTCCGTTTTTTCCCTCATTCATAAAACCATTTGAGGCGGCGGTTCGGTTGACTTTGGTCAAGATGCGGTGCGGAGGAGGAGACGCCGGTGACACCTTTTCGCGTGGGATTACGTCTGGAGGGCATCCCGGTGTCCGGGGAACGCATTGACGAACGCATCATTAGATAAGAGCGCACCCTCTGGCGTATAAGCCCTCACGGTCTCGCCATGCCGGATCAGAATGACAACCGGTTCTTTGGACGCGTGGAGATAGCCACGACCGGCGAGGTCCTCAAGGATCGTCTGTTTGACGATGACGGAGAGTGTGTAAGGGCCAATCGTCCCGGCGTCTTCCCGCCTGATCGTTACGCGCGCCATGCCACCACCCGCGTTAAAAAGACAAGGATCGGCCAGAAAAACGCAGCGGGCGTGAAGCGCAAAGCGGCATCAATCTCACCGGACAACCGCTCCTTCATGAAATCCGGCCTGATCGCAATATCTATCCGCTCACTGTTGGATGTGAGCATGGCGGGCGCGATCAAAAGCCCGTAAAGCTGGCCGGTATCCGCCGGGTCGCCAAGTCCGATATCGGCATCAATTTTCAAATGATCGAGAAAGACCCGATGCCATATCGACGATAAGAGGTCGGGAAAGGCAGCTATGGCCCGGCGGCCATAGCCAACAGTGCGTTTCGACGGACGCCAGGGCTTGTCCGGTTTGGGCTCGTCCGGTTTCTTCGGTTCTTCTTTGCTTGGCTCCGCACTGTCATGCAGAGTGATCCGCGCGAGGCCGAAAAACGGTGCAATCCCGACCTTCACGCGCAGTTTCGGCTCGGTCTTAATGATCAGCCCGAGCGTCATGGGTGTAAGCACCACCGCCCCGATGATGAGGATCACAAGGGCGAGCAGGATCAAGAAGCTCCAGAGAAGGATGCCCACGGGTCCTACGCGTCTTTGTCTTTCGCCTGGATTGTCCGGTCAATTGCCCGGCCTGCCACCTCGCCAAGCGTCTCGACAAAGGTCGCCGCCGTACCGTGGATGCCTTCAACTCGTGCGCCGTCCTTATCGAAGACCACCGCGCCGATCGGCTTGATCCCGCCACCGGCACCGGTTCCACCGCCTTCGCCCTTTTTCTGGTCTGAGCCGCCGCCTGCCGCAAAGCCGAAGCCATAGCTCACCATCGGAATGATCGTCGATCCATCCTTTTCGATCGGATCGCCCAGAACATTCTTCGCATTCAACAAACGATCGAGCTCGTCGACCGTTCCCTTCAAGAGCTGCTCAACATCGGTCATTCTCGAAATCTCCGGTTGGTTTTATGGGACCGGAGCTTAGGCGAGCCTGCGTAGTTTCCCTTGATCTGGATCACGCTCCCGCCCATGTCCTCTGGCATTCTCCTTATGCGTGGACATATAATTTCGCTCTCCCTGACCGTTTGGCTGCAAACCGATGGACAAGAAAAATCAGATCAATCTTGCCTATATTCTCCTGATCATCGCGATCGTCGTTGTCGTGAATCTGTTTCGAACAGCTGGTGAAATCGCCGATATCTCCTATCGCGACTTCCGCGATCTCCTCGCTGAAGGACAGATTGCGCGCGTTGAAGTCTCAGACCACAGGATCATGGGCGAGTTCTCGTTCCCTCGCGATGGAAAGACCCGCTTCGTGACTGAGCGGGTCGATGAGGATCTTCTGGAAATCCTCGACGCCGCCGGGGTCGATTATCAGGGCGCGCCTGAAATGACGGCG
>JBCDCU010000055.1:0-14213 GCA_039181265.1 Pseudomonadota bacterium | reverse complement strand
CTCACCACCCGGGAAAGCGGCCGTGTGGATGTTGTCGTAGAGATTGCCGAGGACGGCTTGATCAACAAAGGCTGCACCATCTGCGATGGCTGATCCGAACTGATCGGGAGCAGCAACCAAAGCGTCTTCGATCACGACCGTAAAACCGGTTTCCCGTGTCGCGGTCCCGTTGCCATTTTCATCAAGCGAAACGGTAACCGGAACATCGAGGTCCGAGAAGTCGGCTGTGTCGATACCGTCACCGCCATCAAGGAAGTCGTTGCCGAGGCCGCCAACGAGCACATTGTCGCTGTCACCGGCGATGATCACATCATCACCTGCACCACCTTCAATGACACCGTTCACTTCGCCGAGGTCGACGACGATGTCATCGCCAGCACCAAGGAGAACGTTACCGTTGATGACGCCTTCGTCGCCGTTGACGAGGGTCACAGAGCTCGCATCGGTTGCATCGATGGCGTTTACGGTGCCGCGGATTTCGCCGTCGTTGATGATCGCGCCGAGAAGATCGACACCGCCATCAATCCGGATACCTGCTGCCACGTCCGAGGTTTCAGAACCGGCGATCAGGCCGTCATTCTGGATAACACCGGCTAGGCTTGCATCTTCAACAGATGAGAAAACGCGAAGACCATCACCGACAGTGTTGCCTTCAAGCGCATCACCACGGCCCTGGATTACGCCTTCGTTGAAGACGGAACCGGATACGATATCGCCGTCGACATCACCCGTTTGGAGAGAAACACCGGATCCGTTGTTGCCGAGACCGGCATCAATCAGGCCGCTTTCAGTGTTGGTAAGGACATAGGCGTCCGCAGTTCCGTCTGCGTAAAATGTACCGTTGCGCTGGTCGCCAGTACCGAGGATGTCACCTTCGTTGATAACATTGAGACCGGTTCCGTCGAGGTTGAAGGCACGGCTGTCAGAGGTGATGACACCATCTTCAAGGTTAGTGAAGACACCGCCGGTGTGATCGCCGGTACCGAAGTACACGCCGTTCTGAACACCGCTGATCAGGCCTGAGTTGTCGAACTCGCCCTGGAAAGACACACCATTGACGAAGCGGACACCACCAACAGTGCCGTTTGCGCCTTCGGAAGTGATGGTGCCTGAGTTGGAGATCTCTCCATCAAAAACGCCTTCGTTTCCGACATTCCCGATGCGCACACCGTCACCGGCAAGGTTTGTTCCAGCTGCTGCGTCACCACGTCCGGCGATGACTCCTTCGTTGTTCAGGATGAACGTGTTGCTTCCGGCGATTTCAGCGCCAAAGCCTGAGCCCTGATTGCCTTCACCGGCATCAACCGTACCTGTTTCGGCATTGTTGAAAACGAAATCCTGAGCTGTACCATCGGCGTAAACTGTGCCGTTACGCTGATCGCCAGTGCCGAGAATGTCGCCGGCATTGTTTACTTCAAGACCGATGCCATCAATGTTGAAGGCCCGGCTATCTGAAGAAATAACGCCGCCCTCAAGGTTATTGAAGACACCGCCTGTGTGATCGGCCCCTTCGCCGTCAACTGGGTTGCCGAAGTAAACGCCGTTCTGAACGCCGGTGATGAGGCCGGAGTTGTCGAATGTTCCTTGGAAGGACACACCATTGACGAAGCGGACACCGGCAACCGTTCCATTTGCGCCTTCTGACGCAATCGTCCCGGTATTGGTAATGGTGGCATCGGTTGCGCCGATATTTCCGACATTCCCGATACGGACACCGTCGCCTGCAAGATTGCTTCCGGCAGATGCATCGCCGCGGCCTTGAATAAGGCCAGCATTATCAAGTTCAAAACTTGTGGTCTCCGAACCGATTTCAACACCGAAACCGGAGCCTTGATTGCCTTCACCGGCATCGATCGTAGCGCCAACAAGGTTGGTGACTGAGAAATCGTCTGCAGTCGAATCCGCATAAACGGTACCGTTCCGCTGATCGCCCGTGCCGAGAATGTCACCGCCATTCAAGAGGTCAACACCGGTTCCGTCGATATTGACGGCGCGGCTGTCTGAGCGAATTTCGCCGAAGTTCCGCACGTCGAGATCGTGTTCGGCATCGCCAATGTAAAGACCGTTGCGGACACCTTCGATCACACCGGTTTCGGTGTTGAGGATCTGTCCTTCAAAGGCCTGTCCGTCAGCAACACGAATGCCGCCTGCAGTTCCCTGATCGCTCTCAGATGAGATAAGGCCACTGTTGACAATATCGCTTTCGAAGATCGTGCCTTCAGCGCCGTTGTCGATACGGATACCGTCACCGGCGAGCGAAGTGTTTGCAGCTGCCTGGCCCCGACCCTGGATCGTTGCACCAAAGCCGTTGACAATATTGCCGGAAACAACGTCGCCTTCGACATCACCGACCTGCAGCGAGATACCGGCACCTTGGTTTCCAAGGCCGGCGTCGATTGTGCCGCCGGTAAAGTTGCCGATTGAGAAATTTTCGGCCGTGGCGTCAGTGTAGATAGTTCCGTTGCGCTGGTCACCGGTGCCGATGATGTCGCCGAAGTTGCGGATCGTGACGTTCTCACCCTGAATGTCGACCGCGCGGCTGTCGGACGAGATCGTCGCGCCGCGGAAGTTATCGAGCGTTCCCGATGAACCGGCGCCTGTAAAGGCAACGCCGTTGAAGTCACCGGCGATTTCACCAAAGTTGCGAATATCCGCAGACCCTGTGACGTCGATGGCGGTCGCGAGCGCATCAGGACCGTTATTCGCTTCGATGCGTCCGGAGCGGAAGTTGAAAATATCGGCATCTTCGCCTTCGACCGAGATCGCTGCAGGGGCATTGTTCGTCGTGATTTGACCGAAGTTCAAAAGGCGAACCAGATCATTGTCGATCAGAAATGCGGGGACGTTGTCGACGACCGTGTTTTGGAAGAAACCTTGAAACAGGGTCTGCCCGTCCCGGATGCTTTCCTGTGAGAGGGTTGATGTGTTGAGCAGTCTGGCGCGCAGACTTGCCAGGATTCCCGAGGCCATTTTTATTCTCCGTTGCTTTGTAAGATGCTGGGGATGGGCTTCAATGCCCGTTGGCCTGGCGGGACCTATCGAAGTGGCGGGAACCTGATAAATACAATGTCCGAATTCGAGGTATAAGCAACGTTTATACCGGGTGGCCGGATCAGTTTGCTATGCTTAAAAAAGATTTAATTTCAGGGGGTTGAGGCATCGGTGTCAGCCTCAATCTTGCGAGGTCACGCAGCCGTTGATCACGGATATGTCAAAAGCTGTGAGCGAAAAAAGTCTACGAGACGCGTGCAACTTTATGAATTTGAGATAGCTCGGGTATTGAAGGAATCGCGCTTTGAAGCGTGCGGACGTGCGCTCAGAAAGCAGTCAGTCAAGCTTCAGAAGCGGGTCTCACCCCAGGGGGAGGGAACTCCTGGATATAGGTTTTCATTCGCGTGATGATCGACGTGCGCGGGTATTTCTTGCGACTGACGACGCCGAGTTCCCGCAAATTTCCGGCGTCTTCGAATTCCATATATTTGAGGCCGAGCCCTTCGCGCATGAACTGGTTTGAAGCGATGGCGTTCACCAGGGTGCAGGCGTCGCTGTATTGGAGGTTTCGGCAGACCGTCTCAAACCGTGCCCGATCAAGGTCGAAGCCGAGTGCCTCGGCAACTTCCGGCGTTGTGACGGGAAGATCAGCCTCAAGGTCATAGCCGAAGGGAACTTTGAAGCGGATCAGATAGTCGCCTGGTACATCCTTTGCCCGGATTGTAGCGTCGGTTAGTACCGGATGATCATTTCTGGCCGCCAGATAAAGCGGCTCAAACCACAGAGACACAAAAGTCAGCGCATCTTCATTGTCCGGAGCATATAGCGCCTCATGCGTACGCCGGGCGAGGAGGGCGCAATCGATATCTTGCCTTTCAACCATCTCGGCGAGCTGAACGGGTTTGTCCTCAATTATGACGACCCGCAGCGACGGGTAAATGCCGGACAGCATTTCGATGAAGTATTGTGTCAGGTAAGGTGCCAGGGTTGGCGTCATGCCGAGCCGTAGGGGAACCGCTTCAACATCGCGGAATTCCATCGCGGCTTCGCGGATACCGTCGGCGAGCACATTGATCTGCCGAACAGCGTCGACGACCCGTTCCCCGAACTTCGTCAATTGAACGTCACCGGGTTTGCGGTCGAAAAGATCGCTACCAAGTTCCTGTTCAAGTTTCCGGATTTGGCTCGAAAGGGCAGGTTGGCTCACATTGGTTGCAACAGCGGCCCGGCTGAAATTACGGTACTTTGCTACCGCCTCCACATATTTCAGGTCACGTAAATTCATCGGATACTATTCGCGACTATCCCCTCCCAGAGTGCTCGACAATGCGATCACGTGATTTATCTACTAGGCTGTCCGTGCGAATTGGGAAAATCAAAAAAAGATTATGTCAAAGCTGCGACCTTCAATTCACGCTCAATATCATTTCCTGGGTCAGCTCCGCAGGCACGTTCCGTTTGCGCTCGTCTGTGTATTGGCGAGTTCGCTTTTCCTTGGGGCCCTGGGACCGGCGCTCGCGCGGATCATGACGGTCGAACAACTGGATGTCGCGCGCTATCTTGGAACCTGGCACGAAGTGGCCCGGTTCCCTGTGTTTTATCAGGTGGGCTGTTCGGATGCGACGGCGATCTATAAGCAGGTCGATGAAGTGAATTATTCGGTGACCAACACGTGTAAACGCGGCAGTCGGACGGTCGAAATTAACGGTGACGCGGTCGTAAGCGGCGTTGGTAAGTTCAAGGTGAAGTTCTCAAGCTTCCTCACCTTTAGAGCCGAATACTGGGTAATGTGGGTGAGCCCAAACTATCAAATGGCAGTCGTCGGTGTGCCGAAGGGGAATCGTGGTTGGATCCTGGCGCGGTCGCAGAACCCTCCGCAGAGGCTTCTTAGACAGGCATTGCTGGTCTTTGAAAAAAACGGCTACGACGTCTCTGATCTCATCTGGAACGACGATAATCTGAAGCCGTGAGAGTTCGCCGAGGAAAATGGCGTGCGGAATTTACAGTCTTCAGGTGCCAAAGCTCTCCCCGCAAAGGGGGAAAGCTCTGAAAGTAAAAGCATTGCCGCCGGATTAGCCGTGGCAACCGCAGCCCTTATGTCCGCAGCCTGACCCGTCCGGGTGACCTTTCGCGCACTCGTCGCTGCAATAATTGCGGTCGTTTTTCACGATTGCGTCCTTGATTTCGACAATGCAGACGCAGTCCGCACACGCGCATTTCTGTTGTTTGATATCTGGCATTTTTAATCTCCTGTTTAAGCGTCTTCTGAGTGTTCGTCATCGTGCATGAACACGTGATTGATCATGATCTCGAGCACGTTGTGCACGCAGGCATCGGCCATCGAATAAAACACCTGCTTCCCGCGTCTTTCCGACTTGAGGATGCGTGCTGCCCGCAAAAGTCGGAGATGGTGACTGGTAAGCGACGCCGACACATTCAATTGCTCAGCGATGTCTCCAGCCGAAATCTCGTCTTCCATACAAGCGACCACGATCGACAGACGGGTTGGATCTGCCAGCAACCCGAAGGTTTCTGCGAGCTGAGCCGTCTGATCAGGTCGGATATCAGGAATTGTCATAAGCAACAATTAAACGATTGTTCAAGTGTTGTCTATATGTAGTTGAACGCTACACGCGGATTTGAAATCGCGTCCTAAACGGCTGCGCTTAAACTTGCGGCTGAGCTCTCGTCTCCTACAATCCGGCCATCCTCCAGGGTGATAATCCGGTCAGCGAGCTTCAGAATGCGGTTGTCGTGTGTCACCATAACTGTTGTGGTCCCGCGATCATGGCCGAGCTTCTTGAGAATCCGAACGACATTCAGTCCGGATTCTTTGTCGAGAGCCGCGGTTGGTTCATCGGCGAAGACGATATCGGGATTGGATACAAGTGCGCGGGCGATGGCCACACGTTGCTTCTGGCCGCCGGATAGATTGCCAGGGCGATAATCGAGGCGGTCCCCAAGACCAAGCATGGAAAGGGCATGGCGCGCCGCATGGTCTTGTCGTTTTGCGTCGCCTGCGCCGTGAACTTCAAGACCCATCAGCACGTTTTGTGTAGCTGTCAGACTGTCGTGAAGATTGTGAGCCTGAAAGATGAAGCCGAGGCGTCGCCGCAAATGGACCGCACGATGCTCTTCAAGGTCACGTAGCTCGGTTCCCAATAGCGTTACGCTGCCGTCCTGAACATCCCTCAAGCATCCCATCAGCGTAAGGACCGTGGTTTTTCCCGATCCCGAAGGTCCCATGAGGACTGTCAAGCTCCCGCGTTCTATATCGAGGTCAACATCCCATATCGCCTTTTTGCGGGCGTCTCCTGTCCCAAACCAGTGATTCAGCTTTCGAACGCTAATGGGTGTTTGGTCGGTCATCAGAAAAGGTCCGCTGGATCTGCTGCGGCGAGGCGCCGTGTTGCGACAGCGCCGGAAGCAGCACAGGCGATGACCGTTCCGATAAAGACCGACAGGGCGCGAATAACATCCATCTCCACGGGAAGTCCCGCCGCCGCGCTCAGGCCCCCATAGATTGCGGTTGAGATCAAGAACCCCGGAACGAAACCGAGAAAGGCGAGGATAGCCGCCTGTTCAAAAATGATTCCGAGAAAGAAAGTGTGGCCGTAACCCATCGCTTTGAAGGTCGCGTATTCCTTCAGGTGATCGGCCACATCGGTTGAGAGGATCTGATAGACGATCACGATCCCGACGAGCATTCCGATGAGCACGCCAAGGCCGAATATGATGCCGGTCGGGCGTTGTGTGGTCTGGTAGCGTTGGTCATCGCCCGCCGCGTCGGTAAGCGTGCGAACTTGGACGGTATCGGGAAGAACCGCAGAAATGCGGTCCACGACAACTGTTGGGTCTATGCCCTCTTCGATCTTGATCAGGATATGATCCGGGGCTCCAGCGAAGCGAGCGGGAAACAGCCTGAGAAAAGTCTGGTCCGCAGCGATGAAGACGCCATCGGCGGAAAATCCACCGCCGATGTTCACTGTTGCAACCGCTGAAAGTGTTCGGTTGCGGGCTTCGAAACTGTGTGGCGTTTCGGCGCTGATAGATGAGAAGGAATTGTTCGGCAGGCCACGCGTCGCCTCATCGAGAACAACGGTATCTTCAAGGGCCAGCTGTGCAATCTTGCGATTGAGTGGCGGACTTAGGAAAGCTTCTGCGGCTGGATCAATGCCATATACCTGAACATTGGATGAGCCACCCTCTGCGTGATACCAGTCGAAGTTCCCGATATAGAGCGGGCGCATATCCGCGACGCCGGGGACCCCGAGTGCCTCGAAACCCCGCGCCCGGGCAATCGGGCTTCCGTCCGTCAGCGTGTTCGCGTCGGAGGCTGAAAGAAGAATATCCGCCTGAAACAGGTTGTAGGGAACCACAATTGTTCCATTCAACGCCCCGAGAATTCCAAGCTGAACAAAGACAAGAATGTTTGCGAAAGCGACGCCGGCGATGGCGGCAAAGAGACGGGTCTTGTTATGGGAAAGCTGCAGCCATCCAATAGGAAGACGGCCGAGACAGGCAGCGAGAAGCCCAGTCATTGGACAGCACGCCCGGCGTCGATCCTCGTGATCACCTGCAGGTTTGTGAACCGCTCCGCCGCCGTTGAACTTTCGGGCTCAAGGGTCACGATGACATCGACCACACGTGCGTCGGTGTTGGCCGCTGGTTCGTCGGAGGTGATCGACTGACGGGCGATAGCAAGACCGATCGCCGTGACCGACCCTTTGAGCGGAGTGTCTAGTGCGTTCGCGGAGATTGTCACAGGATCGCCAATTGCGACCCGTCCAATCAGGGTCTGGTAAACCTCTGCCTCGACAGTCATTTGCGTTGTATCGCCAAGATCCATCAAACCTTCTGAATCCGGCCTCTCCCCTTCGCGCACGTGAATGTCGAGCACCGTTCCGTTAGCTGGTGCGCGGACATAACCTTTTTCCAGATCGCGCTCCGCTTGCGCCATTTGTGCTTTTGCCGAAAGGAGGTTTGCTTCGGATAGGGCGATGTCTGCCTGCACACCATCATCGCTGGTTGCGTATCGAGAGAGTGTTGCGGTTTCGCGGTCGACGTCTCGAGCTGCTTCGTCAGCGCGTGCGATGGCTTCATCGAGTGAGGCGCGGGTACTGACGCCGCGTTCCACCAGTTCCGATGTGCGCTTGAGATCAGCCCGAGCCTTTGCTTCGCTTGCCCTTGCCCGGGCGAGGGAGGCTTCCGCTTCGGCCCGGCTCGCCCGGATAGTCTCGCGCATCTGTACCAGCGCGGCCTCTGATACTCGAACATTGGCCTTGGCTGTCTCAAAGGCCCCCTTTAGCTGCGGAAGGCTATCAAGCACGGCAAGCGTCTCACCTTTATTGACCACATCACCTTCACGCACCTTGAGATCGGCAATGCGCGCATCACCGGACCCGAAGGGTGGAGACACGAGAATTACATCGCCACGCGGAATAATGCGGCCAAGGGCAACAACATCGCCCTCCGCAACCACCGCAATTTCTTCCCTGCTTTCAACCGCCGCGATGGCTGTCGCGATCGGGGTCTGCGTGCCGGCGCCCGGAGCAAGCTCAAACACTTTAAAGAATGCCTGGAGACCGGGCGGTTGAAAATAAAGCCCGACGAACCCGCCGAACCAGAAGGCAATTAAAAAGAGAGGGATCAGGAAGAGGCGGGAAACCCTGAAACGCGTGCGTCTTTCGGGCGGTTCATCCTTGTTGATGCCGTTGTCTAACAATGGAAGGGTTTCATCTTGCGTTTTGTCCGGCATTGCCCACATCCTGACCTGATTAATGACACGTATGTCATTTATTTTCGTGTTACAAGTCTGAAATGAGTGATCGCGTAAAAAGAAATGAACGGCGCAAAGCCGAACGTCCGGAAGAGATCCTTGAAGCGGCTCGCCAGGAGCTTGCAGAAAACGGGATCGCCGGATGCACCTTTGCGAATATCGCCGCCCGCGCGGGGATTTCCCGAACGACAATCTATCTCTATTTCAAGACAAAGCAGGATGTGTTCGAAGCTGTCGCCAGAAACATGGTCGAACAGACAATCGATGCGGCGGATGCTGTCATTGACGCCTATGAGGGACCCGTCGAGTTACTGTTTGAGCGGATTGTGGAGATGCTCTATCAGCGCCTCGTAGAGGGATACGCGGCAGTCATCCTGAAAGCATTGGTGGCAGAAGGGCAGGATCACCCTGAAATCGTCCGTTTTTATCATGACGAAATCCTGTCGAAGGGCAGCGCTGTGTTCAAAAAGCTGCTTGATCTTGGCGTCGAACGGGGCGAATTCGCACCCTTTGCCCGAGAGCTTGATCCACGCATTCTGGTATCGCCAGCTATTTTCGCAGCACTTTGGACCTTGGTCTTCCAACCGGTTTCGAAACTTGATGTTGCCTCGTTTCGACGCGATCACATACAGGTCATGATGAAAGGGCTGAAGCAGCCGCCTGAGAACTAGGCCGGTTGGGTTCACCCATGCTTGAGCTATGCCGCGCAAAGTGCCCGATCAAACGCTCATCGCGAGAACCCGGCTGATCTCGGTCAAGCCGCGGCCCGATTGTGTCATCCATTCGTTGAAAGCGGCCTGCACATCCTGCATCGCTTTTTTCGAGGTCGGCGGTTTCTCAACCACCCCGTCGGCAATAAGCCGGGCGATGACGTCCTTGGAAAGAATAAAACTGTCTTTTCCCATACCGCGCAGAAAATACTGTGATGTGGTCCCGCCGAGGCGGCTTCCGCGCTTCTTGAGGAGATCGAGAAGCGCGGCAAAGTCGGTTGAAGGCCAGGATCCGATCGCCTTCGCAGCGCTGCCATGGTCAGATGCGAGCTCCAGAAAGAATTGGGCGTTCTCCTGAACCGACCGGATCTTGGAGTCATACCGAACGATCCTTGTGTCGTTGACGAGCCGGTCGCAATCCTCATCACTGAGCATCGCACAGCGGCCAAGATCGAAGCCGTCAAATGCGGCCTCAAATCCGGGCCACATGCGTTCCACGACTTTCCAATTGAAGCCCGCCTGAAAAATGCATTTGGTGGCTTCGGCGAGATATCGGTCATCACTGATCTTGCACAAGATGCCGATGGTTTTCGGTTTCTGAATGCTCGCTTCAAGCGCGTCTACACCGCCTTTTCTGTCGGCGGCAATCGCGTAAATCTCGTCGAATGGTCTCATGATGTCCATCGTTCTTTTGGCTCGCGTATCGCATTCTGCCAGATGATCAGAACAGGAATTGAAAGTTCCAGGACCATCGCGCCAATCGCGACGGGGCTAGGCGGTCCGATCGTGATGTATGAGAGAAGACGGCCGAGCCCTCCGAGGAAAACCGCAAGAACGGCAACCCTGAAGAGGCCCGTTTCCAGGTGAATGCGGGGGATGAGCCACCAGATGAGCATCGCCAACCCGAAATAGATGCCGGATTGAAATCGGAACTGACGATCCAGGGTCGGATCAAGAACCGCAACGGGACTAAAGCGGCTGACCCCGGTCCACAAATTGTAGAGGCCATAAAAGCCGGGGACGAGGCTTAAGCAAGCAAGCACAATTTGCAGTCCGGATTTCATGTCCGACCCTCTGATTGCGGATTGACGATGCTCGGGGGTTGCATGGAAACGTGTCAGGCTTTTTTCGTCGAAAGGCCGAACAGATAATACATGCCGCACCGGCTCACGATTCCGGTTCCGGCCCAGGCCAGTCCGGAGACGGTAAGAGTGACGCTTGCCCATTCCGGTGTGGCGATGACACCGAGCCAGGGCAACGCAGCAAGACCAACGCCGGATATGACGCGAAAGATTCGGTCCATTGGCCCGACATTTGAGTCGAAGCTGTAGGTTAGAAGACGAGAGAGTTTCATAAATCTATCCTCTTTGGAGCAGTTAAAGAGGGTCACTGCTCCAGTTGGTTGGATTGATGGTTCGAAGCTAAGAAAGACGATCGGGTTCAGAGGCTCATGCCGCTTCGTGGGTACCCGTTTTCACCGTCCGCTCTTCGCGGTAGGGAAGACCGTTTGCAAGCGGCGCAAAAGCGTCATCGATCGGGGTCAAAGCGAGCTGGTTTGCATAGTTCGACATCACCTTCGCAGCGATGCAGGCAATCACATCAAGCGCCTGAGCACGGGTGAAACCGGCATCGAGGAATGTGTTCAACTGGCTTGTCGCCATCCGGCCCTGATTGCGTAAGACGAGGAGGGTGAAATCCCTGAGCGCTTCAAGTTTCGGATCGTTGAAGGCTTTGTCCTGACGCACTGCATTGAGCTGCTCGTCGGTGTTGTTGAAGAATTCCATCTTGCCGAAGGCGGTGTGTCCGGCAACGCAATACTGGCAGGCATTGGCATGCGCCACGGCGGTTTGCACGATGTTGATCTCCTGGCGGGTGAGCGTTGAATGCGCGAGAAGATTGTTCTGGAGCTGCCAGTATGAAACGAGAAGGGCGGGCGATTCTGCGAGGACGCCAGCAAGGTTCGGAACAACGCCGAAATTTTCATGGTACCAGTTGAGCGGCTCTATCGCCTGGGCGGGCGCGGTGGTCGCGTCGTGGATGGGGAAGTCGCGTTCGGTAAAGGTTTTGGGGGACATCGTCTTTCCTTTGGGTTGCCTTTTGGGAACGCCTGCAAACTAGACTGGTTTAAATTTGCACTGAACAGGCAAGCTTGCTATCGATCTGGTGCGTTTATGGACCAGTGAGCCCGATGCAATCCGATTGGAACGATCTTCAGATTTTCCTGGCCGTTGAGCGCGGAAAAACTGCGCGGGAGGCAGCCGCGCGCTTGAAAGTCAGCCATTCGACCGTTCTGCGTCGTCTCGACGCATTCGAACAACGGGTGGGAGCGAAGCTCTTCGATCGCACGCCGGACGGCTTTCTCTTGACAGAAGCAGGTTCCAGGATCATCGCCCGTGCCCAACAGGTTGAAGCGGAGATGCTGGAACTGGAAAGGCTGGTCGATGGACACGATGTGCGTCTAAAGGGGCCGATCCGCCTGACGGTCCCTCCGCCGATTGCACAGTTCCTGCTGTTGCCGATGCTGATGGAGTTTCGCCGGCAATACCCGCTCATCGATATCGAACTCGTCACCACCTACGCCTATTCGGATCTTTCGCGCCGCGATGCGGATCTCGCCATTCGCTTTTCCGAAAAGCCTGAGGAACATCTGGTCGGCCGCCGCCTACCGCCGTTCAGAGACGCCGTTTACGCATCGCCGGATTACCTCGAAAACCATTTCGGCCTGAATGCCGCAGAGCCCCCCGAATGGATAAGCTGGCCCGACAGATCGGCGTTTCGCAGCCGCACGGCAACGACGCCTTTCGCCGATAGTCCGGTCGCCTGGATCCTGCCCACCCTGCCGCTCCAAGCCGCGGCTGCACGCAATGGTATGGGGATGGCGTTTCTGCCTTGCATCGTGGGTGATGCAGACCCGTTGCTTGTCCGCGTTCCAAATGGCGGCCTGCATGACGGTCGGCCTGCATGGCTGCTCACGCATCCGGACCTTCGTCACATGGAAAGGGTTCGAGTGTTTTCGAAGTTCCTGGCCGAAGCGATTGTGGCTGAAAGCGCTTTGATTTCCGGCGGTGAGTAACGCCGGAAACGTTCGATATGGCCGATCTACTTATGGTCGCGACCTCACATGGCGCTCAATGAGTGCCTGGCTTTCGTTGATGAGGTCTTCTTGAAGGCTCTCACTGGTTGTTTGTTTCCAAGGCGTAAGAGTTCTACCGGTAAACTCGACATAGCTTCCGCTCGGATAGGTATTCTGACCCAAAAGGAGATTTGCAAGGGTGGCGCCGGATTGCTCTGCGCTGCTGACACCGCGCATCACATGCCGCAATGCCGGCATGAGCCTTGTCCAGGCAAATTGTTCGAAGGCACTGCGATCCCGGGCGAGGGCCGTTCCGGGCATCAGGCCCGGATCATAAGCAATCCACGTTCTGTCCGGGTCCGTGCGCGCTTTGAAAAGGACATGCATGATGTTGGCCATTTTAGAGGTTGCATAACGGTCGAGACACTGCTGGGAAGGGCTCGTATCAGCGTCCATTTTACCGCTCGCCACATCTTTCGCGGTACGGAATACGCCTCCACGAAAGCCGACCCGGGTTGCGATCGGATCGCCCGGATCATGGGTGCCGCTCGCTGTCACCACAATGGGTGCGCTTGGCGCGCATTTTGAAGAAAGACGCTCGCCGATCAGATAGTGCGACAGATAGTTGACCGCAAAGGTCGTCTCGATCCCATCGACCGAATGGGTCAGGCCGGTCGTGATTTGTGTTCCTGCATTAAAGCCCATCGCTGAAAGGCGGTGATCGCCGAGATGCGTCTCAACTGCCCCGCAGAATTCCGAGACGGATTGCAGCGACGATAGATCCAGCGGCAACACTGTGAGACGATCTGTTCTCAGCCGTTTCAGATTGTTTGGCTTGTTTGAATTGCGTACTCCCGTGATGATCGAAACCGTTGGATTTCTAAGTAGTTTCACCATAGCTTCATAGCCCAAGCCAGAGGTAATTCCGGTTAGAAGAACTATGTTATTACTCATTTGATTGGTCATAATGCTCAAGCCAATTAATACGATCTTCGGTATATATAGTACGATTTACGTATCAATCAAGAGTTTTCTTGAACGGTGATATTGCACGCCTCACGCTTTAGGTGTTTGGTCCTGCTGTTGCATGGGTTGCAAGCTTTTTTGATCTGAAGACAAGTGGGCAAAGTGACGAACAACGAAGGTCAGGACCTGAAACCTGAAGAACGGCTCGCTGAAGCGATCAGGACTTTGCTGCGCGTTCTCACAGTCAATGCGCAGGACAAAAACGGCGACGGCCGTCTCGATCTTTCGGGAACGGAATTGCACCTCCTTGGCCGGGTTCTTGAAGAGCCGGGCCTTATGGCAAAGGAGGTTGCTTTCTATTTGGGGCTGACACCGACAACGGTCCAATCGATCATCGAAAGGCTTGAAAAGCGGGGACTTTTAAAACGCGGTCCACATCCGAACGATGGACGAGCAATTGCTCTTAGTCTGACGGATACTGGTGAAACGACAATTACGAATATCCATGCACGGGATATCGAGAACAGCGCCTTGATGTTATCGATGCTGCCCCCTGAGCGGCAGAAAGCGTTTACCGACGATCTTATGACGATTGCGCAAGCAGTGACTCGCCGTTTCGGCGAGCCAGATTGAGCGGGTGTGTAGCAGCCCCTTCTCAGTGATGTTGATCTGAGAAGGGTTTCTGGGGACGCGG
>JBCDCU010000054.1:0-14393 GCA_039181265.1 Pseudomonadota bacterium | reverse complement strand
TTTGCATTCGGTTCGTCGAGAACCACGAGCTTTGGACGCCTGTAAACGGCGCGGGCAAGCGCGATACGCTGCGCCTGACCGCCCGACAGGACCCCTCCATACTCGCCTGCTTCACTCTTGTATCCGCGGTCGAGCCGTAAAATCAGATCGTGGACGCCAGCAAGGCGCGCTGCCTCGACGACATCCTCGTCGCGCGCATCGTCCTCGAAGCGCGCAATGTTCTCGAAGATCGTTCCCGCCACTAGGTGAACATTTTGCGGCAGATAGCCGATGTTGCGGCCGAGTTCGTCACGGTTCCACATATCAAAGGTCGCCCCGTCCAGCCGCACCGCACCGCGATCCGGCATGGTAATGCCAACCAGGAGCCGCGCTAGCGTCGATTTGCCGGACGCGCTAGGTCCGATGACGCCGAGCCCGTCACCAGGTTCAAGCCGGAAATCGAGCCCGCCGAGAATGATCCGCTGATCCCCCGCACCGCCATCGCTATTGGTCAACTTGTAAGCCTGGCTCACATCGAGGTTTCCAACGACCTCCGGAAGACGTGTGTTGCGCGTCGCATCATTGTCGTTGCGTCCGAGAAATTCTTTTAATCGATCGAAAGCAAGGCGGGCGCGGATGAACGCTTTCCAATGGGCGGTTACCTGATCGATCGGAGAAAGGGCCCGTCCGGTGAGGATCGATGCCGCAATGATCATGCCTGCGGAAATGTGCCCGAGAAGCGCGAGGTATGCGCCTAAAGCGAGGATCGCCGACTGAATGAAGAGGCGGAAGCCTCTCGAGGTCGCGCCGAGCGTGTCGGTCAAATCGCCTGCCGAGCGCTGCGTGCGCATGGCATTCTTTCTAAGAGAAATCCACCTGTTTGTGAGCGGGCCAGCCATGCCCATCGCAATGACCGCCTCCGCGTTGCGATTGAGTTCGTTCGACAAAAGGGCCTCATGAGCCTCAAGCCGACCACTTTCCGCAAGTGGCTCCTTTGTCGAGCGCTCGGTCAGGTACGTGATGCAGGCAAGCATGGCCATTCCGAACAGTGTGAAAAGGCCGAGCCATACATTGATAAAGAAAACGAACCCGAGATAAAGCGGCACCCACGGCAGGTCAAAGAGAGCAACCGGCGCCCGGCTTTGAATGAACTGACGGACATTCGTCAGGTCCCGTACAGAGCGTTCAGCTTCACCATTGCGCGCAAGCCCTGCTTTGATCGACCGCATCTGGACCGTTTCCATGAGATCGCCATCAAACCGATGGGCTGCCCTTGCCAGGATACGGGCACGCAAACCGTCAAAGGCTGCAAGGAAGACGTAAAGGACAGCAACAATGGCAAAGAGTGCCAGTAGCGTTGCGGAGGATCGGCTCGTCAAGACCCGGTCATAGACCTGGAGCATGAAGAGCGGTCCGGTGAGCATCAGGATATTGACAGCAGCGCTGAATATCGCGACGGGAACAAGCGCTTTTTTGAGCCTGTCTACTGCATTTTCAAGGTGATTCATGGCATCCCGGAACGGGGCTTGAGACGAAAAAAGGGCGGGCCTGTCAGAAAGCCAGGCCGCCGGTTTGAAGAAGCGCCCGGCCTTGTCAGGCCGGGCGTAAGATCCGCTAGAGATCAGACAATGGCGTCCTGGTCGAAGATGGTGAGCGACTTGACTTCGTTCTCGTCGAGCTGCTCGGCGAGGATGGTAAAGTTCTCGATCACACCTTCGAAGTTCTGGCGCTGGTTGCCCTCGGTGCCCGGATCGTTACGCGCACCGCTGGCCCCGATGAACAGGGTCTCTTCGTTGAGTTCGAGATCCGGAGTGAACTTTCTGCGCGCCGCTTCGAGTTCACCATCAACGAAGAGGAATGCACCCTCATCGCCAAAAGTGAAGACGACGTCATAGCTCTCCCCTTCTTCGATGATCCCATCGGCCACCAGGGTCTTCGACTTACCTTCGTCCTGGATCCGGACTTTAAGATCGCCATCCTCTTCGATGAAGGCCGTGATTTCGCCATCGCCCCGACCGCGCGCGTCTTTCGAGAAGAGCGCATCGCGTCCGGAAATCTCATCTGCTGTGAATGAGAAGACGAAGGATCCTTCTGAAAGCGCCATCGCGTCTTCATGCTGGTATGCCTCTTCGCCACCACGGGAGCCGTCGAATTCCAGCTGTCCCGCGACCTGGAAGACCGGATCGAGTGAAGGCGTGTCTGGCGTGTCATCTGCCGGATCATCGACGGGGTCCTCGCCCGGATCATCCGCCATAACCGGATCGTCAGGCGTTTCTTCGGAAGGATCATCCACCGGATCGTCAGCCATGACAGGATCGTCCGGTGTCTCGTCGACAGGATCCTCGCCCGGATCATCTGCCATAACCGGATCGTCCGGGGTCTCATCGACAGGGTCATCTGCTGGATCATCAGCCATCACAGGATCGTCTGGCGTCTCATCGACAGGGTCATCTGCAGGATCGTCAGCCATAACCGGATCGTCCGGCGTCTCGTCGACAGGGTCATCTGCCGCATCCGGCGGGGTTTCGCCATATACTGCATAGGGCGAAATCGCTTCATCAATCCTGTTGATGTCACGTACGATGCCATAGGCCGGTCCAGCATCCTGCTCGATGTCGCCTTCTTCAACGAGATCACCATAAACCGTAATGGTTCCGAGGATGTCCTCGTTGTGAGCGCCGCCGCCGTTGCCCTGATCCGAGAACAGAGTGATCACCGAATAATCGTCAACGCCATCACCATCGCTGTCGAGTTGCTCAACCGACAGGATTTCAGTCGTATGCCCCTCGACGACAATCCGGTCGCCTTCCGCTTTCGAGAAGTCGGTGATTATGTCGTCGCCGATGATATCGACCCAGTGATCGTGGATCTGGTTGTTTTCGCCAGCGACACCATGCCAACGGATGGTGCCGTCATCATTGGTGTGTTCGCGAATGTAGATTTCCTTGGCGTTGATGAGCGTCTGGAAATAGAAGATGTCGGCATCGGCTCCACCGGTCAGAACATCGTTCGCGTCAATCGGCTGATCAAGATAGACGCGACCGGTTTCCTGGTCGGCACTAAACCCGTCAATGCCTTCATTCCGGTCCGGATCGTATGTAACGTCCCCTTCCCGGCCGTCGGCCTGGGCGATCAGAAGGTCCGCACCGGCACCGCCGTAGAGATGATCCTGGCCGTGGCCGCCATCGAGCACGTCATTGCCGGCACCGCCATAGACTTCATCGTCTCCGTAGCCACCTTGAAGGACATCATCTCCACCGCCGCCATAGACATCATCGTCGCCGAGGCCCGCAGAGATCTGATTGACCGTCGCATCGTCGTCCGCGTTGGTGAAAGTGTCATCACCGTCAGTGCCCTCTTCAATCGCGGGACCTCCGACAAGAACGCCTTCGTGATTGAACCCATACTCGTTAGCGATTGCCCTGAACGCATCACTGCCATGGTGGAGCTGGGCAAGGGCCGGCATCAATTCTTCTGCTGAGAGCGAAGCCAACGCTGCGCTTTCGAAGGCCGGATCTGTCAGACCTGAGAGTGCCGCAATATCAACCGGGTTCAGCTGACTGTCGAACAACGAAACCTCTGAAATGGTCCCATTAAACGGATCACGCGGGTCGCCACGATCGCCCTCGCGGTGGGTTCCGGACGCACCGATCAGAAGATCGCGGATATTCGTATCTAGGCCCTGGAAAAACTCAGCCTCTGCCCCGACAAGCTGACCATCTATGTAGACGAGGATGCCGTTGTCACCGAAGCTCAGAGCAAGGTGATGGGTGACACCTGGCGTGATTGCGAGATCCGGTACAGTCAGATGTTCGCTCTCATGCGTTGTCTGCTGACGGATCACCAAAGCGCCATCCTCGACCCAAGCGGTCAAATGGCCGCCGGATTCAAAGTTCCGGGCATCTTTGGAGAAGAGCGTGTTTCTGCCGCTCACATCATTAGCCGTAAAGGTAAGCGAGAGCGTACCGTTTTCGACTTCCATGGCCTCCGTATGGGTCAGCTGAACATAGTCGTCCGTCGAACCCGAGAACTCCATATCGCCGGGCTGCCGGAAAACGCTCTCGGCACCTGATGGCAGGCCGATTGGATCGACCGTCGCAAGGTCATCCGGTACGAAGGCCGGCGGCTCGGGCGGTTGGAGCGCTGCCGGGATTTCTACCGGGATCGATTCACCGGCGAGCGGTGTCAACGCTTCATCGAGGCGACTGATATCCGCGACGATCCCGTAAGCCGGGCCTGCGTCCTGCTCGATATCATCTTCAGTTACTAGGTCACCGAAGACAGTGATCGTCCCGAGCATGTCTTCGTTATGGGCACCACCGCCACCACCTTGGTCTGAGAAAAGCGTGATGATCGAATGGTCGAAAACACCGTCACCGTTGATGTCGCCATATTCAACCGAGAAAATTTCCGTGGTGTGACCTTCGATCAGAATACGGTCTTCGCCAAGCGTGAAGTCGGTGATGACATCATTACCAATCACATCTACCCAGTGGTCGTGGATGTTTTGGTTTTCACCGGCGACGCCGTGCCAGCGGATTGTACCGTCATCATTGGTGTGTTCGCGAATGTAGCGCTCTTTCGAATTGATGAGGGTTTGGAAGTAGAAGATGTCATTGCCTTCACCGCCCGTCAGAACATCGTCCGCTTCAATCGGCTGATCGAGGTAAACCCGTCCGGTGACGCGATCCTGGCTGTCGGCATCAATGCCTTCGTCCCTGTCGGGGTCATATGTGACAGGACCTTCCCGCCCGTCGGCCTGGGCAATCAGGAAGTCGTTGCCCGCTCCGCCATAGAGAAAGTCTTCACCATGGCCGCCGTCGATAACGTCGTTACCGTCGCCGCCATAGAGCGTGTCATTGCCATATCCGCCCTGCAGAACGTCGTCGCCGCCGCCGCCGGTCACATCATCATCGCCAAGCCCGGCGAAGATGAGATTGGCTGCATCGCCATCACCTGACGCATCGATGGTGTCGTCGCCGTCGGTTCCTTGTTCAACAGGTGCGCCGTCAATCCGCTCACCCGCATGATTGAAACCATATTCGACCGCGAGATCACGCAGCTCGTCCGAGCCGTGGTGAAGCTGCGCAAGTGCCGGCATAAGCTCTTCATAGGATACAGAAGCAAGTGCTTCGAAACCGATCGCAGGGTCGGCCATGCCGGACAAGGCTGCCATATCGACAGGAGACAATTGCTCGCCGAAAACGACAAAGTCGGAAATTGTCCCGTCGAATGGATCGCGCGGCGTTTGAAGGTCATTCTGGCGGCTTGAACCAGAGGCACCCAGCACAAGAGCCCGGGTGTTGAGTTCCATGCTTTGAATAAACTCCGCTTCCGCGGCTGCGAGCTTTCCGTCAACATAGATCTGGACGCCATTGTCGCCGAATGAGACAGCAACATGATATGTCTGACCAGCTTCGATGGTCAGATCCGGAACGGTGACGTGCTCGGATTCATCCGTTGACTGGGACCGCAACTTCAATTCGCCGTTTTGAATGTAGAGTTTCAGGTGCCCGCCGGACTGGAAGTCACGCCCATCCTTGGAAAAGAGCGTCCTGGTTCCCGTTACATCATCTGCGTTGAACGTTAGCGCATAAGTTCCGTTCGCCAGTTCGAGCGCGTCCTGGTGAGACGCCTGGAAGAAGTCTTCATTGTCGCCCGCGAAATCGAAGCTCTCGGTAATCTGAAAGACGCTTTCAACGCCAGATGCAGTCGTGACAGGCGGAACAGTGTCAATGGCAAGCGGCGCAATCTCACCGCGCTCCTCAGCGACAGCAAGTGGCGTGATCGCCTCGTCGATGCGGTTGATATCGCGAACAATACCATAGGCAGGCCCGGCATCCTGTTCGATGTCGGCTTCAGAAATCAGGTCGCCGTAAACAGTGATGGTGCCGAGAATATCCTCGTTATGGGCGCCGCCACCGCCACCCTGATCGGAGAAGAGCGTGATCACAGAGTGATCAAGCACGCCATCCCCATTTGCATCGCCGTTCTCGACGGACAGGATCTCCGTTGTGTGGCCTTCAATGATGATGCGGTCTTCGCCAGCGGTGAAGTCAGTGATGACATCGTTGCCGATTACATCAACCCAGTGGTCGTGGATGTTGTTGTTTTCGCCCGCAACACCATGCCAGCGGATCGTGCCGTCGTCATTGGTGTGTTCGCGGATGAACTTTTCTTTCGCATTGATCAGCGTCTGGAAATAGAAAATGTCATTGCCTTCACCGCCGGTGAGAACGTCATCGGCGTTGATCGGCTGATCAGGGTAGACCTGGCCCGTGACCTGATCACCGCTGTATTCATCGATTTCTTCATCGCGGTCTGGATCATAAGTGACGTACCCTTCGCGACCGTCGGCTTGCGCGATGATAAAATCGTCTCCGGCACCACCGTAAAGCGCGTCTTCACCGTGGCCGCCATCGATCACGTCGTTGCCGTCGCCGCCATAGATGTCATCATTGCCATAGCCGCCCTGGAGAACATCGTCACCGCCATTGCCGGTGATCGTGTCATTGCCAAGCCCGCCATTAATCTGGTTCGCCGTGTCATCGCCATCGAGCGCTTCGCCAGCATCCGTCCCTTCAACGATTGGGGAACCGCCAATCAGAACACCGTGGTGATTGAAGCCATAGTCGGAGACAATGTCGCGGAGCGTATCGGAACCATGATGAAGCTGTGCGAGAGCCGGCATGAGTTCTTCTGCTGCGAGCGCATCAAGTGCCGCCGTCTCAAAAGCCGGGTCTACAGCGCCTGCAAGTGACGCCGCTTCGAGCGCATTCACCTGAACGTCATAGACCTGGAAATCAGAGATCGTGCCATCGAAGGGATCGCGGGGATTCTGGTCATCGTTCTGACGATGCGTTGCCGAGGCGCCGAGCAGCAGCTCACGCATATTGGCATCTATTCCTTGCAGGAAGTCACCCTCTGCTCCCGCCAGTTGCCCGTCGACATAGACAATTAGCCCATTGTCGCCGAAAGAAACTGCAAGATGGTGTGTGACGTTCGGTTCAATTGCGAGATCAGGAACCGTGAGCGTTTTGGATACCTGATCGGATTGCAGACGGATCTTCAGTTCGCCGTTTTCAATCCATCCCGTAAAGTGTCCGCCATTCTCTAAACCACTGCCATCCTTGGAGAAAAGCGTTTTGCGGCCCGACACATCATCGGCCTCGAAGGTGAGCGCGAACGTCCCTCCTTCAAGCTCCAAAGTCTCGGAGTGAGCAACCTCTACCGCATCGGCGATAGCCCCTTCAAACTCCATAAGATCGGCAAGTTCGAAAACCAGATTGGATTCAAGCATAAGCTTTCCCCTGTATTGAGTAACACTTGATAGCGGAGGGTTCCCAAGCCCCTGGGAATCACCGCCAACGTCGCGGCGAACGTGTCGAGGTTTTGTGGTGCGATCATGAAGAAAACGGGGCAGATAACGGGCAGAAATGTGATCAGCTGCCACATGCACACAAATGGAGTTAATGGACCTAACAAACACACACGAAATCGTGCTCGATTGACCCACTTTGTGAGTTGACAGGTTTACTACTTAGACAGCGATTCGCGCTCTCGATTCAGCTTGACGAACGGGCATCTGGAACGTCTGTTCCAAGTGGTTTTCCGTACCCGGTCTCAAGTCTCAAGGTCTATTGAATAGGGCTCGTTTTTCCTGCTAGGACGGGTGATCGTTCTGCGCCTTTGACCACATGCCTCAAAGGGCGACGCAACTTATGTTTGGAGGAGCCCGCCGATGAAAATGACCACTGAGGAAGCCTTTGTAAAAGTGCTGCAAATGCATGGGATTGAACATGCATTTGGTATCATCGGTTCAGCAATGATGCCGATTTCCGATCTGTTCCCGAAAGCCGGGATTACGTTCTGGGACTGTGCCCACGAATGCAATGCCGGGATGATGGCGGACGGATATACGCGGGCTTCCGGGAAAATGGCGATGATGGTTGCTCAGAACGGGCCCGGCATTACCAACTTCGTTACACCGGTGAAGACAGCCTACTGGAACCACACCCCGTTGCTTCTCGTAACGCCGCAAGCCGCCAACAAGACAATCGGTCAGGGCGGCTTTCAGGAAATCGAACAGATGAAGCTGTTCGAGGACATGGTCTGTTATCAGGAAGAGGTGCGCGACCCATCGCGCATGGCGGAGGTTCTGAACCGCGTGATTGATAACGCATGGCGCGGCTCAGCGCCTGCACAAATCAATGTTCCGCGTGATTACTGGACACAAGTCATCGACATCGAGCTTCCGCAGATTATTCGGCTTGAACTCCCGCGCGGTGGTGAGGCGGCCATCAAGGAAGCTGCTGATCTGCTTTCAAATGCGAAATTCCCGGTCATTCTGAACGGTGCGGGCGTTGTCATCGGCGGCGCCATCGATGCTTCAAAGACACTGGCCGAACGGCTCTCTGCTCCCGTCTGCTGCGGTTATCAGCATAATGATGCCTTTCCAGGAAGCCATCCGTTAGCCTGCGGTCCGCTTGGTTATAACGGTTCTAAAGCTGCTATGGAGCTCATATCGAAGGCTGATGTGGTTCTCTGCCTTGGCACGCGGCTCAATCCGTTCTCAACCCTGCCCGCCTACGATATCGATTATTGGCCGAAAGATGCGAAAGTTATTCAGGTCGATATCAATGCAGATCGGATCGGCCTTACCAAGAAAGTCACCGTCGGCATTCAAGGCGATGCGAAACGCGTTGCGGAACAAATTCTTGGTCACCTTAGCCCAAATGCCGGGGACGCCGGGCGAAGCGAACGCGAAGCGCTTGTCCATCAGACCAAGTCGGCGTGGCTTCAGCAACTGTCTTCGATGGATCATGAAGACGACGATCCGGGCACCAATTGGAATGAACGGGCACGCACCCGCGAGCCGGAACGCATGAGCCCGCGTATGGCGTGGCGGGCCATTCAGGCGGCACTCCCCAAGGAAGCGATCATCTCAACCGATATCGGAAACAACTGCGCCATCGGTAACGCCTATCCAAGTTTCGAAGAAGGACGCAAATATTTATCGCCCGGCCTGTTTGGACCTTGCGGATATGGGCTGCCGTCCATTCTCGGCGCGAAGATCGGACGCCCGGATGTGCCCTGCGTTGGCTTTGCTGGGGACGGAGCATTCGGCATTTCCATGAACGAAATGACGGCGTGCGGACGCAATGACTGGAAACCGATCACAATGGTGATCTTCCGCAACTATCAATGGGGTGCGGAAAAGCGCAATACGACTCTATGGTTCGACGACAACTTTGTTGGAACCGAACTTAATCTCGGCGTCGAGTACGCCAAGGTTGCTGAAGCCTGCGGATTGAAAGGCATTCAGGTTCGCTCGATGGAGGCTCTAACGCAGGCGCTCAATGATGCGATCGAAGCACAGATGACAAAGGGTGAAACCATCTTCATCGAATGCGTGCTCAATCAGGAACTCGGTGAGCCGTTCCGTCGTGATGCGATGAAGAAACCGGTTGTTGTTGCCGGCATCGATCCCGCTGACATGCGGCCGCAAGCCGGAGCCTGACGGGACATTTCGCGTGGCTGACGCGATACTCGTTGTCAATGCCGGGTCATCAAGCCTGAAGGTGGCGCTCTTTAGCGTCACCGGCGGCGATCAACCTTTGGCCGTTGCTGTCGCTGAACGCCTCGGCACGCCGGATGCGCGCTTTGGCCTGAAGGGGATGGAAGCGCTAACGCTCCTCCCCGATGCATCTGATGACTCCGCCTATCCTCACTCGGTTGCTCTCGATCATCTGCTTGCCTTGCTGGATGAGCATTTTTCAGATGAGATCGTTGTCGCAGGTCATCGCGTTGTTCATGGCGGTGCCCGATTTCTTTCTCCTGTCCGCATCGACGATATGGTGGTTACGGAGCTTGAAGCACTAGTGCCCCTTGCACGGACGCATCAACCCTATGCTCTTTCCGCTATGCGCTCCCTTGCGACACGCGGACTCCAGCAGATTGCCTGCTTCGACACAGCCTTTCACGCGACCATTCCAGAGCGCGCCACAACCTATGCTTTGCCGAAGCGAATCCGCGACCGTGGTGTCCGGCGCTATGGATTCCACGGCCTTTCCTATGCGTGGATTGCGCGGTCCCTACGCCGTCTTGGACTTCAAGAGGCGCGGGTTATAGCGGCCCATCTCGGGAACGGTGCAAGCCTCTGTGGCCTTGTTTCCGGGAAAAGCCAGGCGACCACAATGGGTTTCACGCCGCTCGACGGCCTCGTGATGGGCGAACGGCCGGGGCTGACCGATCCTGGCGCCATCCTTTTCATGGCCGAGGAGATGGGTCTTCCGGTTTCTGATATCCGGCAAATCCTATTCTCCGAAAGCGGACTGAAGGGCCTGTCCGGTGGCATCAATGACATGCGACAGCTTCTCGCATCCGAAACCGCGGAAGCAAAGCTCGCAGTCGATGTTTATTGCCACCGTATTATCCGGGAAGCCGGGGCAATAGCCGCTGAAATCGGCGGCGCAGATGCAATCATTTTTACAGGCGGGGTCGGTGAGAATGCTGAAGCCATCAGAAAGCGTGTTCTGGACGGGCTCTCTTTTCTCGGCCCCCTCTCAGTACACACAATCGCTGCGAACGAAGAAGCGATGATAGCCGAAGAAGCCCGCGCTTTCCTGGCATCTCTTGACTGTGGTCAATAAACCGGCAGCGGGTTCAAGAGGACCTTCTTGGTCGCTGAGGTTCAATTTCCGGCAGGCATTTGCCCGTTTTTTGCCACTTGACAGGTCAAACCTTTGTGCAACGATGCGGGCTTGGCGCGCTGCACAGGTAATCTGAACGATAGGCCAATCGCAACTCCGCGCTGAGTGAATATGGGAGAGAGAACAACATGATAAGAAAATTGGGCCTACTTGCTTGTGCCTCGGCCGCAGCCCTTATGGCGAGCACCGCAGCGCAGGCAACAGATGAAATCACGGTCGCCTATTTCCTGGAATGGCCGACACCGAACCAGTTCGCGCAGGCGAAAGAAATCTACGAGAAAGAGCTTGGCGTGAAAATCAACTGGCGTTCATTCGACGCCGGGACGGCAATGTCTGCCGCGATGGCGTCCGGCGACGTGCAAATCTCCTTCAGTCAGGGGATTCCACCTTTCGTGGTCGCAACATCTGCGGGTCAGGACCTTCAGGTTGTCGATGTCGCTGTCTCTTACTCTGAGAACGACAATTGCGTCGTGCGGTCCAGCCTTGAGATCGAGAAAGAGAACGCAAAGGAACTCGAAGGCAAGGAAGTCGGCGTTCCGATCGGAACAGCTGCCCATTATGGTTTCCTGAAGCAAATGGCGCATTTCGGTGTCGACACGTCGACCATGAAGATTGTCGATATGGCACCGCCGGATGGCGCAGCAGCATTCGCGAATGGCAACCTTGATATGGTCTGCGGCTGGGGTGGTGCTCTGCGCCGCATGAAAGAGCACGGCAACATCCTTCTGACCGGGGCGGAAAAAGAGGAACTCGGCATTCAAGTCTTTGATGCCACTACCGTTCCAACAGCCTGGGCGAAAGAAAATGCAGACCTCCTGGCAAAGTTCCTGAAGGTTACGGCTGACATGAACGCAAAGTTCGCCGCAGGTGGCACAGGCGAGATGATCCCTGTCATCGCTAAGGCTGCGGGTATGGACGAAGGTCCGACAGCGGAAACGATGAAGGGTTTTGCCTTCCCGAACGTTGAAGAACAATTGAGCGAGAAATGGCTCGGCGGCGGCACCCAGAAGTTCCTCAAAGAAGTCGCCGACTTTTTTGTCGAACAGGGAACAATCCCGTCAGCACGCGGTTCTTATGACGATGCGGTGGACTCAAGCTACCTTGAGGCAGCCGCAAAAATCGGATCGTAGATCATCGAATAGGAAGGCCCGGCTTAATGCCGGGCCTTCTGGTTTTACCGGCTGAGTTGGGGGCATTTTGACCGGACTTCACATCGACAATTTATCTATGCGCTTTGACCTGCCGAAAGGCGGCGCTGTCCAGGCGCTCAAGAACGTTTCCCTTGATCTGAAGGAAGGCGAACTGCTGTCAGTTCTCGGTCCGTCCGGTTGCGGAAAAACAACCTTGCTCAATATCGTTGCGGGCTTTCTCGCACCGACGGAAGGCGCCGTCATGTTGAACGGCAAAAAAGTGGCAGGCCCCGGTCCGGAACGGGGCATGGTGTTTCAGCAAGGCGCTCTTTTCGAATGGATGAGCGTGCGGAAGAATGTCGCTTTCGGGCCCGACATGAAAGGACTTGGACGCAAGGAAACCAACGAGATTGTCGAACATTTGCTCGACACGGTTGGTCTTGGCGAATTCAAGGACAAGGCCGTTTATGAGCTTTCCGGCGGGATGCAGCAGCGCGTTGCGCTTGCACGCTGTCTCGCGAACGATCCGGATGTGATCCTAATGGACGAGCCGCTGGGCGCGCTCGATGCACTGACGCGCGAAAAAATGCAGGGGCTTGTCCTGAAGCTCTGGAAAGAAACCAACAAGACCATCATCCTGATCACCCATTCGGTCGAGGAGGCTTTGCTTCTTGGAGAGCGGCTTCTTGTTATGGCGCCGAGACCAGGCCGGATTCACAAAGAATACCGCCTTCCCTTCGCGGAACTTGGCGTTGGCCAGGACCTTCGGGAAGTGAAGAAACATCCTGAGTTCGGCCCACGCCGTGAGGAGATTCTTTCCATGATCTGGGAGATGGAAGAAGAAATTATGGGCCGGACGGAGAATGGCGCATGATGTTTTTAGTCTTCTATGTGGCGATCTTTGTTGCGGCGTTCATGGCGTACAGGGCGATCGAAAGCCGACGCGAGCATCACGACTTCACAAGCCTGAAAACCGTGACATTCGGAGACGAAAGCGCGGTGACTGCAAACCGGTTCGCCTCGGTCGTCTCGGTTGTTACGATCTTCATTCTATGGGGCGCTTTCACCGGGTCAAAGCTTGTCCCAATTCATATGCCCGCGCATTTTCTGGGCGAAACCGAGTTTACCTACACGGCAAGAAGCGCGACCGGCGAGACCGATGACGCAACCGTTTTCGTCGTCGTGCAACCACTTGCAGAACAGGCGGAAAAACCAAGCCTTGAGGGCCGGGAAGGCGACGGATTTGCGAAGAACGATGCGGTTCGCGTCAAAGAATGGACGAGCGAAATTGTCGGCGCGAAACGCAATGACGAAGGCTACCGGGAAGACGGATACGCGATCACCCACGTAAACGGTCAAGAGATTGCGCCAGAGGGAAGCGTATCGGTCGACAATGGGACGGTGCGCATGAGCGCCAAGGGTAGCCTCTTCTTCCAACCTTATCAGGGCTGGCAGATGTCGCCGATCTATCTGCCTGCGCCCGAAGCGGTCTGGGCACGTTTGATCGAGATTTCCAGTGACGGCTACCGGAATTTCACCCTCTTTGAACACCTTGGTTCGTCCTTGTGGCGGGTTCTGCTTGGCTTTGCACTCGGATCCCTTGTCGGTATTCCGCTTGGATACGCAATGGGTCTTTCGAACTGGTTTCGCGGTTGGTTCGACCCGATTGTCGAATTCATGCGGCCGGTACCGCCGCTCGCGTTGATCCCATTGATCATCATCTGGTTCGGGATCTGGGAAACAGGCAAGATTTCGCTCCTGTTTTTGGCTGCACTATGGATCATGACCATCGCGGCCCGAGCGGGTGTCTCCGGCGTCAAGATCTCGAAAGTCCATGCCGCCTATTCGTTGGGTGCATCCAAATGGCAGGTGCTCACCAAGGTCATCGTGCCGAATTCACTGCCGGAGATCTTCACTGGCGCGCGGGTCGCTATGGGTGTCTGCTGGGGGACTGTGGTCGCAGCTGAACTTGTCGCGGCTGAAAAAGGTGGTGGCATGATGATCATCGTCGCGTCGAAGTTTCAGCTCACAGATATTGTTATCATGGGGATTATTCTGATCGGCCTCATCGGCTACGGCATCGACATTCTGATGAGGTACGCGGAAAACTGGCTGGTCCCTTGGAAAGGCAAGGGCTAGAGCGCACCCTTACAATATTGGACCATTTTGACGAGGAGATTTTACGCTGAGCCCGAGTGAAAAACGCAGGGCATATCGGGTAATGCGACGGAGTATTTTTGCGATAGTATCAGTGCAAAATCGCCCGTCCTAAAGGTTTCGCCCCGATGCTGTCGGAATATCGGCGCTTAACGTCAAGCGAAGGTCACATGCTTGTTGAGCGGTAATTCACGGACCCTTTTTCCTGTTGCCGCAAAGATCGCGTTCGCAAGTGCCGGGGCCGCTGGTGGAACGGCGGGTTCACCAATCCCACGGATTTGCTCGCCGTTTTCAAGCCCCCTCACCAGGATGTCTGGGGCCTGGTAGAGACGCATCCCCTCATAGGCATCATAATTGGTCTGAACCGGGACATGGTTTTCGTAGGTGAGCTCGCAATTCATCGCGTGGCCGAGGC